>CAYYJM010000051.1:0-13073 GCA_964471755.1 uncultured Alcaligenaceae bacterium
TCATGAATCAGGCCATCCATCAGGTCGATCTGTTGTTGTGGATGATGGGGCCGGTCACGCACATCAGCGGCTTCACGGCCCTGCTGGCTCATCAGCGCATCGAGGTCGAGGACACGGCCGTTGCCTGTCTGCGGTTCGCGTCCGGAGCCCTGGGTGTCATCCAGGCGACAACGAGCGTGTTTCCGGGGCTGCCCAAGCGGATCGCCATCCACGGCGACCGGGGCACGGTGGAGATCGAGCAGGACGACCTGGTTCGCTGGCAGTTCGCCGAGGAACGGCCAGAGGACGCCGTCATCCGGGAGAAGTTCGCCGTCAAGACCGGAGCGTCGGGCGGCTCGGCCGATCCCAAGGCGATCTCGCACGTCGGCCATGCTCGCCAACTGGCGGATTTCATCAGCGCCATCCGGACGGGTGGCAAACCACTGGTCGATGGCCGGGAAGGACGCAAGGCCGTCGAGGTCATTCAGGCGATCTACCGCTCGGCCTCGACCGGGCGGACGATCGAGATCGGTGCGTGACATGTAGCCGTCAGTCTTCATTTAGCCGCCGGCTTGCCGGCGGGAATTCGCGACGAAGACCGCCGGCAAGCCGGCGGCTAAATGAAGACCGCCAAGTGAGTCTCACGGAGGAGCAACTCATGGCCCGCAAGCGTTCACCGGCGTTCGACTACGCCGTCTATCTCGCCGTTCGTCTGCTGATCACCGTCGCCCAGATCCTGCCGCGATCGTGGGCCATGAAGGCGGTGGAGGTCCTCGCCTGGTTCATCTACCACCTGGACCGAAGACATCGACTCGTCGCCGACGAGAATCTGCGGCTCGCCTTCGGTGACGCCTGGACGCCAGCTGACCGGGATCGTGTCATTCGCCAGGTCTACCGTCACTTTGGCCGGATGCTGGTCGAGATCGTTCATCTGCCACGTCGGCTCAAGGCCGGCACCGTTCACGACATCGTCGATTTCAGCGCGGCGCGGCCATTCCTCGACGCAACGCTATCCCGACGTGTGCCGATGGTCGTGACGTGTCACCTGGGCAACTGGGAGGTGGCCGGCTTCCATCTCGGCCTGGTCGGTTGCAAGGCGTACCCGGTCGCCCGGCCGATCGACAATCCGTACCTCGATCGCTGGCTGCGCGATTTTCGTCAGCGAACCGGGCAGGAGGTGCTGACCAAGAACGACGACTACGAGCGCATCAAGCAGGTGCTGGCCTCCGGCGGCGTCGTGGCGACCCTGGCCGATCAGGACGCCGGCCAGCGCGGTCAGTTCGTCGAGTTCTTCGGTCGGCCGGCCTCGACGCACAAGGCCGTCGCCCTGTTCAGTCTGACCTACGACGTGCCGTTGCTGGTTCTGGCGATGGTCGTCGTGCCGGAGACGGACGGCTTCAAGGTGATCATCCGTGACCGCATCGATCCGCGTGACTACGCCGATCGAGCGGATGCCGTCGCGGCCATCACGCAACGTTTCACGGCCGCGATCGAGAGCCTGGTACGCGAGTATCCCGAGCAGTACTTCTGGCTGCACCGCCGCTGGAAGCATCAGCCGAAGGAGCGCGTCCAGAAGCGGGCAGCCTGAAGCGAGCGTCAGGCCGACGCACGCTGGTGACAGGCCGCTGGCATCTCGACCATCTCGTGGATCGTCCCGGCCACCGGGCTCGCCTGGTACTGGTGGTCCTGAGCGTGAACCCGAACCGGCACCCCGTCACGGGCCCCCATAGTCAGCGTCCCCTGGCGATCGATCACCGCTCCCGGCACGACCTCCAGGCGGAAACGCTGGAGGATGAGCGACAGGGTGATCTTGAGGATGTTCTGGGCGAACGGGGCACCGATACAGAGGCGATGGCCGCCTCCGAAGGGCAGGTAGGCGTAGGGTGATGCGCCCGTCTCCCAGCGATCCGGGTTGTAGCGGTTCGGTCGCGGGAAGAGGTCCGCGCGGTGCTGGGTGACGTAGGGGCTGACCAGGACCGGCGAGCCGGCCGGCAGATCGACGCCGGCGAGGGTCGTCGGCTGGGCCGTGATTCGCGGCAGAAAGACGACCGGCGGCAGCAGACGCAGCGATTCGCGGGTGGCCCGTTCCAGCAACGGCATCTCGGCCAGGCCCGCCGGGGTCGGTGGACCGCCGTTGAGCGGAGCGAACTCCGCCTCGGCCACGCGCCGCAGGTACGCCGGATGCTGCGCCAGAAGAAACAGGGCCCAGGTCAACGCGTAGGTCGTCGTGTGGTAGGCCGCGTTGAACGTCGTGATCGTCTGGCCGATGACTTCCAGATCGCCGATCGTCCCCGCCGCCCGGGCTTGCAGCAGGATGGACAGCACGTCCTGCCCCTTCTCCCAGTCGCGCTTGACGGCGATCAGCCGCTTCAAGGCCACTTCCAGGCGGGCGGCCACGTCGAGCAGACGCTCGTAGCAACCCGGCGGCTGCTCGACCGGAAATTGCGACGCGAACGAGACGACGTGATTGACGTCGAGCCATTCGTCGAACAGGGCCTCGATCTCATGGGCCGTCGCGTCATCGTCCACGGCGAAGAGCAGGTCCGTGGTCATCCGCAGAGTGATCTCCTTCATCTCGTGGATGAGGTCCACCTGCGTGCCGGGCTGCCAGGTCGCCAGTCGGTCGTTGACCAGGGCCACGAGCGGTTCGTGGTAGGTGTCGAGATAGCCCTTCTTGAACGGCGGCATGAGCAGTCGGCGATGCTGCTGATGGTCCTCGCCGTTCATGCTGAACAGGCCCCGACCGAAGCGCCGCTGGGCACTGTTTCTCGGGCCGGGAAAGCGGCTGACGATCTCGAAGACCTCAGGCGTGTTGAGGACCTGTCGGTTGTACTCCGGCGCGAAGACGAAGATGGCCCGGCTGTCACCGTTGCGGAACCAGGCGGCGTCGCCGTGGCGAGCGTGGAGGTCGGCCATGCAGCCGACGGGGTCGGTCAGGAAACGGGTGAGTTCGGTCGGTTGGCCTTCAACGGCGGGAGTCGGCGTCGGCAAGCGTTGGGGTTCCATGTGTCCTCCTGGCACGGGTCGAAGCCTCTTCGCGGAACAGTGGCGATGGTCCCCCCCTGACCAACCGGGAGGGTAAGCGACCGGAGCAACCCTGTCAAGGCGGCTCGTTCCGGTAATCGGGCTTGCCCTGAGGGGCCAGGCAAGGTAGGCTTGCGAAATTCCGCCGGAGCCTTGGTCTCAGAACCTCGGGCAAGGAGTGCCGATCATGACCGCATCCGCAACGCCGATCGCTGGCTCGCCGCCCTACTTCGAGATTCTCTTTCGCCGCTTGCAGGCCAACGAGCCGGTCACGGCGACGGCCTTTGGTCGGCACGTCCACTGGGGCTTCTGGGACGATCCGGCGACCGCCGACGGTTCGCCGGAGGACTACGCCCGGGCGGCGGAGAAGCTCTGCCGACTGCTCACCGATGCGGCCGGGCTCGTCGGCGGGCAGCGCCACCTCGACGTCGGCTGCGGCTTCGGCGGCACCATCGCCAGCCTGAACGAGCGCTGCCACGACATGGACTTCACCGGCGTCAACATCGACGGCCGACAGCTCGAACGCGCTCGCCAGACGATTCATCCGCTGCATGGCAATCGCCTGCGATTCATCCAGGGAGACGCCTGCGATCTGCCGATCGGCGACGAACAGTTCGACGTGGTGACCGCGGTCGAGTGCATCTTTCACTTCCCGAGTCGGCAGGCGTTCTTCGGTCATGCGGCGCGCGTCCTGAAGCCCGGCTGCCGGCTGGCCCTGACGGACTTCGTGCCGCGCTCCGACGCTCAGGAGATGCTCCAGTCGTTCGGAGCCGGCAGCGACGAGGCGACCCGGGCGACCTACGGCCACATCGACGTTTCTTGCCCGATCGAGAAGTATCTCGCGATGGGCGAGGCCGTGGGCCTGAAGCTGGTCCACGATCAGGACGTGACGCGGAACATCCTGCCGACGTATCCGTTCCTGCGTGCGTCGATGCAGGACTGGCCCGATCCCCGGCACGCCAAGCAGTTCGACCAGGCGACGGCCCAGCTCGAGTGGGTCTGCAAGAAGGGGATGATCACCTACCGCATCCTGGCGTTCGAGCGCGTCTGAACGGCGAACGGTGACCAGGCGAGCCCCCCACGAAAGTGGGGGGAGTTTGCCGACTGGAACTCCCCCCACTTTCGTGGGGGGCTCGCCAGTCGCCGGGGGCTCGCCTGGAGCGAGTCTCGCCGGAGGGATCTCGTCTCGCTATGCTGATCCCAACCCGGCCACCGGCTGGCGGGGGGGCAACCTGACGGACCACGATGCTGAAGTACACCGGGGCTCTCGCTCGTTTCCCGGCGCGGGCCATGTTCGGGACCTACCTCCTGGCGATCATCGTCGGCGGTCTGCTCCTGTACACGCCGTGGGCACGGCAGCACGAGCCGAGTGCCGCCAACCCGCACATCACCCTGGTCGATAGCTTCTTCACGGCCACCAGCGCGGTCTGCGTCACCGGACTGAGCGTCCGGCCGATCGGCGATTACTTCTCGTTCTTCGGCCAGGCGGTTCTTCTGCTCCTGGTCCAGATCGGTGGCGTCGGCATCATGACGATGGCGACGTTCCTGACCAAGCTGCTCGGCGCGGCCGACACGCTGCGCGAACGCCAGACCCTGAGCGAGACGCTCGGCGCGACGGCCAAGGAAGGCGTACGGCGGATCGGCCTGCAGGTTCTCGGAGCGACCCTCGTTATCGAGGCGGTCGGATTTCTATTGCTCCTGCCGTCGTTCCTGCGAGTGAGGCCGCCGATGGAGGCGTGCTGGTGGGCGCTGTTCCATGCCGTGTCCGCCTTCTGCAACGCCGGCTTTGGGCTACACCAGGACAACCTGGTCCCGTGGCGGGCCGACCCGCTGCTGAACTTCACGATCATGGGACTGATCGTCTTCGGCGGCATCGGCTTCCCCGTCCTGACCGATCTGCGCCGCTCGGCCGTACGGCAGGTGACCGAACGCGGTCGACCCGGAACGCGTCTGTGGGGTCGGCTCCTGCTCAGCACCAAGCTGACCGTCGTCGGCACGGTCTGCCTCATCGTCGGCGGAGCCGTGCTGATCGGCATGCTGGAATGGAACCGTACACTGAAGGGCCTGGCCTGGCCGGAGAAGGTCGTCGCGTCGCTGTTCGCCTCGGTCACGCCGCGCACGGCCGGCTTCAACACGCTCGACTACGGCAAGATGGCGACGGCGACCCTGTTCGTGACCATGCTGCTCATGCTGATCGGTGGCGGCCCGGCCTCGACCGCCGGCGGCACCAAGGTCACCACACTGATGGTTCTGCTCGCCCAGGCGTGGGCGAAGCTCACCGGCATGGCACATACGATCGCCTTTCGGCGTACCATCGACCAGAAGACGATCGACCGGGCCAGCCTGATCGTCCTTCTGTTCGCCCTGTTGACGATGCTCGGGACACTCGGCGTCGTGGTCGTCGCCGAGGAGGCGACGATCGATCATGGATCGTTTTTGAAGCAGTCGTTCGAGGTAATCTCGGCCCTGTGTACCGTGGGCCTGAGTGTCGGCGGTCCCATTCCCGGAACGAGCCTGGCCGCCGGCCTGGCCGATCTGAGCAAGTTCTTTCTGATCCTGCTCATGTTCGCCGGCCGAATTGGCCCGCTGTCGCTGTACGCGGCGGTGGCACGGCAGGAGCGGGGAATGAAGGCCCGGCCGGTTCACGAGGAAGTCCTCGTCGGATAGGGAGAGGGGCATGGCCGCGAAGAAGTTCATCGTCCTGGGTCTGGGGTCGTTCGGCAGTGCGCTGGCACGTCGTCTGTGCGACAATGGCTGTCTGGTGACCGGCGTGGATGGCGAGGAGGCTTGCGTCGAGCCGTTGCGAGAACGCCTCAACGAGGCGATCGTCGGCGACGTGACCGATCGCAGCGTCCTTGAATCGCTCCTGGTTGACAAGGCCGAGGCGGTCTTCATCTCCCTGGGCGAGATGATCGAACGAAGCATCATCTGCGCTCTGCACGTGCGTGAACTGAAGGCTCGACAGATCTATGTCAAGGGAGTGTCAGCGGAGCATGGTCGCATCCTCCAGGCGCTCGGCGTGACGCGGGTGATTCATCCCGAGTACGAGATGGCTCGAGAGCTGGCCGACCAGATGACCACGCCGAACATCCTGGAGTATTTCCGGGTGGACGAGGAGTACGGCATCGCCGAGATCGCGGTGCCGGATGCGCTGGTGGGCCAGACGTTGCAGTCGGCCGAGCTACCGCGGAAGTTCGGCCTGTTCGTCCTGGGCATCAAGTCAACACTGCACGCCGGCCGCTGGGAGATGGCTCCCCGGCCGGACCACCGCTTTACCGATGACCAGGTCATCCTGGTCATGGGCAAGAAGGTGGACATCGGCCGGCTCGCGCGGTGACCCGGCCGAGCCCTATTCAGAAACCGGCCGCCTTTCCCAGAATGCGCCGGTCGGCCACGCCGTGGTAGACGCCCGTTTTCGGATCGATCGCGATCGAGTGGGCATCGCCCTGACGCGCCGGCTTGATCGTGTGGCCCATCGCCTCCAGGGCCTTGACCGCCTCGGCATGGGCGGTCTTCCCCTCAAAGCGGACCTCATCGGGAAACCACTGCATGTGCAGACGCGGAGCATCGACCGCCGCGCGCAGCGGCAGGTCGAACTCGATCACGTTCAACACCACCTGGGCGACCGTGTTGATGATCGTCCGACCACCGGGACTGCCGGTGATCAGACGCACCTTGCCATCCCGGGCGACGATCGTTGGCGTCATCGAACTGAGCATGCGTTTGCCGGGAGCGATCTGGTTCGGAAGCGTGCCGATCCGGCCGGTGCGATCGGTGACGCCGGGTAGCCAGTTGAAGTCGCCCATCTCGTTGTTCAGCAGGAAGCCGGCTCCGCGAACGACGAGGCCGGAACCGTAGCTGTTCTCCAGCGTGTAGGTGTTGCTGACCGCGAGACCGGAGCCATCGATGATGCTGAAGTGCGTCGTGCTGTCCCCCTCGGCTGACAGTGGGATGTCGCCGGCCAGATCGGCGCTCTTCGTGGCCTTCTTCGGATCGATGGTCCGCGTCAGTTCGTGGGCGAAGTCCGGGCTCGTTAGTTTCGCGACGGGCACCGCGACGAAGTCGGCATCGCCCAGATACCGGGCCCGCTCGGCGTAGGCGCGGCGCATCGTCTCGATCAGCAGGTGAAGCGTCTCGGGCGACCATCGGCCCTTCGCCTTCAGGTCCATCGGTTCGAGCATGTGGAGCATCAGGGTGAGGGTGATGCCGCCCGAACTCGGCGGCGGCGGGCCGTAGAGGTCGTAACCGCGGTAGGTCGTGTGGACCGGAGCCCGTTCCTTTGCCGTGTAGGCAGCGAGGTCGGCCGTGGTGATCAGGCCGTCGCCGGTCTTCATCTCCGCGGCGATCTGCTCGGCGATGGGGCCGGTGTAGAAGGCGTCCGGGCCGCCCTCGGCGATGCGTCGCAGGGTCGCGGCGAGGTCCTTCTGGATGAGGCGATCGCCGGCCTTCCAGTCAGGCTTGCCGTCCTTGCCGAAGACGCGCAGGGCCTCCTTCGAGACGCTCTTGCCCTTGAGAAACCCGTTGAGCGAGGCGGCGATGGCCGGGTCGAGAATAAAGCCCTTCTCGGCGAGGTGGACGGCCGGCAAGACGAGCTCCTTCCAGGGACGAGAGCCGAATTTCTTGTGGGCCAGGGCCAGACCGCGAACGGTGCCGGGCACGCCGACGGCCTTGTGGGTGAACCAGGTGTCGCGCCGGCTGAACATCTTCGCATGGGCGGCCTTCGGAGCGACCTCGCGGTAGTCGAAGACGACCGGCGAGCCCTTCGGCGGATAAACGACCATGAAGCCGCCGCCGCCGATGTTGCCGGCCGCCGGGTAGGTCACCGCCTCGGCAAAGGCGACGGCGACGGCCGCATCGACCGCGTTGCCGCCGGCCTTGAGGAGGGCGACGCCGACATCGACCGCCGGCGGCGACACGGCGACGACCATACCCTTCGTGCCGGTTGCCTCGGTCGGCGGACGGCCAGGCTTGTCGGCCGATGTGCCGAGAGCCGTCAGGGTTGCCAGCGCCGCCATCGCGAGTCCCCAGCGCATGCCTCGTCCTCCGCTACCGAGATCGTTTCGTCATGGTGGATATGGTACAGGCAGGGGGGAGTTGAAGGCGAGCCCCCGACGACAGTCGGGGGAGTTGAAGGCGAGCCCCCGACGACAGTCGGGGGAGGTTCCTCGTGGTGTACTCCCCCGGCTTTCGCCGGGGGCTCGCCTCGGGACGCTCTCCTCTTCCCCCTCAGGCCGATCTACCGTAAAATACGTCATCTTCACCAGGGAGGTTGCATCAGCACGTGACATTCGATCAAGCACGCGAAGAACTCTCGGTACGTCAGGAACGAGCCATTCTGGTCAGCGTCGAACTGCCCAGCCGGCCGTGGGTCGGCAAGGATCCGCTCGAAGAGCTGCGCGGCCTGGCGGACACCGCCGGCGCACAGGTCGTCGGCGGCCTGACGCAGAAACGGCAGCAGATCCATCCCGGCTCGTACATCGGCCGGGGCAAGATCGAGGAACTCAAGGAACTCGTCGAGGTCAGCGATGCGGACGTGATCATCTTTGACAACGACCTGACACCGGCACAGGTCAAGACGCTGGAGAAGACCACCGGTGTCAAGGTCATCGACCGGAGCGAACTGATTCTCGACATCTTCGCCACACGAGCGCGGACCATCGAGGCCCGCTTGCAGGTGGAGCTGGCCCAGCTCGAGTACGCACTGCCTCGGCTGCGGCAGATGTGGTCCCACCTTGGCCGACACGCCGGCGGCATCGGCACCCGCGGTCCCGGCGAGACGCAGCTGGAAGAGGATCGCCGACTCGTCGATGCCCGCATCCGCGATCTGAAGCACCGCCTCGGCGAGGTGCAGGCCCGCAAGGAACGCGAGGTCCGCTCGCGGAGTGACGAGTATACCGTGTCGCTCGTGGGCTACACGAACGCCGGCAAGAGTACGCTCATGAACGCCCTGACCGGAGCGGAGGTCCTGGCCGAGAACAAGCTCTTCTCGACCCTGGACACCCGCACTCGCCAGTGGCACCTGCGCGACCTGGGCAAGGTCCTTCTCAGCGACACGGTCGGCTTCATCCGCGATCTGCCACACCACCTGATCGCGTCGTTCAAGGCGACGCTGGAGGAGACCCGACAGGCCCGGCTGTTGCTGCACGTCGTCGATGCCAGCAGCGAGCAGGCGGAGAACCACATCCAGGCCGTCAACGCCGTGCTGAAGGAACTGGACTGTGACAAAAGGCCGACACTCCTGGTGCTGAACAAGGTCGATCGGCTGCCGGAACCGTCGCTGCTCCAGGTGTTGCAGCAGCATCATCCGCGTTCCGTCGGCATCAGCGCGGCGACGGGTCTGGGCCTGGACGATCTGCGCGAGACGGTCGTCGAGATGTTGAGCAGTGCGTTCCTGCACGCGCGGGTCGAGTTCGACGCGGGTAACGGCAAGACCCTGGCCTATCTGCACGCTCACGCGGAGATCCTCCGCGAGGAGTTCGTCGGCGAGCGCGTGCGGATCGAATGTTCGCTGCCACGGCACCTGCTGCACCACATCCAGGGGCCGGAAGTGCAGATCGAACGGCTCGACGGCACGGGCATCGATCTGGGCCGATCCGAGTGAGCGGATCGGCGGGCGGACGGGAGATGGCACACGACCCATGAAGAACCCACGACCGACCGACCCGCAGCACGGCGACAGGCCCCCGGAGACCGTCCCCATGACGCCGCTCGACGTGCTGCCCCGAATGCCGGGCTTCGAGATCCTCGACGAGGCCGGCCGGGGCGGCATGGGCATCGTCTACCGGGCCCGCGATCTCGATCACGATCGCATCGTCGCCCTCAAGGTGATCCGCGTCGAGCGGCGCGACGACGACGAGATCATCAGCCGTTTTCGCCGTGAGTTCGACGCCGCCTCGCGCCTGTCGCATCCGAACGTCGTCTCGGTCTACAGTTATTCGCAGGTCGGCGACACGCACTTCCTGGCGATGGAGTACGTCTCGGGCAACACGCTTCAGAAACTCGTCGAGGAGCAGGGGCCGATGGACGTCGGCCTGGCCTGCGAAGTGATCCGCCAGGCGGCTCTGGGCCTGCAACACGTCGCCGAGATGCGCCTCGTCCATCGGGACATCAAGCCGGGCAACCTCATGATTCTCCTGCCCGGTACGGGGCCATCCACCCGGCCGCAGGTCAAAATCCTCGACATGGGAGTCGCCCGGCTCTACCAACTGCGCGAGCATCAGGACGTGCCCCTGACGACGCTGACACGCGACGGCGTCGTCCTGGGTACGCCGGACTACATCGCTCCGGAGCAGCTCGAGAATCCGCACGGCATCGACATCCGGGCCGACCTCTACAGCCTCGGTTGCGTCTTCTACTTCCTGCTCACGGGCAAGGTGCCGTTCCCCAACTGCAACCTGCTCCAGAAACTCGACAAGCACCGCTGGCACAATCCGCTCTCCGTCGAGCAGGTGCGGGCCGAGATCCCTCGGCCGGTCGCCGCCCTGGTTCGTCGACTGATGGCCAAGCACCCCGACGATCGCTTCGACACGCCGGCCGGCCTCGCCTCGGCCCTGGGGCAACTCCAGCAGACCGGTGAACTTCCGCGAAGCCATCAGCCCAGCCCGTTGCAGTCCACGCACACGTTCATCGGCCACGGCAAGCCCGCCGTCGCCTGCGCCTTCCTGAGCAACGGCGACGTCGTCTCGGCCGGCGGCGAGCGGGTCCTCCTGCGCTGGGAGGCAACGACCGGTCGCATCCTGAAGCGGCTGGCCGAGGCGTCGGCCGATCTCTCCGCCCTGGCCGTGGTGCCGGGCAGCGATCTGCTCATCGTCGCTCAGGGCGTCAGCGTCCGTATGTACGATCCCGCCACCGGCCGCGAGGTGCGCCGCCTGATGGGCCATTCCGACGCCGTGCGTGCGGTCGCCGTTTCACGCGATGGCCGACTGGCGCTGACCGGCGGCGACGACCGGACGGCGCGTCTGTGGGACCTGAACCTTGGTCGGGAACTTCGCCGCCTGTCGGGCCACCGCAGCCGGATCAGTGGCATCGCCCTGTCACCGGATGGCCGACTTGGAGCCTCGGGCGATGGCGACCAGAGTCTGCGGCTGTGGGATGTTCAGCCAGGCCGCGAGATTCGCGCCATCGCGGTGCCGCGGGGAGCGGTCCACGGCATCGCCTGGTCGCCAGACGGACGCTCGATCGCCACGGCCCACTTCGACACGACGGTGCGCCTCTGGGAGGTGGAAACCGGCCGGGAACTGCGCCGCTTCGCCGGCCACACACGGATGGCGACCTGCGTTGCCTTCGCGCCGGATGGCCGGTCGATCGTCTCGGGCGGCCACGATAAATCGGTGATCGTCTGGGACGTCAGCAGCGGGGCGGAACTCGCGACCGGGACGGGGCACACGGACGCCGTCACGGCGGTCGCGTTCGCCTCGGATGGCCGACAGATCGTGTCGGCCAGCGCGGATCGCACCGTGCGTCTGTGGCGATTACCGTGACGGGCTGACGCCTCACCGCTTCGCCCCGGACGGCGCGTCCTTCTTCGCCAGGGCCGCGTACTCCTCGAACTGTCGCGTCCAGAGCGCCACCAGTTCACGCACCTTCTCCGGCTTCTCGGTCGCGAGGTTCCGCGTCTCGGAGCGGTCCTTGCTCAGATCGTAGAGTTCCCACGGACTGTTCTTGCCAGCCGCGACGATCTTCCAGTCGCCGACGCGCAGGGCGCGGTTCCCCTCGTGGAGCCACCAGATCGATTCGCGGACAACCGTGCCGTCCTTCGCGAAGAGTGGGACGAGGCTCCGGCCCGGCAGCGGCGGTGCGCCGTCGGCCGGTCCCTTGCCGCCGGCCAGTTCCAGCACGGTCGGCACGAGGTCGATGACGTGCCCCGGCGTGTGCCGCAGTTCGCCCCGTGCGGCGATGCCCTTCGGCCAGTGAGCGATCAACGGCGTGGCGATGCCGCCCTCGTGGACCCACGTCTTGTGCCGACGGAAGGGCGTGTTCGCCGTGCTCGACCAACCCGGTCCCAGGCAGAGGAACGACCCGGCCGAGCCCGGTTCCGCCTTCGGATCGTGGCCGTCGCCGCGCACCATGATCTCGGCACTGGCTCCGTTGTCGGACAGGAAAAGTACGAGCGTGTCGTCGAGTTTTCCCATCGCGCGCAGTTGATTCAGCACCCGGCCGATCTCCCGATCCATGACCTCGACCATCGCCGCGTGGATGGCCATCTTGGCCGCTTGGAACTCGCGCTGTTCGTCGGTCAGGTCCTTCCACGCCAGCGGCCGGGTCACCTCGCCGGTGCCGAGTTTCTTGATCGCGTCGGGAAAAGGGTAGGGCGGCCCGACATCACGCTCGATCGGCGACAGGCTGGAGCCACCGATCTTCAGGGCCTGCATCCGCTTCCAGCGTTCATCGCGGATGGTGTCCCAGCCGGCTCGGTATTTCTCGCGATACCGGGCGATGTCAGCGGCCGGGGCCTGGAGCGGGAAGTGCGGCACGATGAAGGCGACGTAGGCGAAGAACGGCGTCTCCTTGTGATTCGCGGCATGGTCCTTCAGGTACCGGATGGCGTGGTCGGCGACGGCCGTGCTGGAGTAGTAGCCGGTGCCGGCCTCGACCGCTGGCAATGGTTTGTCATCTTCGCGATGCTGGCGCGGGTTGAAGTGTCGGTTGTGGTCGTCGATGATGTACGAGTGATCGAAGCCGTTCTTCAGAGGCAGACCATCGACGTGCCATTTGCCCGAGATGTAGGAGCGGTAGCCGAGGGGCCGAAGCAGATCGGGCAGGAGTTTGGCCCAGGCCGGCCGGGTGCCCTGGCTGCCGCTCTTGACGCCGGGGATGGTGTCGCGGCGAATCTGTTGAGCGTAGTAGCCGGTCAGGAGTGCGCCGCGTGACGGCCAGCAGCGAGCGGTGTTGTAGAACTGCGTGAAGCGCAGGCCGTTCGTCGCCAGGGCGTCGAGGTTTGGCGTACGGATCTCGCCGCCGTGGCAGCCGATGTCGGAGAAGCCCATGTCGTCGGCAAAGAAGACGACGACGTTCGGCTTCGCCGGTGCCGCGTGGAGAACGGCCGGGATCAGCAGAGCGGCCAGGGAGAG
>CAYYJM010000051.1:13083-29638 GCA_964471755.1 uncultured Alcaligenaceae bacterium
TAGTATCTCGCGTTCGATGACGCAGGGCAAGACTTGCTTGATCCCCATGTAGAAGTAACAGATCCGCGTCCAGAACGACCCTTTCATGGCGGACCACTCGGCGAGTTTGTAGGACGACCCTACGGTCCCGCTTCCGCATCCGGATTCAGGCACGAAACGGAGCGCTCCATGCAACGACGATTCCCACTGCTGACTCTGGCTTTCGGCCTCGTCTGCCTCTCGACCGGCGACAACGTGGCTGCCCAGCAACCCCGGCCGAAGATCGAGGACGTCATCGCCATCGAGTTCCCGAAGGATGGCTACACCTTCACCCTTGCCGAGGTCGCGAAGGGAGTTCAGTTCCCCTACCGGATCGTCATCAAGCAGGATTACGAGGGAGCGATTCCGAGAGCGTTTCCGCCGAGTTTCGCCGAGGCGGCCGGCCCCGGTGGTCTCTACCCGCGCGAGGCGATTACGGGCAACGGTCAGTCCTACTGCCTGAGCGACAGTGGCCTGGCCTTCCCGCCACCGGACAAGGTCGTGACGCTGAAGATGGGCACCTACAAGCACAACTTTGAGTGGGACGGTCTCAACTGGGCCGGCCCCTCGGATACGCGCAATCCCAAGGGCAAGGCGTGCCCCGCCGGGACCTACGACGTCAGCTTCACCGGCCACGGCAAGGTGGTTACCGAAAAGGGGAAGGTGCCGTATCAGATCACCCGGAAGACGAAACTGGTTCTGAAATAGCACGCGGGCCAGGCGATCCGCCCGGCCCGCGTGACGTGTCCGTTCGACTACCAGCCGTAGTATCCGTACGCGCTCCGGTAGCCGTACGGATAACCATAGCCGTAGCTGTACGGATAACCATAGCCATAACCGTAGGGGTAGCGGTTGTAGATGATCGTCGATCCGTACGGAGTGTAGCTGTAACTCCGCATTCCGTAATAGGGGTTGAACGAGTAGCGATAGGGCCGGATGCCGTGCAGTCCGTTGCCGTACCAGGTGTTCACCCTGTACGGGGTGAGGGTCCGATACACGTGAGGAGTCAGGGCATGTCGGCCGACGCTCCTCCAGTAGGCTGAGGCCGTCGGGGTGAAAGCGAAGGTCAGCAGTCCCAGAGCCAGGGCACCAGTAATCAATGTCGTTCGCATGGAACGATCCTCCGACTCGGTCGTCCGGTAAGCCATCCGTCACCGGGCGGAGCCGTGGAGCGGGTTCCAGCCGTGGAATCCGAGAGTCCCCACTCACTCAACATGCAATTGTTGTGCCGCTCGGTATCATCGAGGCCAGGAAGGGATGGCGGTTCGACTCCAGGCAAGTTTACTGTACGTCCATGCACTAGCTTGCTGGGAGTCGCATCTACTTGCGGGGAATCCCCTTCCGACATCTCGCCCGGTTCGTGGTTCTCGCCCGTGCTGCTTCCTGCTTGCACCTGCTGCGCCGGATTCTGCGCCACTGGCGCAGCAGGTGCAGCCGCTGCCTGGAAATGGGCCTCGGTCGTTTGCCAGTAGTGGGCCTCCGCGATCTTCTCGGTATGGCCGAGCCAGGCCGCGACAACATACCCTGGGTACGTCTGGGCTAACTCGGTCGCCCGGCTGGCCCGCATGTTCATGAACGGCTTTCGCCAGAGCGGGACGCCGGCCTTGCGTGCGATCCGGCCCAGCTGCGTTCGCAGGTTGGCGTTACAGTCCCGATAGCGGGTGATGATGTACTCATCCCCTTCGTCGGCCAGGGCGAACGCCTCTTCCAGAACGGCCGCAACCTCGGGGAACAGCGGCACGACCCGGAACGCCTGGCCAGTCTTGCCGGCCGTCTTGATGTTCGGCACGGTCATTCGCTTCTGATCCCACAGAACGTCGGGCCATCGCAGGGCCAGAACTTCGCTTGGGCAGCGCAACCCCGCGAACCGACACAGGACGATGATTGCCCGCCACTGTACGTCCGGTGCCGCATCCAGTACCTTCGCGATTTCCTCACGCGTCACGAAGTGATCCTTGCTCCGGTCGGGTCGCGTGTTCGCGGCCAGGCCCGCGAACACGTTGCGGGTCAGCAGTTCATGCCGGACGGCCGCGCCGAAGAACTGTCTCGCCCACCCCAGCTGTCGTCTGACGGTATTCGGAGCCCGCGTCCGGGCCAACCATCGGGAGTAGTCGTCGGCATCGCCGGCCGTGACCGTGTCGAGCCGACGTTCCGGGCCGAAGTGTTCGACCAGCAACCGGCCCGAGTATTCCAGCCGTGCGATGCTGCGCGTCGCCAGGTCGGTTCGCCCTGCGATGTAGTCGGCGCACCAGCCCTTGATGGTCGGAACTGCCGAAGCCTCGGGTTCGCCATCGATCAGACCGGCCCGGACCAGCTTCTCACGCAGGGGGTCCGCGATGGTGGTCAGCCATGCGGCGGTATCTCGGGGGACGGGGAGCCCCGCGATCCGTGATGCCAGTAAGGCTTCGACGTGCCGGGCGATGCCTTCGGCCGTCCGTCGGTCACACTTCACGCGGAACGTCTTTCGCACGCCGGACGGATCGACGAACAAGATCCGCCGCGAACCGTTCGGATCATTGGACACGCTCGCCATGATGGAACCTTTCTGAGAAGGACCGGCCGACGGCCGCGCTTCTCAGGACGCGGCCGCCGGGCGCGGTCAAAGGACGTTGTCAGTATATCAGGCCACGCCAGACACCAGGTTAGCCAGCGGCCCCAGCACCTTCCGTTCGAGATCGGCTCGCAGTCGGTCGAAGTGGACCAAAGCCCGAGCCTCGGTGAGAGAGTGCCGGCCGTCGTGGTTGCGACGCTCCAGTTCCGAGACGATGTCCGCCAGGCGCTCGAGCGCCTCGGACAGGTTGCGGCCGGTCGCCCGGATCGCTTGCAGTGTCGGTTGTTCAACCATGTGTCATTCTCCGTGATGAGGGTCAGTGAAAGAGGACGCCGGCCGGGCCGGCTCTGGGGTTGGTGCAGAAACCTCCCTGAGGTTGGTGCAGAAACCTCCCCGGCCGGTTCCAGCCAGATGCGGGGAAAGTTCTGCGCTACCACTAACAGAAACCACAGAAACCTCTCGAAACAAGGGGTTTTTGGGGGTTACTGCACCAGACGCCGGGGTTATTGCACATCGTCCCCCGCGTCGGCCGGGGAGGTTTCTGTGGTTTCTGTTAGTGGTATTTCAAGAATGAACTCCCGAGTCGGGCGCCCGCCATCTTCGCCCGGCGGGCGGTTCAGCCAGTGGCCGTAGCTTTCATCGACGAGCCCTTGAAGGGTTGCTTCGGCGTCTTCGATCGAGCCGTACTTTGTCCGGTTCGATCGCCTCAGCTTGCTTGCCGTCACGCGCCCCCCCGTGCGACGCGACCCAGGCAATCAGTCGCTCGGTTGCCAGCGATTCGGGAGCCATGCCCATCATGGCGGTAACCCGGCCAGCCTCTCGCCGGAACCACTGCGTCAGGGCAATCCCCGCCCGCATGCTTTCCTCGGAGACGTACAAGAAATCATCGCCGTGGACGTTGTTCGCGACGCACGTCACGACGTGATGGACCAGGCCCAACCGCGCAGCGTAGGCTTCCAGCTTCGCCAGGGCGGCCGCGTCGTGACCTTCGGCGTTGAACTGCTCTACGGCCCAAATGTCGTAGAAATCGGCCCAGAGTCGCTTCGCTGCCGGCATCAATTTCAGGGTTCGCGGGATATGCTTGTGTGCATCCTTCATTGGCAGTGCTAGCAGGGCCGACAACAGCCGCTCATAGGCTTCCCGGACGCTGTCGCGTATCTCGCAGTCGGTCCAGACCTTTCGTCGCTTCGGTGGCATCGCCAGCAAGAACCGGGCTGACAGGCCGGCGGCCAGAGACTCTTCATCAAGGGCACGCCGCAGAATCTGCGGCTGGATGGTGCCGAAAAGGGACGCTGCGGCTCGGGGAATCACCAGAGGCCCCGGAGCTAGCTTTCTGTCCACGATGAGCGTGCCAGCGGAGAACAGTTCCAACCACTGGGCACGGTCGGTTCCGCCGGCTCGCCCTTTGTACCGCGTGAGGGATTGGAACCAGTTGTCGAGTTCGTCTCGAAGGACGACCAGCCCACGCGGGTTCTTTCCCAGGATGGCCGCCAGAGCCTCAATGGTTAGATCGCTCGCCGCGAACCGCTTTGCCGGTGGTGGCTCGCTCGGTTCGTCGCCACGCTCTTCCTTCGCGGTTGCTGCCCACTTCAGGTGTTCGGCGTTGTAGGCCTCCGTTGCTTCGTCGGCCTTTCGGAACAGCTCGGTTTGCAGCGTGAACGCCGGGGCGGTAGCTGCCCTGGCGGCCGGAGATTTGCCAGAACCAGAATCGGCAGCAACGATTCCCCAAAGAACCGCCGGCTCGAACCAGCCCTTCTTCAACCGGACCTGACAGGAATTGCCGATGCATCCGGCGATGGTCACCAGGGCAGGTATCGCGACCATCGCGGGATCGCACTGGATCCCGGCGGCCGATTCCACGACGAGTTCCCGGACGACCGCTGGCAAATGCTGCACCGGAAACGGCTCGTAGCTCGGCAGCCGTGGCCTGGCCTTGCGGCCGGGCTGAGACGAAGGCCGGGCCTGCTTGCGGGCCTCGGCAAGTATCCGCTCGACTGCGAGCGTCTCGGGTAGTTTTCCGTCGCTGGTCATGGATGAATCCCTTCGTGCGAGTCGAACCACGTCGTGAAGATGGCCGGCTTTTCTCGCCGGCCCAGTAACTGACGGACGAGCAGGTTATCGAGCCCCTTGCCATCGCCCGCATCCCAGCTGAGAACGCCGACTGTGAAGCCAGCCGCAGTCAGGCCGAGCGCGGCCGTGCCGACGGATCGGGCCACGTTCGGGTTGCTCGTTAGGTCCATGTCGAACCCGAGCAGTACCCGCCTGGCTCCCAGGGCCGACAAGGTCGGCACGGCCACCGCCCAAACGTCCACGCCGGCGATGGCGACCATCGGCCAACCCGAGAGACAGAAGGCCAGGTCGGCCTTCAAGGCACCTTCGGTCAGGATCACCTGTTCGCAGTGCGAAGGGCTCCCGGACGGCAGATGTGCCCGGCTGGCGTTGCGCGGGCCACCGCAACCAGAGAGCCAAACGTACTTCCCGCCGGTTCCCGGCTCGTCGGGTCGAACCTGAAAGCCGAGAACTCGCCCCTGATGGTCGCGGTAGGGGATCAGCAGGCCCGGCCGGCCGGCGATGGTGGCGTAGGGCCGGCCGGTGCGTTTCGACTGGCGAACGACGAGGCCCGGCGTCCGCAGGGCATCGGCTCCGAACCGCTCGACCAGGGCGAGCGCGACCGGCCAGCGGCCCGGCTCGTCGGGCAGGGTTCGGTAGCCGTTGCGGTCGATCGCTTCGTAGGAAAAGCCCCTGGCGTACAGCTGTATCCGATGGTTCCTGCTCAGTGTCAGCCGGCCGAGCAGCGCGGCGTAGACCCTGGCGAGCGTGTCGTCGTCGGCCCGTTCTGGCTCGGCCGGCATCGTCGGCAGGTCCGGCCGCGTGTGCCGTGCCATCCGGTTGTCATCGAGCCGATGCAGCCAGGCGATGCCCCCCCTGCATTCGCGGAACGCGCCGTCTTCCACCCGAAAGCACAGAACAGCGCCGCCATCGGAAGACCGCTTGCACCGCCCCAGGTGTTTGCAGATCGGGCACCGATCCGGAGAGCGAAACTCACGCCAGGATTTCGACGGGCTCGATGTCTTGTTCATTGGCCGCGCCCCTCGGGCCGGTCCTTCGTCGCGTTGGCGGCCTGGGACGCCAGCCAGCCTTCGACATCGGCACGTCGCCATCGGCGGAGCCTCCCCAGCTGGATCGCCTGGGGAAACTTGCCATCGGCAGCCCATTGCCACAGAGCCCTTGTTGAAACGGCCAGAATCGCAGCAACTTCATTGATGTCCAGAAGCTTTTCGTCAGTCATGTAGGCTTCCCCAGAAACGGTTCGCGGCTCTCTGGCGGCCGCACACTGGGGATTATCTGGTCAGTGCGAAGACGAAGGATTACTTCGCGGAATTACTTCGCGTGATTTGCGTGCAGTCGCGGGTTTTCGCCACGGGATGAGGCGAGTAGAAATTCTGCGCGAAGAATTGTTTGCGGTTGACTGGCGAATTACTTCGCACGGTTCCTGCGGAACCGGAGCCGTGCCAGCGTTCGCCGGCCGGCCGAAGAACTGATTCCCCGGTCACGGCAAAAATCCGAGAACGTGACACCGGCAGTCCGTGCCTGGTCCCAGGCCTCCGAGAAAACTCGATCGGCGTCAGGGTCGTATTCCCGCCTGCGGCCACGCCGGCAGGGCCGACCCGGAGTGGTAACTTCACCAGTGGAGTTCTCGTTCGGACGCAAGGCTCGTTCGATCGCCCGCAGTGCGGCCAGCGCTCCCGGATTGTCCATCGGTTCCGCCGGTTCCGGCGAAACCGAACCGTACAGGCCGGCAGCGTCCACGGCTAAATACCCGTGCCGAAGAAGGCCCCGCACGTCGGTCGGTTCCCGCCACAGCATCTTGCTGTGGCCTTCTGGGGCTTCGGCAACAGTCCTTGACGCGGTCGTGATTGCCCACGTCAGCCAGGGCCGAAGGTGTGCCAGCGTCCAGCCGAGAGGAAACGTTTCCATCGTCCAGGCCATCGGCAGCCAGGCCCTGCACAGGTCCGGCGAGCATTCACGCAACGAAAAACCGTCCGTTGGGAAAATTTGCTCCCGGCCGGCCGGGTCGGTCCAGGAAAAAACTAGCTCGCCCGAGCATGCAGAAAAATAAGACTTGTGTGTTTGTCGAATTCCGGGCTGGTTCGCGATGATTTTGACGGCCTGAAACGCCTCCCAGTTGGCGAATTTCAGGCTACCGCACGCCGGCTGAGGATAATTATCAGGCGCGTCCGTCAGGGACAGATTCGGCCGGTCCAGAAATGGCGGAAATGGACCGTCGAATTCGACAACGGGAATGTCGGACATGGGGTTTCACAGTTCTGGCGGGCCGGCCGACGCCGGCGGGGAACTGTGAACCCGCCCGGCGTCGGCCGCGTTGTCTCGCCCGGTTCGCGATCCAGGCGGGAACCCGACAGATGTTCAGTGTACAGTACGCCAGAGAATCCGGCAAAGGCCGACACCTCATGCCCCCGAATCCGTCGCTGGCGGACTGTTCGCCTGGCCGATTGGATTGGCCCCTGCTACCACAGCTTCCAGGGCGGCGATTCGGGCCGAAACTGCGAGTGCATCGTGAAACCGGAGCGACAGTTCTAGCAGCCGGCACGCAGCTGCGAGAACTACGCGCTCATCGCTGCTTTCGAGCAACCGAACGAGCGCATCGCTCGCCCCGCTGAGACTGGACACAAGTTGCCCGGCGGCCTGGTCCAACAATTCGTCTCTGGCTTCCCGGACTCGCCGACGAAATTCAGGATCGGCCATCCGACGTGACACGGTTTTCTCGCCGATGCCAAGCTGTCGGGCCGCCGAACGTACGGACTGGCCGCCCGCCAGGGCGAGAATGAGCGACTCGTCTATGGCGTGCCGGCCGGCGTGAGTTTTCCTCGGTTCGCTGTCATCGCTTGTCATTGTCGTTCCTTTTGTGTGCTACAGGCCAGCAGACCGTACCAGGGCCTCGATGGCGGCCTTGATCGATTCGGGTAAATCCGGCCAGACTTCGACCAAGCGGGCCAGTGCGACGGATTCTGCGCCACCATCGGCGAGAAGTGCGAGATTCCCAGCGGAAAACGTGGGTGGTTCGACTCCAGGCAAGAATCCCGGCCTCGCGTCGAGAAGAATTCTGCTCCGGGCAGAAGGAGGAATGCCGGTCCAAGCTCGCTTTTCGTTGGCGTTTTCCCCTTTCCGTCTTTACAGTGACAGCACGAACCCGCAGATCGACGCCGGCAACAGCGTCTCACTCCGGTTCTCATCTCGGTGAGTGCCGCGTCGCATCACCACCCATTCAAGAAGGTCCTACAAGCCCCTGGGAAACAGGCGATGCGCGTTCCTGCCGTCAGCGTTGTCATTCCGACCTATAACCGGGCCGCCCTCGTGGTCCGGGCCGTTCAGAACGTTCTGGATCAGATCCAACCAGATGACGAGGTGATTGTCGTCGATGACGCATCGACTGATAACACGAGCGAGACACTGGCACCATATCGCGATCGGATCCGCTACCTTCCGATCGCCCACGCCGGTGCAGGTGTGGCCCGGAACCACGGCGTCCGTGCCGCCTCCCGTCCGCTGATCGCCTTCCTCGACTCCGACGATGAGTGGTTTCCGGGCAAACTCCAGCTGCAACGGTCGCTCCTGGCGGCGCGCCCGGACGTGCTGTTCACCTTCTCGAACTTCTCGGGCCGGAACTCCGAGACGATCGAACCGCACTACCTGCGGCACTGGCATCACGACGATCGGGCCTGGGACGAGATCCTCGCTCCGGGCGTTCCTTTCTCGGCGCTGGCGTCGCTGCCGGCGGGGTGGCAGGACATGAAGGTCCACATCGGAAGCATGTACTTCCCGGAATTGTTGTCGGACTACATCGCCACCTCGACGCTGGTGGTCCGGCGTGTGGAGGCCGGTCCAGCCCTTCGCTTCGCGGAAGACCTGTCGATTTCGGAAGACAAGGAAGCCTTCGCACAAATGGCCAGGGTCGGTCCGGGGGCTTACCTCGACTGCGACACGTCCTATCAGTGGGAGCATCTCGGCCCACGGCTGACGACCCAGTCAAACTCCCTGGAGCGGGCCCGCGTCTTGCTGCTCATCCTGGACCGTGTCTGGGGCAGCGACCCGGCCTTCCTGGCCGAGCAGGGCGAGGCGTTCGAGCAAAAGAAGCATCAGGTGCTGCTGCTCGAGGCGCAGTGTCTGCTCGTGCAGGGGCGGACGTCGGAAGCGCGGTCGGTTCAACGCCGGATGAGCCGACCCATCCCCTGGTCGCACCGTCTGCTGGCCGCCCTTCCCGGACCGCTCGTCCAGGCCCTGCTGGCACTGCGCCGCCTGGTCGTGCGTCGAGTTGCCGCTTCATCGTGACGGAACCAGGCTGACACTGCCAGGCCAGCGGGGCAAAGGGGTTCTACCTGGATACGGCATTTCCCTTTGACTTGCCGATCTCGTGGCCCTATGCCAGTGAGCATGTGGACACAAAACTATGATCCGCTCGGTGCGCTCTGGCTCTCGACCGCAGCTGCCGCCTTGCCAGTGATCCTGCTCCTGGCCCTGCTGGCGACGGGCCGTTTCTCGGCTCCGCGGGCGGCTCTGGCCGGTCTGCTGTCGGCCCTGGCCGTCGCTGTCTTGCTCTACGTCCCAGGGGAGGCCAGCGTCGCCGCCTGGCTTCCAACCATGCTCGCCGCCGGGGCCTACGGGGCCGCCTTTGGTCTGCTGCCCATCGGCTGGATCGTTCTGTCGGCCATCTTCCTGTATCGGCTCACCGTCGCCACCGGGCAGTTCGACATCGTCAAGCACTCGGTCGCCGCGCTTTCAGATGACCGGCGGTTGCAGGCGTTGCTGATCGCCTTCAGTTTCGGTGCCTTCGTCGAGGGGGCGGCCGGGTTCGGCACGCCCGTGGCCATTTCCGCGGCGATGATGCTGGGCGTCGGCTTCCGACCGCTCCATGCCGCCGGCCTGGCTCTGCTGGCCAACACCGCTCCGGTCGCCTTCGGAGCCCTGGGCACACCGATTCTCACCCTCGCCAACGTCACCGGCCTGGACGCGCTGCGACTCAGTGCGATGGCCGGCCGACAGCTGCCGATCTTCTCGCTCGTCATTCCGATCTGGCTGGTCTGGGTCATGGCCGGCTGGCGGGGCGTGGTCGGCGTCTGGCCGGCCCTGCTGGTCTGTGGCGGCAGCTTCGCCGTGGTTCAGTTCCTCGTCGCCAACTACCACGGCCCCTGGCTAGTCGATGTCGCCGGCGGACTCGTTTCGCTCGTCTGTCTGACCCTCTTCCTGAAGGTCTGGCGGCCCCGTCAGACCTGGCGATTCGCGGATGAACTGGCCGAGCCGACCGGGATCGACGCCGCTCCTCCGTATACTTCGCGTCAGATCGCCTCGGCCTGGGTGCCGTGGCTGCTCCTCAGTGCGTTCGTGTTCGCCTGGGGAACGCCCCAGGTCAAGACTCAGCTGGGCACGGCCACGAAGGCCGAGCGTGCTTCCTTTGCCGGGCAGGAGGAGCCGATCCGGATCCTGCCGACGACGCTGCTGGTGCAGGTGCCGGGTCTGCACCATGTCATCGCCCGCGACGAACCGGTCGTCAAGCGGAAGGAGAAGGAGGCGGCGATCTACGAGTTGAACTGGCTGTCGGCGACCGGAACGGGCATCTTCCTCAGTGCGATCGCGCCCGCACTCTGGCTGCGGGTCAGCGTCGGCGATTTTCTCCGCATCTTCCGCGAAACCTGCTGGAGCATGCGCTGGCCGCTTTTCACCATCGCTTGCATGCTCGCCATCGCGTACGTCACGCGCTACAGTGGCATGGACGCCACCCTGGGCCTGGCCTTCACGCACACGGGCGTTCTCTACCCGCTGTTCGCCGCCCTGCTGGGCTGGCTCGGCGTCGCTCTGACCGGCTCGGACACGTCGTCCAACGCGCTGTTCGGCAGCCTCCAGACGATTACGGCGAGCCAGCTGGTCGATCAGGGCGTCCTGCCGTTGACCGCCGATCAGGCGAGCGTTCTGCTCGCCAGCGCCAACTCGACGGGTGGCGTCATGGGCAAGATGATCGATGCGCAGAGCATCGTGGTTGCGGCGGTGGCGACCGAACAGCACAATCAGGAAGGGCCGATCCTGCGCTTCGTGTTCTGGCACAGCCTGGTGCTGGCCGTGCTGGTCGGCGGCCTGGTGTTTGTGCAGGCTTACTGGGCTGCCTGGATGATTCCGTGATCGACGGGGCCCGCAAAGGGCCGCTTCCCGAACCGTGACGTGAAACCGTGCCGCTCCCAAACCTGATTGATGCCGTCGGCCAGCTGATCCCTCTGGACCGCGAGCTTGCCTCCGGCGGCGAGGGGATCGTCTACACCCTGCGCGGCGATGATTCCCGCGTGGTCAAGGTCTATCGCCAGGCTCCCACGTCAGCCAAGGGCGACAAACTCCGCTGGATGGTCGATCACGCCAGCGAGAAACTCGCCACCGTCGCCGCCTGGCCGACGGGGCTGGTCTACTCGGCGAAGCAGCTCGCTGGCTTCGTCATGCCGAAGCTCGTCGGCTTCGAGCCGATTCAGCATCTGTACAACCCGGCCCAGCGGCAGGTGTATTATCCGTCAGCGTCGTGGGCGTTCCTCGTTGCCGCCGCCCGGAACTGCGCCGCGGCCTTCGACGAACTGCACCAGACTGGCGTGATCATCGGTGACGTGAATCAGAGCAACGTCTGGGTGTCCGAGCAAGCCCTCGCTCGGTTCATCGACTGCGATTCGTTTCAGGTGACGGCCAATGGTCACCACCATCTCTGCGAGGTCGGCGTCGCTCACTACACGCCGCCGGAATTGCAGGGCAAGAGCTTCGTCGGCCTGCTCCGGACACTCAACCATGATCGCTTCGGCCTGGCCGTCCTTCTCTTCCAGATGCTGATGGTCGGCCGGCATCCGTACGCCGGGGTTGATCAGAGCCGGGGCGAACTGCCTTTCGGCGAAGCGATCGCCGGGTTCCGCTTCGCCCACGGACCACGCGCTGCCGACATGCACCTGCTTGCCCCGCCGTTCACGCCGTCGCTGGACGAGTTGCCGTCGGCGTTCCTCGCCCTGTTCCGGCGAGCCTTCGAGCGCGGCTCCGAAAACGGCGACCGGCCGACGGCCCGCGAGTGGCAAATCGTCCTGACGGACCTACTCGATCATCTGCGGCCCTGCCAGAGCAACGAGGGACACTGGTTCTGGATTGGAGCCGCGTGCTGTCCCTGGTGCCGGATCGTCGAGGAACGCGGACCGGATTATTTCCTCGGCGTGAGCGAGCCGACGGCGGGTTTCATCCCTGACGTGACCCGCGGGCGCGAGGGCCTGCGCCGGCTCCAGCTGGCCGGCGTTCCGGGTGAGCCGTACACGCGGGAATTGCTCACTCCGGTTTACACCGCCCCGACCCCGCTTCCCCCAGGGATTGTGAATCGCTACCCGCTAGCGGCGATACTCGCACAGGTTTGCGTGGTCTGCCTGACAGTGGTCGCGCTCGGCTGCGGATTCAGTGGAGTGGGGGTGGCGTGGTATGTTCTGGTGGGGAGCCTGGGCATCTTCGCGGTGGCGGGAATCCCGCTGGTCGGCCTCCTGGCGATCTCGCCCTGTTTCCGCGAGTTCCGCCATCGCCGGAGGCGGTTGGACCGAGCCGAGGAGGATCTGCGATCGCGAGAACGAGAGTACGCGCGCGGGGCCGGCAAGGTTCACATGCGATACCAGGAGCGTACTCGGCAGGCGAATGCGTTGCTCGCCCGGCTCTGGCGGATGCCGACTGACTACCGGCAAGAACTCGACCAGCTGACCGGCCGGGCCATGGAACTGGCTCGCGAGGCGTACCTGCGCACGATCTTCATCGCCGACGCCGTCATCCCCTTGGTCGATGCCGACATTCTCTGGAAGCTCGCGCTGTACAACATTTGTACGGTCGCCGACCTGGATCCTCTCGCCCTGGACCAGATCGAAGCACTCGACCCGGCCGTGCGGCAAGCCTTGCTGGGCTGGCGCGACCAGCAGGCGCGGGGCTTCCGGTTCGGCCGCTCGCGAAGCATGCCGGACGCCGACCGACGCGCCCTGATGTCGCGCTACCGCCGGGAGCAGAGTAACCTGTTCGCCCAGGTCGAACACCTGCTCGCCGAGTTGGAGGCTTACTCGCCCCTGGCCCGCGACGAGGCGACCCAGGCCCTCGACGAGTTGCAGGAGAGCGTCTGGCACTGGGCCCAGGCGGAGGCCGATTTCGCCCTCATCCGGTTGTGGTCTTTCGTTCGTTCCTGAAAGCAGTCCCTGAACACCGACAGGACGCCGTGCCGCTCCCAAACCTGATCGACACCGCCGGCCATCCGGTCCACCTGGAGCGCGAACTCGCCTCCGGCGGCGAGGGCATCGTCTACACCCTGCGCGGCGATGAGTCCCGCGTGGTCAAGCTCTACCGCCAGGCTCCCGCGCCGGCCAAGGGCGACAAACTCCGCTGGATGGTCGATCACGCCAGCGAGGAACTCGCCACCGTCGCCGCCTGGCCGACGGGGCTGGTCTACTCGGCGAAGCAGCTCGCTGGCTTCGTCATGCCGAGGCTCACCGGCTTCGAGTCGATCCAGCATCTCTACAACCCGGCTCAGCGGCTGCGCTTCTTCACCCGGACGACGTGGGCGTTTCTCGTCGCCTCGGCCCGGAACTGCGCCGCCGCCTTCGACGAACTGCACCAGGCCGGCGTCATCATCGGCGATGTCAACCAGAGCAACCTGCGCGTCTCGCAGCAGGCCATCGTCCGGTTCATCGACTGCGATTCGTTCCAGGTGACGGCCAATGGTCAGCACCACCTTTGCGAGGTGGGCGTCGCCCACTACACGCCACCGGAGTTGCAGGGCAAGAGCTTCGTCGGCCTGGTGCGGACGCTCAATCACGACCGCTTCGGCCTGGCCGTGGTCCTGTTCCAGTTGCTGTTCCTCGGTCGGCATCCGTACGCGGGCATCTTCCAGGGCAAGGGCGAACTCTCCTTCGAGGACGCCATCGCCCAGTATCGCTTCGCCTACGGTCCCCGCGCGGGTAGCGTCCAGATGGCACCGCCGCCCTTCACACCGACGTTCGACGACTTGCCGCCGGCCTTTCTCGACCTGTTCGCGCGGGCCTTCGAGCGCGGCTCCGAGCAGAATCGCCGACCCGGCGCGACGGAGTGGCACGCCGCCCTGGCGACCCTGAGCAGCGAACTGATGACGTGCAAGGCCGACCCGGGCCACCAGTTCTGGAAGGGGACGGCGGATTGCCCCTGGTGCCGGATCGCTGGCGCACGCGGGCCGGACTACTTCCTCGGAGCTGGCGATCCCTCGTTCGTTTTCACGCCGGACGAACCGCGTCTGCGTGAGTTGCTGCGTCGATTGCAGGCGATCGACGCACCGATGCAATCTCTCCTCCGCCTCGCCAGAAAGACCTTCGTGCCGCAAAGGCCTCCGACACCGACGGCACTGCCGGCCGGTTTCCACGATCACGTCAATCCGGTCGGCAGTCTGGCCCTGGTCGGCGTCCTTGGCGTGGTCGTTAGTCTGTTCGGCTGCCTGAGCAGTTACGCTCTGGTCGGCGGTCTGTTCGTCGCGGTGGGCTCCTTCGCGGCTAGTTTCTATCGCTCGGTCTGGTATCAGGAGTACCGCCGACGCAGGACCGAACTGGAGTCGGCCCGGACTCACCTGAATCAGTTGGAGGCGTCGCACACCACTCAGGCCGGGCCGCTGCTCCAGCGACAGATCGAGACGATGGCTCGGGTACAGTCAGTGCTGGATCGATGCCAGGCCCTGCCGCGTGAGTACGTCGCCGAGGTGGCGGGACTGGCCGGGCGACTGGAAGAACTGGCCCAGAAGGCGTACCTGGCCGGGTTTTATCTGTCCGACGCGACCATCCCGAAGATCGGCGAGGGACGGAAGCAGACTCTGGCCAGCTACAACATCAATACGGCCGCCGACCTCGATCCGGAGGTGCTGGCCAGGATTCGCGGTTTTGGCCGGGCGCTGATCGGCAACCTGCTCGCCTGGCGTGCCGAATGCCTCAAGGGCTTCACGTTCGACCGGACGCAGAAGATCCCCGAGGCGGAGCAGCGGGTCGTGGCGCGGAAGTTCCGCAAGGCGGAGCAGACCTTGCTCGCCGAGGCCGATCGGATTCTGACCGACCTGGAGACCGGCACCGGCGGCCAGGAACTGATCCGGTTGGAGACCGACCTGGACGAGGCGGTCGCCCGCTGGATGCAGGCCCAGGCCGACTGGGCCCTGTTCCAGGATGCCACCCGGTTCGGAGAGAACTGAGTTTTCTGTCGTCCGGGAGCAGGAGGCGGCGTACGTTGTGGAGGTGCGTGCGCGTCAGGAGAAGCAGTTGCAGTGGCGTGCGCGTAAGCTGGGCTACACGGTGGTGAAGATCGAGCCGGGACCAGAAGCCGGCCCGGCGGCGGAGATCCTGCCGGGCGAGGTTTGAGCCGAAGTGCGAGTGACCGCCCGAAGACAGTCCAAGCCCCGTAGAACCGAGAGTACTTCGCCTGCGGGGGACGGTGCGCGCTCAGTTGTGCGGAAGAGAGACCAGACTACTCCGAAATGCCGCCTTCACCCTGAGAAGTTCCTGGTTCGGCGTGCTGCAACACCCCGCCGGCTGAACGCCCCGCCGACTCGACCTCCGACAGGTGTTCCCGCAACAGCCGGTTGACCTGGGCGGCGTGGGTGATCGGCAGCCCGTGTGAGGCGTCGGCGACCTCGACGTACCTCGCCCCCGCCAGCCCGTCCCGCAGCACCCGCCCGGCCCGCGGCGGGGCGATTGGGTCGTGGGCGGCGGACACCACCAGGGTCGGCAGGCCGGCCAGTTCCCCTAACCGGTCGGTCAGGTCGGCCGCCCGCATGGCCCGCAGCTGCGCGGCGACGACCGGCGGCTGGTCGGCGAGGTCGTGGCCAAACAACGCCGCCAACTCGACGGCATCGGCCTTCCCCCCCGGCGGCAGCACCAGCCGGAGGAACCCGCGGCGGCGCATGGCCCGGGTGCCGACCCGCGCCCGGAGGCCGAGCCAGACCATCCGTAGGGTGAGCGGGGCGGCGGTCCGACCGCCGGCGAACGTGCACAACAGGGTCAGACTTCGTACCCGGTCCCGGGCGTCCAGGGCCAGTTGCAGGGCGACCGGCCCGCCGAGCGAGTGGCCGACAACATGGGCCGCCGGGATCCGCTCGGCGTCGAGGACGGCCCGCGCATCGTCGGCCATCTGGGCGACGGTGATGTCGGCCCCGACCGACTGGCTCCGGCCCATGCCGCGGTTGTCGAACGACAAGCAGGTATATCCGTCCGCCAAGTCGGCGGTCTGGGGCCGCCAGCCCGCCCCCTGGACGCCCACCCCCTGGATGAACAAAATGGCTGGGCCGTCCCCTACGACGGAGTACGCGATCCGACAGCCGTGGTGTTCTACCACCCGATCCACTCCGCAGCCCTCTAGTCGGTCGGGTAAGGAGGCCGAGTTACCCCGACCTCCTCCCCAGGAAACCGGACGTGCGGCTTTCACCGCATCCGGCTTGTTCTTTCTACCAACGCCTCAGACGATGAGACGCGGCTTGCTTCGTTTCCAATGCCTCTGCTGTGCTTCTCACGATGGCAGTTCGCGTGTAACAGTTCCAAATTGTCCTCGCGATTCTGGCCACCCAGCCACAGCCACTCGCAGTGATGAACCGCGAAACCCACGATCTGCTCGGCCCCCGACCGCGTTGCTGCTGGCAGTCGTCGTGTTGGCTCGCGCGTTGACGACCGGGTTTTCCCCGAGGTTACCGTTGTCACCCGAGCTTCCGACGAGTCCGTTACCAGAGACGCCGGTCGGGATAGCAGACTGCTGACGGAACAGCAGGTATTACCACGGCGCGAAAGAAACGCACTGGCGAGCGGCGCGGCGTCAGCCCGCCGGTGGCTTTCCGGCGAAGAACCGGTGGGCTGACACTCGCGGCAAGAACCGGCGGGCTCACGCCCAATGCCTGTAACTTAAGGGGGGATGAAACGGCTGCAGGTGGTTGTTAGA
>CAYYJM010000052.1:0-9774 GCA_964471755.1 uncultured Alcaligenaceae bacterium
TTGGAGCCGCCCCGGACAGCCTGGTCGGCCCGCGGGCCGGCGAGGACGGCTTCTGTCTCTTCCAGGTGGTCGAACGGCTGCCCGCAGAACTGGACGAGCGGACCACGGCCATCGTTCGGCAGCATTTGTTCGAGGACTGGCTTCGCCAGCGCCTGGCCGGCGTGCGCTTCGATTCGTCCTGGCTGAGGTCCGTCAATGAGCTTCTTTGATGCGCTGCTCCGCTACCCACTGTTCGCCCTGCTTGGACGCAAGGGCCTCGGTCTGTGGTTGAGCCAGGGCCAGACCGAGACAGTTCCCACGGGCCGCGTGCTGCTGGAAGCCGGCACGCCGGGCAAGTACGTCTGGCTCGTCCTCGAGGGCGGAGTGCGTGTCCTGTCGCACGGCAAGGATGACCGCGACGTGCCACTGGGCGTGTTCGGCCCAGGCGAAACGTTCGGCGAGTACGCCCTGCTGGCACCGCACCGGAACACGGCCACCTGCCGGGCGCGCGAGCCGAGCCGGCTGCTCCGGCTACCACTGGAACCTCTCCGGACCACGCTGGCGAGTCTACCGTCAGTCGAAGACCACCTGAAGAACTGGCTCCGACTGCACGCCCTGCTGAGCCATCTGCGCGGCCAGACGTTTCTCGGCTTCCTGTCGGTGCCGTCGGTCCTGCCGATCCTGGATCGCTGCCGAGAAGAGACCGTTCCAGCCGGGCACACGATCCAGGCCGAGGGACTGGGCGACGACGCCTGGCTCTACCTCCGCACGGGCCGGGTGGCCATCCGCACGGGCCGGAACGGGTGCGAGGCACTGCGACTGCTCGGGCCGGGCGATTCGTTCGGCGAGCAGGCCCTGCTCAGTTCCGGAAAGGTGCCGCGAGCGGAGGCCGAGGTCGATTCGAGCCTGCTGCGACTGAGCCGGGAGGAGTTCGTCCGGCCGCTGACCGGCAGTGCCCCGAGCCTGTTGCAGACGATCAACCCCGCCCGCGGCATAGCCCGCCAACTGCGCCAGTGGGTGCCCCAGCTTGGGACGGTCGATTGCGGTGTGGCGTCGCTGGCCATGGCAGCCTGGCAACTGGGTATTGACGTGTCGGTTGAGCGTGTGGCTGCGGCTGTACCACTGGAGGAACGCGGTGCCAGTCTACGGACCCTGATCGAGGCAGCGGCCAGACTGGGGCTGCGGGCGAACGCCGTCCGGGTCGCTCCGACTCTGCTGGATCAGCTCCACGGCGTCGCCGTTGCCCATCTCGTCGAACGACACTATGTCACGCTGTTCGAGGTGCGTCGCGACACCGTCTGTCTGGGCGATCCAGCCGTCGGTGTGGTCGAATGGCCTCTGGAGAGGTTCCTGCGATCATGGTCGGGCGTGCTTCTCCTGCTGACACCGCCTGGTCAGTCTGACTGACCAGGCGGTGTCAGGCCAAGCGAAGCCCGGCCCCGGCTCCAGACCCATCTCACCTCACGGCTTGACCGGCTCGATCTTCAGCACTTTCGTCAGAAACGCCAGGATGTCGGCATCCTCGTCCAGGGCCTTGCTCAACGGCTTGCCCGCACCGTGACCGGCCGAGATCTCGATGCGACCCAGGATCGGTGCCGACCCCGCCTGCGCGGCCTGCAGCGCCGCCAGGAACTTGAAGCTGTGACCCGGCACCACCCGGTCGTCCGTGTCAGCCGTCAACACCAGCGTCGCCGGATACTTCGTCCCCGGCTTGATGTTATGGTACGGCGAGTACGCCCGCAGCACCTTGAAGTCCTCGGCGTCGTCGGGGTTGCCGTAGTCATCGACCCAGTAGCGGCCGGCCGTCCACTTGTGGAAGCGCAGCATGTCCATGACACCGACCGCCGGCAGGGCCGCGCCGTACAGGTCCGGCCGCTGCGTGACCACCGCACCGACCAGCAGACCGCCATTGCTGCCGCCCTGGACCGCCAGCTTCTCCGGCTTCGTGTACCTGTTCGCGATCAGATATTCCGCCGCCGCGATGAAGTCGTCGAAGACGTTCTGCTTCTTCTTGAGCCGACCGCCGTCGTGCCAGGCCTTGCCGTACTCGCCGCCGCCGCGCAGGTTGGCCACGGCGTAGATGCCGCCCATCTCCATCCACACCAGGTTGGCCGGGTCGTAGCTCGGCGTCAGCGAGATCTGGAAGCCACCGTAGCCGTACAGGATCGTCGGGTTGGAGCCGTCCCGCTTCAGGCCCTTCTTGTAGGCGATGAACATCGGGACCTTGGTGCCGTCCTTGCTCGGGAAGAAGACCTGCTCGACGACGTAGTCGTCCGGGTTGAACTTCGCCTTCGGCTTGCGGAAGAGCGTACTCTGTCCGGTCGCCACGTCATACCGGAAGATCGTCGGCGGCGTCGCGTAGCTGGTGAAGGCGTAGAACGTCTCCGTCTCGTCCTGTCTGCCACCGAAGCCGGCCATGGTACCGATACCGGGAGCCTCGACGGCGCGGACGAACTTGCCCTCGGGATCGAAGAGCTTGACCAGCGGCTTGACATCCTTGAGATACTGCACGATGAGTTTGCCGCCGACCAGCGACGCGCCCTCGATCGACTCCTCGGCCTGCGGAACGATCTCCTTCCAGTTCTTCGGCTCGGGGTGGTTGACGTTGATGGCGATGATCCGACCGCGCGGCGCGTCCTTGTCCGTCTTGAAGTAGAGCGTCGGGCCGACGTTGCCGACGAAGGTGTAATCCGCCTCGAACACGTCGATCAGCGGCACAACCTTGCTGTCCGGCTTGCTCAGATCACGCAGGAAGACGCGGTTCTTGTTCTCGGTGCCGACCACGGCTCCGATGATGAGAAATCGGCCGTCCTCGCTGGTGCCCGGTATCATCAGCCAGTCGGGATGATCGGGCCGCTCGAAGACGAGAACGTCGTCGCTCTGCCGGCTGCCGACCTTGTGGAAGAAGACCTTGTGGTTCTTGTTCAGGGCCTGTAGTTCCTGGCCCTTCTCCGGCTCGGGAAAGCGAGCGTAGTAGAATCCCGAACCGTCCTTTGCCCAGCCGATGCCGACGTACTTGGTCCACTTGACCTCATCGTCGAGCGGCTTGAGCGTGGTCAGGTCGAGGACCTTCCAGTTCGTCCAGTCGCTCCCCTTCTCGGCGACGCCATAGGCGAGGAGCTTGCCATCGTCGCTGAAATCCGTCGTGCCCAGGGCGACGGTCCCCTCCTTCGACCAGGTGTTCGGGTCGATGACGACCTCCGGCTCGCCGTCGAGCTTCTCGACGCGATAGAGGACCGACTGATTTTGCAGGCCGTCGTTCTTGCGGAAGTAATAGTACTTGCCGTGCTTCGACGGGATCGAGTAGCGTTCGACGTTGACGATCTCGTCGAGTCGCTCGCGGATCTTCTTGCGCGCCGGGATCGCCTCCAGATACGTCTGGGTGAACTTCGCCTGGGCCGCGACCCAGTCCTTGACCTCCTTCGACTTGCGAACGTCCTCCTCCAGCCAGCGGTACGGATCGGGCACCTTCGTGCCGTGGAGGATCTCGGCGAAGTCGTCTTTCCTCGTCGGTGGGTACTTCATCGGTTCGGCGGCCCAGAGAGACAGCGGGAGCAGCACCAGCGGTGCGGCCATGAGCAACGTACGCATCGGTTCTCCTTTCCAGCAGTTCAACCCAGAAGCGCCCGGGCGAGGTTGAAGTAGCACAGCAGGGTGACCATATCGGTCAGGGCCAGGGCGATAGGTCCGGCTGCGACCTGCGGGTCACGACGCAGGATGTGGAGCACGTTCGGAATAGCGACGCCGATCACGGCTGCCGCCGCCACACCGCCGGCGATACCACCCAGGACGGTTACCCCGACGAGCGGAACATCACGGATCCAGACCAGGGCGACCAGGCCGACAGCCAGGCCGCTCGCCAGGCCGAGCAATATCCCGGTGACGACCTCACGTGACAACTTCGGAACAAGAGAGGCCCAGGTCGGTCGTGGGCCGTGCAGCGCCTGCAACGACAGGCTGACCGACTGGATGGCAACGCTCTCGGCCAGAGCGAGGACCACCGGGATGAACAGTGCCAGGGCGACGACCTTGTCCAGTTCGGCCTGGTAGAACCCGGACAGAAACGCCGCCAGGATGCCTCCGCCGATGTTCGCCAGCAGCCACGGGAAGCGCTGCCGGAAGGCGACGAGCGGCCTGCCCTGCTGCGACTCGCTCAGGTGGACGCCGATCAGCTGAAACAGGTCGTCGTTTCCCTCGCGCTTCTCCAGGTCGGTCATCTCACTGGTGTACATGTCGACATCGACCAGGCCGATCAACCGCCCGTCAAGGTCAACGATCGGGAAGGCGAGCAGCTTGTGGAGTGTGAAGAATTCGCATGCATCCAGCACCGTCGCCACCGCCGGGATGCCGATCACGGGCGTAACCATGATGTCGCGGATGAGGCGGTCACGCGGACTGAGTAGCAGCCGCCGCGTCGGGACGACGCCCCTCAACTTGCCGTCCGCGTCGGTGACATAGAAGTAGATGATGCGCCCTTCTGGCTGTCTCTGCTGGATGTACTCGAGGGCTTCCCCAACGGTCTGGTCCAATGAGAGGACGACGAAGTCTCGCCGCATGTGCTGCGTGACCGGGTCGTTGAGGTGATCTTTGCCGAGTACCGGGGTCATGTTGCGTCCTTCCGTGCGATGGGGGACGAGGAGGAAAGGGAGAAAAGGTCACGCTACGGATTCGCCCGGTCGGTCGCCACTCGGCAAAGGCGAACCGGCCGGAACGGTCCGGTCGAGCAGGGCGATCGCCGCCGCCACCTGGGTCGGATCGCCGATCAGAACGACATGGTCGCCCGCGAGCAGGGCCACGTCCGCCCCGGGGTTCGGCAACAACTGCGGCCCGCGTCGGATAGCGATGATGCTCGCTCCGGTCTCCTTGCGCAAGCGCAGCTCGCCGATCGTCTGGCCGTGGACCACGGCCCCATCCGGCAGGATGATCGTCTCCGGCTCGACGACGCCACGCAGCTCACGCGGTAGCTGGAGCGGCACACGACCGAAGCCGCGGAAAGTCTCGTAGTGGCACGCCCGGATCCCCGCGACCAACCGCCGGACCGTCCCCGGCGGGACTTCGAGTTCATCCATCACCCGGGCGAACACCTCGACCGAGGTCTCGAAGTCCTCCGGGACGACCTGGTCCGCCCCGAGCTGGTACAGGTCAGCGATCTCCGTCTGGTAGCGGGTTCGGACGACGATGCGCACGTTCGGGTTAAGTTGACGGGCGATCTGGACCGCCCGCCGCCCCGACGCCGGATCGGAGATCGCCACGACGAAGACGCGTGCGTACTCGATGCCGACATGCTGCAACACCGCCGGCCGGGTGCAGTCGCCATACTCGATCGATTCGCCCGCCTGGTGCTGGCTCCGTACCGTCTCGGGGTTCATCTCCAGCACGAGGTACGGGATGTTCAGGTCACGTAGAACCAGGGCGAGGTTCTTCCCGTTGAAACCGTACCCGGCGATGATGACGTGGTCGTGTCGATGCGTCCTGGCCGGGGCCTCGCCGGGAAGATCAAGCGGGTTGAGCCTCGCCAGGCGCTCGGCCAGAGGCGGCCCGGCCCCGATCAGGAACGGCGTCAGGCCCATGGTCACGACGGCGGCAGCGAGGAAGAGCTTGTACTCGTCCGCGCCGAGCAGGTCGGCCTTGCGGCCCGACTCGGCCAGGACGAAGGAGAACTCGCCGATCTGGGCCAGGGCCAGGCCAGTCAGCAGCCAGGCCCGCATCGGGAAGCCGAGTCGCGCCGTCGGCACCGTTGCCGTCGCGAACTTGAGCAAAAGCAGCCCGGCGACCACGCCCAGAACCAGCGGCAGGTGATCGGCCAGGAAGGTCAGGTCGAGCAGTACGCCGACCGAAATGAAGAACAGGCTGCTGAGGGTGTCGCGGAAGGGGAGGACCTCGGCGAGCGTCTGGTGGCCGTACTCCGACTCGGACAGCATCAACCCGGCGAGGAACGCCCCCAGGGCCAGCGACAGGCCAACCGCCGCCGTCAGCGCCGCCGTGCCGATGCAGACCAGAAAGATGGCGATCAGGAACAGCTCGCGGTTGCGCGTCCGGACGATGCGGTAGAGCAGGCCCGGCAGCAGGTACTTGCCAGCGAGCAAGATGCCGACGATGACGGCGACACCACCGAGCAGGCCGAGCAGGGCCGACTCCCCGGCCGCTCCGCCGGCCGCCTTCGGGGCCAGCAACGGCACGGCCAGCACGAAGACGACGACGAGCAGGTCCTGCAAGAGCAGCACGGCAATCGAGATCCGGCCATGACCGGCGTCCAGTTCGCTCCGATCGGCGAGAACCTTGATGACGACTGCGGTGCTGGACATGGCGACGAGCATGCCGGCGAAGATGGCCTGGGACAGGTTGCCGAAGTATCCCCATGTACAGAGGGCGACGGCAGCGATGCTCAGGACCACCTGCGGCAAGCCGATCAGGAGCATGAGCCGGCCCATGCTCAACACGCGCGACAGGGAGAATTCCAGCCCGACGGAGAAGAGCAATACAACGACGCCGATCTCGGCGAGGAGGTGGATCTCCTCGTTGGCAGCGGCGTTGCCGCGCAGGAACGGCCCGATCAGAACCCCGGCGACGAGCAGGCCGACGACGGCCGGAAGTCGCAGCAACTGGAAGAGATACACGACGACGCCGGCGACGGCGAAGACGACGAGCAGGTTGTTCAGAATGTGCAGAACTTCCTGCATCGTCGTTCTCCGAGCCGATCTGGTTCTCTTCCTTTAGCCGCCAGCTCGCTGGCGGTCTTCGTTCCAAATACCCGCCGGCAAGTCGGCGGCTAAAGGAAGACCGACTTGTGGCGGCTAAAGGAAGACGGTCACTCGTCGTCGATCTGAACGACCTCCGGGCCGAATCGGCCGAGAAGGACGGCCTTGCCGGTCGGGCCGAGGGACTTCGCCGTCACGATCAGCTTATGAAGCCGGGCAAGATGCTCCGACGCGGCCACGGCATTCGCTCCGTCCTCACCACAGCGGTTTTGCCCCAGGTTCAGCACGCGAAGCCGGGCCGCCCAGGGACCGTTCGCGAGTGCTTCGACCCCGCGCGGCCCCAGCCGGTTCTCACGCAGACCGAGTTCCTCCAACCCGGTCAGCAGCGACCCGGCACCGAGCGCGGTCAAACCGGCATCGCCCAGTTCGCACGCTTCCAGATCGAGATGCACCAGCCGCGGCCAGTGAGCCCCGGCGAGGATCTTCGCTCCTGCCGCGCCGAAACGGTTGCCGTTCAGTTTCAGGCGAGCCAGGTTCGGCAACGGCAGCGTCACGAGGCCGGTCAGCGTCGCGGCATCGATCGAACAGCGGCTCAGGTCCAGGTCGGTCAGCGTCGCCAGAAACGGAGCCGATGCGAGTGCGTGCAGGCCGGCCGCATCCAGGACATTTTCCGCGAGGAGGAGGCGACGCAGGCCGCGCAGGGCCGGACATGTCGCCAGGGCTGTGAGGCCGACGGCGTCGAGCTGGTTGCCGGCGACGTTCAGATGTGTCAACTGGCCGTCAGTCCAGGCCGTGAACAGGGCGACCGCTCCGGCATTGCCCAGGTCGATCGCTGGGATCTCCAGTTCGCGCAGACGGGGCAGGATCTCGGCTCGGGCCAGCATCGCGCCAAAGTCCGGGCCGAGGTCATTGTAGCCAAGATCGAGCCGGCGCAGACGGATCAGGTAGGGCGATGCGAGCAACGGACGCACCGCCTCCGGCGTCAGGCTCAACGACGACAGACCCAGCGCCGTGAGCCGGCTCAGGAACGGGCACGCGGCCAGGGCGGTGAGATTCACGTCGTCGTACTCGATCCGCAGTCGATGCAGCACCGGCGCGGCCCGCTTCAGTTCCTCGGCCCGCTCCGGCAGGATGCCCGGCTGCTCCAGATCGATCTCCTCGACGAGCCCGGTTTCGGCCAGCCAGAAGCCCGGATAGCAGGTTCCGAAGACCTCCGGCCGCAGTCCCAGGCTCGCCAGCGGAGCCAGCCAGGTTTCGGCGTCCCGCGTGAGTAGCTCACTCCAGCGGTCGTCGAGGGCCTCGCGATCGGGGTCGTCCGGCGGGAGCGTCTCCAGACGATGGTTGATCGCGACGAACTCGCCCTGACTGCTGCCCTTCTCATGCAGAAAGGCCGCGTACGCCAGTCGAGCATCGACATCGTCTGGTTCGTCGAGATACGCCTCGGCAAGGGTTTCCTCGCGTGGATCGAGCGGTGGCATATCGAGAGCCGGGCCGGGCTGAAGAGTCCGGGCGGTTTCGTAGAAGCGATTGGCCTCGGCGATCTCGTCGCGTGTCTCGGGGGTCCAGATCATCGTCCGGGGCTGCTCGTCGGCATCGAGTTCGACCCAGAGCAGGAAGAACGCCGGCTCGCCCGTGGCGACGAAAATGCGGCCGGCCTGACGCTTGCGGAGCGGTTTGGAGAGCAGCCGACGCGGAGCCGTCTCGGCCCCTCCGCCGGGCAGGGTGAACATCCCCAGGGCAGCTCCGCCGATCAGCACGAAGAAGCTGCGTCGTGACATGTCGAAGTCGCTCATGGGCCTCCTTCCCGAGAGTGAACGGTAGGCTGTTCTGTATAGTGGCGAACAGGCCCGCCGTCTGATTCGGCCTTGTCCACCGGAAGCGCCGCAGGGTATCCTTCCTGCCAATCGCGAACGTTCACCCTGCGATTCTGAGCGGATCACCTGTCACACTTCCCGTCTCCCCGCGTTGATCCCGTGCCGACTCCCCCATTTACTCGCATCCCAAGGAAGACGCATGGGGAACAAGACCCGTCCGTGTCTCCGCTGCAATGCCCAGATCCCGGCCGCGCGCTGCGCAGCTCTGCCCGAGACGCGCGTCTGCGTCGAGTGCAGCAAGGCGATCGGCGGCGAGTTCGTCTACGAAGCCACCACCCAGGGCCTGAGCAAGGGCGGCATCAAGATCACCGGCACCGAACTGGTCGCCGTCCGCAAGCGCCGCAAGAAGATCGAGCGCATCAACTGATTTCCCTTCGCGATCCGCCGGCCGGCGTGGTAGGCTAATCCCACCTGCCGGATAATCTCGCCGTGTCGGAGTCGCGCCATGCCACGGTTCGTTCTCGTCCTGACTCTCCTCGTCGCCGGGACCACCCGGGCCGACGAGCCGCTTCATCGCCGGATCGACGGCCTGATTCTCAAGGGCGTCGAGGCGAAGCTCGTCAGCCCCCGGGCCGACGACGCCGAATTCCTTCGTCGAGTCACGCTCGACCTGGCCGGCACCATCCCGACACCGGCCGAGGTGCGTGCCTTCCTCGACGATCCCGCAGCCGACAGGCGAACGAAGAAGATCGACGCCCTTCTCGCCGCGCCAACGTATGCCCGGACGATGAGTGAACGCTTCCACGTCGTTCTCATGGAGCGACTCGGCGACCACGCCGGCTGGAACAAGTACCTCGAAGATGCCTTCGCCAGCAACCGGCCCTGGGACGCGCTCAGCCGCGAGATCCTCCGCGCGTCGCCGGCTCCAGACGCGCCCCGGTCGGCCGCCTTCTGGATGTCGAAACGCCTGGAGAACTACGGTCAGAACCCGGTCGATTACTCCGCCCTGACGCGCGATGTTGGCCGACTCTTCCTCGGCAAGGACTTTCGCTGCTGTGAGTGCCACGATCACCTGTTCGTCGCCGACTACAAGCAGCGCGACTTTCAGGGCCTGGCCCTGCTCGTGCAGAACGCCCATCTCATCGATGCGGCCACGCCGCTGGTCGGCGAGCAGGTAGATGGCGAGCCGATGGCCGCGATCGTCGCATCGCGGTTCAGGCCGTCGAAGGTCTTGCTGAGGCTGGAGACCGGGTGGTTGACCCACTTGAAGGCGTCGTTGGAGG
>CAYYJM010000052.1:9784-11801 GCA_964471755.1 uncultured Alcaligenaceae bacterium
CCGGGCGCCGGGTCGTTCCTGAACAGCCTGGAGTGGTGCCCGGCCTGGCCGAGGTCGCCATCCCGGCGCAGGAGAAGGGCAAGGAGTACCTCGTTCCGGCCGAGCCGAGGAAGAAGATCCCCGGCGTCTTGAAATTCAGTCCGCTGGCGACCCTGGCCGACGAGATCGTCCAGAGCCCGGACTTCGCCCGGAACATCGTCAACCGCGTCTGGTTCCTGCTCCTGGGCCGTGGTCTTGTCCATCCGCTCGACCTGAACCACAGCGGCAACCCGCCCTCGCATCCCGCGCTGCTCGACCAGTTGACGAAGGAGTTCGTCGCGAAGAAATACGACCTGAAATGGCTCGTTCGCGAGATTCTGCTGACCGAGGTCTATCAGCGCTCCTCGCACCGACCCGCCGGCGTCGAGACGATCGATCCGGCGAAATTCCTCACGGCCCTGGAACGTCGTCTGTCGCCGGAGCAGTTGACGCGTGCGTTCCTCCTCGCCGTCGGCGACGCCAGCCCCGAGGCGGCGACGAAACTGAAGGCTACGCTGATCAAGACGTTCGGTGCCCCGCAGCGCGAACCGGAGGAGGAGGTCGAGCCGTCCCTGCGCGGAGCCCTGTTCCTGCGCAACGATCCGACCGTGCTGCGCTGGCTGGAGCCGAAGCCGGGCAACCTGCTCGATCGTGCCAGCAAACTCGACGACGCGAAGGCGATCGAGGAATTGTACCTGGCGATCCTGACACGCCGGCCCACGGCCGATGAGACGAAGTCGCTCACCGAACACCTGAAGGCGAATGCTGGCAGGCGATCGGCCGCACTGGCGAACGTCGCCTGGGCGCTGCTCGCTTCGACGGAGTTCGGAGTGAACCATTGAGGCGGCTTGCGGTGCAGTCGAGCGGGTGGCATAATAAGCTAATGGCACCTCTGACGGAGGAGGATCGCGATGGACGAAAACCACACCTCAGACGAACCCCGGGTGCAAACGGTCGAGGCAACCTCACCTCCCGACGAAACGATGCAGGCCTTTGGTCGGGTCGCTGCGGCCTGGAAGCGCAATCGGCCGAACTTCCCGCTCGCCAAACTCGAGAAATATCAAGGGCGATACATCGCCTGGAATCCCGAGGTGACGACGATCATCCTTTCTGCGGAAACAGACGAGGGGATTGAAGATCGAATCCGCACTGCCGGTTACGATCCGGCCCTCTGCCTGGTCGAGTTCATCCCGTAACCGTCGGGCCGTTCCGCGATGCTACGTTTCCTGTACACGCCGGTCAACCTTCACAAGCCCAGCCCGGCACTCGGCGGCGTCCACGTCCGGCACATACCCTTACTCCTCGTCGGCGTGACCGGACACCTCGGGCCGGTTGCTCGACACTTGCGGCTCGACAGCGGAGCGGACGATACCATCTTGCCTCTCTCGATGGCGACCGCTCTCGGTCTGGACCTGACATGCGCCCCGACGGCCGAAGCGGAGTCGGCAAGCGGGAACGTCGTTCGCTACCCATGCACCCGCGTGACCCTGCGCATTTCCGATGGCGTGGAGTTCTGTAGTTGGGATGCGGTGGTCGGGTTCGTAAGCACCCCCCGTCGGACGGGCCTCGCAGGCCTCGCAGGCTTCCTCAACTACTTCGACGCCGAGTTCTTCGGCGACAGCCACGAGTTTACTCTCCAGCCAAACACCGCCTTTCCCGGTCAACATGGTACGCACTGACCGGGGAGATCACCACGGTTGACCTGACCAACGGAGTCATCGACTTTCGAGCTTCTCACCGACCGGCCGTTTTTCCGGTTGCCATCCCACCAACGCCGGCTAGGATACAGATCAGCGATTGAGACTCTGTCTCATCTGCCCCCCCACCGAGGCTGCTTAGCCACCGCTGCGCGATCCTCTCGCGTGTTCGTCCGCGATGCACCTCATCTCCGCCAGACTGGCATCCGCCGAGGAGGTCTTCGTGTTCGCACGCACCCGCCGTCTCGCCTTCACCCTGATCGAGCTGCTCGTCGTCATCGCGATCATCGCGATCCTGATTG
>CAYYJM010000052.1:11811-28675 GCA_964471755.1 uncultured Alcaligenaceae bacterium
CTGCTCCTGCCTGCCGTCCAGAAGGTCCGCGAGGCGGCCTCCCGCATGGCCTGCCAGAACAACCTCAAGCAGATCGGCCTGGCCCTGCACGGCTACGAGGGCACGATGCGCACCTACCCGGTGGTTCGCTATCAGTCGGGAGTAACCGCCGCCTGGTCGATCCAGGCCTATCTGCTGCCGTACCTGGAGCAGGACAACCTCTACAAGATCGTGAACTTCAACACGCCCTACAAGGTCCAGCCGCTCGTGACCCAGCAGCGAATCCCCGTCTACCTCTGCTCCAGCGAAGTCAATGACAAGCCGCATCCCGACGACGGTATCCAGATGTACCCCACGACCTACGCGGCCAATTATGGCACCTGGTCCATCTACAATCATGCCACGCTGTCGGGCAACGGCGATGGGGCCTTTGTCCATGCCTTCCCCCAACGAGTTGCCAGCTTCACCGACGGCCTGAGTAACACCCTCGGCTTCTCCGAGGTCAAGGCCTGGAGCCCGTACCTGCGTGACGGCGGCAACCCGTCCACGCTCGGGGCCCCGCCACCGTTGCTGCCTGACAACATCACCAGCTACGGCAGCGCCTCGTTCAAGACGGACTCCGGTCACACGGAATGGGTCGATGCCCATGTCCAGCAAACCGGTTTCACGACCACCTTCGCGCCGAACGCGAAGGTGGCCTACACCTCTGGCGGCGTCGCCTATGACGCCGACTTCGTTTCGATGCGTGAGGAACACGGAACGCAACCCACCTACGCCGCCATCACCTCACGCAGTTACCACACCAACGGCGTCAACGCTCTGCTAATGGATGGTTCGGTTCACTTCTTCGCCAGCACCATCAACCTCGGCGTCTGGCGGGCCCTGGGCACCCGCAGTGGAGGTGAGCCAGCCAGCAACTATTAGTCACCGGGCCCGGCCCGCGATTTCCTCTTGGGTTTTTGCCCCACTCGGCATTACGATGGTGACGGGCTTCGTCGACCGGATCTTCTCCAGTGGGGAGACCTCTCATGCGGGACCGCGCACCGACCCTGTGTCTGGTGGCACTGGCATTTCTGCCGTTGCTCCCGTTTCCCGGCTTCTCCGACGACGATCAGACCACCCTCGCACAGGCCGATACCCGCCTCCTCAAGGAGTACGGCCTGTCCAGCGAACGGGCCGTCCTGCGCACCTTCTTCCAGCTCCGCACCCTGACCGACGCCGACCGGGCTCGCCTGCCCGGCTTCATCCAGCAACTCGGCAACGATGCCTTCGAGGATCGCGAGGCCGCCCAGGCTGCCCTCCTCGCCAGGGGACCGTCCATCCGCGATCTGCTCGAGAAGAATCGCAACCACGCCGACCCCGAGATTGCTCGCCGTGTCCGGGAACTGATCGACCGCATCGATAACGGCCCCGGCATCGAACTGACCAGCGCCGCCCTCCGCCAGTTCACCCGCACACCAGGCAACGACGCCGTCGCCGTCCTGCTCGACTATCTGCCCTTCGCCGAGGATCCGGCCGTCACCGATCAGGTTCTCGAGGGCCTCGCTCGCTCCGTGACCGCCCCCGCGCCGGAGGTGCTGCACCAGGCCCTCGCCAGCACGAACGCCGAGCGTCGAGCCGCCGCGGCCTACGTCCTGGGCCGCTCGGCGGACCTGGCCGTTCGTGACAGGGTACTGCCGCTACTGACCGACAAGGTCGTCGCCGTCCGCCATCGAGCCATCCAGGGTCTGCTCGCGGCGAAGGAACCGAAGGCGGTCACCGCGATGATCGATCTGATTCCGACGGCTCCGCTGCCGATCCTGGGGAGCATCGAGGCGACCCTGTTCAACCTGGCCGGCACCGACACGCCGCAGGTGTCCAGCGGCACCGGCAGCCCGGACGACCGCCGACGCTGCCGGGACGGCTGGGCCGCCTGGTGGAAGGCCAACGCCGGTAAGGTCGATCTGGCCAGGGCCTCCCGACCGGCGGAGTTTCTCGGCCTGACCGTCGTGCCGGAGATGCACGCGAACAAGGTCTGGGAGTGCGGCCGGGATGGCAAGCCCCGCTGGGAACTGGCCGGCCTGCACTGCCCCATCGACGCCCAGGTGCTGCCGGGCGGCCGACTCCTCGTCGCGGAACTGAACGGCCACCGCGTCACCGAGCGCGACCACACCGGCAAGATCTTCTGGGAACACAAGGTCAACACGCCGATCGCCTGCCAGCGCCTGGCCAACGGCTCGACGTGGATCGCGACGAACCATCGCTTCTTCACCGTCGATCGGGCCGGCACGGAGACGCAGGTTTACACCCCGGAGAACGGCTTCTTCATCCACTCGGCCTTCCGAACGCGCCAGGGCAACGTGGCGATCGTCAGCATGGGCGGCGAAGTCCGCGAGGTTTCGCCTGGCGGGCTGGTGATCCGCAAGATCCCGTTGTCGATCCAGGGGAGCTGGAGCGGCATTTCGGTGACGCCCAATGGTCACTACCTCGTCACGAACAACGGCAGCGGCAAGGTGCAGGAGATCAGCCAGGCGGGGAAGGTCGTCTGGGAGTTCACCGACCCGGCCGTCTGCTACGCGACGCGCCTGCCGGGTGGCAACACCCTGGTGGTCAACAACAACTTCGGTCTGCGCGAGGTCGATCGAGAGGGCAAGGTTGTCTGGGAGCAGAAAGTCGGCACGTCCCTCTGGCGCGGACATCGACGGTAACCGGGCTCACTCGCTGGGCGGGCCGTGCCGACGACAAGCGCCCGCCCGATGATTCTCCTCTTCGATGATGAGGCACCCCGTGAACTGGCTCCGTCTGATTCTGCTGTGTCTGCTGATGCCGGTCCTGGTCCCCGCGGCCGACGAGGCTGAGCGGAGGGCCGACGAGCGACTGCTGAAGGAGCAGGGCATCGGCCCGGGTGGCGACGCCTTGCTGAAATTCCTTCGCCTGCGGAGCCCGACGGGCGACGATCGCCCGGAGATCAACCGCCTGCTCGCGGCCCTGGGCAGCGACTCATTCGAGGAACGCGAGAACGCCACGCAGTTGCTGATCCAGCGTGGTTCGAGCATCGCCGCCGACCTGAAGAAACTGGCCGACCATCCCGACGCCGAGGTTCGTCGGCGGGCCGCCGAGGCGCTCGCCGAGATCGAACACGGTCCCGGCCCGGCCCTGCCGGTGGCCGTCATCCGTCAACTCGTTCTGCAAGCGCCGGCCGGAACCGCGGCGGCTCTGCTTCGCTACGTCCCGTTCGCGGACGACGAGAGCATCGAGGACGCGATCATCGCCGGCCTGGAGCGGCTGCACCAGGGCAAGCCGCTGTCGCCGGCCCTGCTCGACGGCCTGCGTTCCCCGGCGGCAGCGATCCGCGGCGTGGCTGGCCGCATCGTCGGCGAACACGGCACCATCGAGCAGCGTGATCGGGCGGCGGCCCTGCTCCGGGATGGCGATCCGAACGTCCGTTTCCGCACGGCCGTCGGTCTGCTGACCGGCGGCCAGCGGGTCGCGGCGACGACGCTCATCGACCTGCTCCTGGAGAACCCGCCGCTCTGCTGGCAGGCCGAGGCGATCCTCTACCGCCTGGCCGGCGAGAAGGGGCCCGGCGTGACGACCAGCCTGGTCGAACTGGCTGGCCGGCGGAAGTCGCGCGAGGTCTGGACCGCCTGGTGGCGTGAGCATGGCAGTGCGGTCGATCTCGCCCGTCTGGGCGACCCCCGACAGCTGGGTTTGACTCTCGGCATCGAGTACAATACGGGTCGGATCTGGGAAGCGCGGCCCGATCGGTCGCTGCGTTTCGAGTTGAAGGGGCTCCAGGGCCCGATGGAGGCTCAGTTGCTGGCCAATGGCCGTATTCTCGTTGCCGAGTCGAACGCTCGCCAGGTGACCGAGCGTGATCTGCAAGGCAACGTCATCTGGCGGCTCGATCTCAACGGCCAGGATCCGACCGGCTGTCAACGGCTGGCCAACGGCAACACGTTCGTCTCGACCTACGGCCGGGTCATGGAGTTCGCTCGTGACGGCAAATCGGTCTACTCCTTCGATCTGCCGCAAGGTTCCAACGCCATCCACAAGGCTCGCAACGGCAACATCCTCTTCGCGACGACCGAGAACATCATCGAGCTGACAACGACGGGTCAGCAGGTGCGACAAATTCCGCTGCCGCGCGAGAACATGTGGGTTGGCCTCCTCGATCTGCCGGGCGATCGCTTCCTGGCGGCCAACTCGAGCAGTGGCCGGGTGGTCGAGATCGATCGTGCGGGCAAGATCGTCTGGGAAGCGCGGGTGGCGGGGGCGTGCGGGGTCGAGCGAACGGCGACGGGCCACACACTGGTGGCCACGTCGAACCGGGTCGTGGAACTGGACCGTGCCGGTAACACGGTGTGGGAGCTGAAGACGCCGGGCTACGTCCGGCGTGTGCATCGGCGCTGAGGGCTCACAGGCCCACGACGTAGCCGAAGCGGGCCTTGAACTTCGACGGGTCCACCCCGGCAGCCTCGGCGATCCGGGCCAGCCGAGTCGCGTCGGTGAAGTCGCCCTTCTCCAGGCGGGTCATGTAGTTCAGGGCGCAGTCGTAGCTCTCTCCGGCGATGTCCACGACGCGCGTCTTCATCTTGTTGGAGCCCGGTTCGAGTTTGTCCTCGAACTTCAGGGGCACAAGTCGGCCCTCGGCGATGCTCATGATCGCGCCGATCTGTGCCGACCGGTCGCTGAGCAGGAAGCGGACTGCGCCGTAGCCGAGATCGCGCGTGTACTCGGCGTCGAACGGGATCGGGTCGGCGCAGCGCAGTTCGTAGCCGATCTCCTTGTCCACCATGGTCAGGTCGAGGCCGAACTCCTTGAGGCGTTTCTGAATCCAGTCGCGAATCAGTCGGCCGAAGTCGATCTCGCCGAGGCGTTTGTGGCCGAACGGATCGCGGATCATGACGCCGTACTTGCCGTTGTCCAGGGCCTTTTCCAGGTGGTCTTCATCGATGTTCTCGATCAGACCCTCGGCGAGAATGGCGACGCCGTCGCGATCGCCGTCGGCCAGTCGCTTGAAGATCGAGCCGATGACGATGTCGGCCAGTTCGTCGAGGAGAATCTCGCGGGTGCCGAACTCTTCCGGGATGATGGTCACGGTCGCGCCGGAGGCCTTGCCGATGCCGAGCGCGAGGTGTCCGGCGGCCCGGCCCATGCTGACGAGGATGTACCAGCGCGAGGTGGTCCGGGCGTCCTCGGCGAGGTTCTTGACGATGCCGACGCCGACCTGGCGAGCGGTCTCGAAGCCGAAGGTCGGCATCGAGCTGTCCAGGGGCAGATCGTTGTCGATGGTCTTGGGGACGTGGGCGACGCGGATGTTTCCGCCGGCCCGGGCGTAGACCTGGCTGGCCGAGTAGGCGGTGTCATCGCCGCCGATGGTGACCAGGTAGCCGATGTTGTGCATGGCCAGGTTGGCCAGGACGTTCTGCATGTCCTGCTCGGACTTGGTCGGGTTGGTCCGCGACGTACCGAGGAACGATCCGCCCTTGAGGTGCAGGCCCTTGACGTGGCTCTTGTCGAGTTTGATGAAGCCGCCCTTGGGCTTGGCGGGAACGAGATTCTTGAAGCCGTCGATGAAGCCGATCACCTCGAAGCCCTGATCGAGGGCTTCCAGGGTGACGGCACTGATGACGCCGTTAATGCCGGGAGCGGGGCCGCCGCCCACGAGGATGGCGAGACGTTGAGGTCGGGTGGTCATGGAGGAGGGATCCTCGACACGGGGGGATAATCGCACACCTACCCGGTTAGTGTAGTTCTACCGGGGCGTTTGGCGAGCGGCGCGGCGTCAGCCCGCCGGTTCTTCCTGCGAACGTCAGCCCGCCGATTCTACTCGGGTGAAGAACCGGCGGGCTGACGCCGCGCCGCTCGCCAACACCTACAGTAGACGTCTGGGAGTGGTGCGGCATCGACCCGTTGCTCATGTGGAACCACGCCTCACGGCGAAGGTGCCGTCATTTCGCCAGCGGCCGGACCTCGACCTTGCGGAAGGCTACGCCGCCGTGGTCGGTCTGGATCAGCAGCGGCCCCGTCGCCGACTCCTTGTTGACGTGAGCGTGACCGGTCGGTGTCAGCAGTTCCTGGTTCTCGTGGACGACCTGGCCGTTGAGTTCCACCTTCACGAACTTCGCGTTGGCGACCTTCTTGCCTCCCTCGAAACGCGGAGCCCGGAAGACGATGTGCAGCGTCTGCCATTCGCCGGCCGGCTTCGCGGCATTGACCCGCGGCGGCACCCCCTTGTCGATGTGATGATACCGCGGCAGCATCTCCGCCTTTGGGTAGACGCCACCCAGACTGTCGCCGGTGAGGTCTGCCACCTTCTTGCCGGCCGTGTCGCGAATCTGAATCTCGTACTGACCGTTCAGTTTGACGCCCGAGTTGGAGCCCTTCGGGATGAGGAACTCGCAGCGTACCTCGACATCGCCAAACTTCTCCTTGCTGACGAGGTTGGCACAGCCCCGCGGCGCGACGAAGACGCCAGAGCCTGCCTTCGCGGCCAGCTGGCGGTTGTTCTTCTGGTCGATTACGGCATCGCCGCCGATCTCGTAGCCGGCCTTGATCGGCCGCCAGGCCGTGAAATCCCGGTCGAGGGGAAGAGCCTTCCAGCCGTCGTCAGCCGCGACGACCGGAACCAGAGGCAGAGCGAGCAGACAGAGCAACGACCAGCGCATGACGACAACCTCGCGATGACGGAACCGGAAACAACCCGAGGATTGTACCCGGAAGGAGCCGCCTCACGCCAGGATGTCCTTCACCACGTTGCCGAACACATCGGTCAGGCGGAAGTCGCGTCCCGCATACCGGAACGTCAACTTGGTGTGATCGAAGCCGAGCAGGTGCAGGATCGTCGCTTGCAGGTCGTGAACGTGGACCGGATTCTCGACGATGTGGAAGCCGAGATCATCGGTCTTGCCGTGGACCAGGCCAGCCTTCACGCCACCGCCGGCGAGCCACATCGTGTACGCCTGCGGGTGATGATCCCGGCCGAGCGCTCGATTCAGGGCCGGGTTCGTCTCGACCATCGGCGTCCGGCCGAACTCGCCGCCCCAGATAACCAGCGTATCGTCGAGCAGACCGCGTCGCTTCAGGTCCATCACCAGAGCGGCCGAGCCCTGATCGGTGGCCTGACAGTTCTTGCGATGATTGCCGGCCACGTCACTATGAGCGTCCCAGCCTTCGTGGTAGATGTTCACGAAGCGAACGCCACGCTCGATCATCCGACGAGCGAGCAGACACGCCCGCGCGAACGTCGGCTTGACCGGATCGCAGCCGTACAGGTCGAGCGTCTCCTTCGTCTCCTTCGACAGATCGGTCAGTTCCGGAGCCGAGGTCTGGAGCTTGAAGGCCATCTCGTACGAGGCGATGCGCGTGGCGATCTCTGGATCGCCCACGGTGTCGAGACGCTTCTGGTTCAACTGCCGAAGCAGATCGAGTGAGTCGGCCTGGAGCTGACGATCGACACCGGGCGGACTGGAGACGTTGAGGATCGGATCGCCCGAGTTGCGGAAGCGAACGCCGGTGTAGACCGTCGGCAGAAATCCGGAGGACCAGTTGGCCGAGCCGCCACTGATGCCGGCCCCGGTGGACAGTACAACGAACGCCGGCAGATCCCGCGTCTCGGCTCCGAGACCGTACAGCACCCACGAACCGAGCGACGGTCGGCCCGGCTGCGGGAAGCCGGTGTTGAAGAAGATCTGCGCCGGAGCGTGGTTGAACTGATCCGTCGTGACCGAGCGGATCAGGCAGAGATCATCGACGACCTTCGCCGTGTGCGGCAGCACGTCGGCCAGTTCGACGCCGCTCTGGCCGTGCTTGCGGAACGGGAAGCGCGGCCCGAGAACGGCGGCGTCGGCACGGATGAAGGCGTAACGCTGGTCGCCGTAGACGCTCGGCGGCAGGGGTTTGCCTTCGAGCTTCGTCAGGGCCGGCTTCGGGTCGAACAGGTCGAGATGGCTCGGTGCCCCGGCCATGAAGAGGTGGATGACCCGCTTCGCCTTGCCGACGAAGTGCGGCTTCTTCGGGGCCAGCGGATGGCTCGCGGGCGCATCGGCCAGGAGCAGGCTGGACGCGGCGATCTGGCCCAGGCCGACGCCGCAGGTTTGCAGGAAGTATCGGCGGGAGAGCGGTGTCATGGCAGGGGTTCCCGGGACAAATCGGCCGGACGCGTCCCGATTCATCGTAGTCGATTCCTGGTCCGGTGTACAACAACGAGGCGAGGCCTTCGAGCCGGTTGCGCTGTCAGGGAGCCTGATGGCTCTTGGGTTTACGATGCGTCCTCGGCGGCGTTACCCCAGCCGGCCCCTATTTTTCTAGCGGTGACACACATCTGTCACCGTCACAGACACGATTTTTACCCCAGCCACCTCCCGAGCGGGGGATCTGGTGCGATGCGCCGCAAACCACAGCCACAAAGACACTTGCGATGCCCTGGCTTGCGCTTATGCGTTCCACCCACCGGCGTGCCCCTCAAAATCCCCTACCACCCGCAACATCGCAACCGGCTCGAGGCCTTCTCCCTGCCGTGAGGGCGGTTCTCAGGTCTTGATACCGAGCTGGAATCCCGTTGCCGGCTCGGCACGGTTTTCGGTGGTCGCTTCCTTGAAGAGGTACACCGACAGGGTGCAATTGCCGGACGTCCAGACCACGTTGGTGGGAATCGTCACCGTCACCATCCGGTTTGGGATCGCCTGGCCCGACCCTGGCGGGTCAAACAGGGGACTATCGAAGGGGCTTCCCTGAGCTGGCGTGCCGTTCGGCAGGAGAAGAACGCAGCGAACGTACACCCTTTCGCAACGCGTGAAGGAGGGAGTCGCCGTGACCTCGACTTCCACGATGATGTTCGTCCCGCGATTGACCGGCACGGGGGTCGTCGTCGGATCGGACTGATCGAAGATCTTCTTGACTGTGATGGCGTGCGAGTAGGTCACCTTGGTCGGGTCGCGATGCGGAGTCATGGGTCACCTCACGGAGCTAGCCGCGGGGTCGCGGCTTCACGATGATGTTGCGAAACGCTGCCTGTCCCTGAGAGACAAACAGCCCAAATCCAGACCGAGTCCGCCAGTCGGTTGGCACTTCCAGGAAATGCTGCATGCCACGGGCAGACACCGAGATCGCTTCGGTCAACTGCGGAACTGGAAACGTTCGCAGTTGCTCCAGCCGGCCCCGGGTTGGTTCCCAGGCGAGTCGCGCACCCGTGGGGGCGATCGTCAGTCGAAGCACTCGCCAGGGGGCCTCATCCAGTATCGAGGCCGCTCGAAATGGTTGTCGAAACAGCAACCCGTGCGGCGCGAGCAATTTCGGTTCCGTCTCGAAGAGTCGGATCTGCGTCAGGAATACGCTCTGCCAGGCCCCGTTCGCTCCGCGCGTGACGTGCAATCCCCGGTCGGCGTAGCTGGCGGTAAAAAAGGCCCCGCGAGGCGATCCGCCCAGGCCAGTCGGAACCTGCCGGAAGCCGAAGTAGAGGCCCACCTTGGAATCGCCGTTGGCGGCCTCGTGTCGCACCTCCGCTGAGAATTCGTACTCGTCGCACATCGGATCGGGCAGCAGTTCCCAGAGCCCCATCGCGTGCGTGCCGAGGGTGAAGTACTTCGCATCGGCCGGCCGTGTCGGGATCGCCGGGTTGCCGTACACCTGACGGAAAGGGCCAGGGAGCGGTTCGTGTCCCTCGAATCGAAAGGGCAGACCATCGGCGAGTACCCGGGCGGCGTCCTTGCGCGGCTGGTCCGGATCGGCCGCCTCCGGTTCGATCCGACTCGGTTCCACGAAGAGGGGTTCCGGCGTGGGCAGGGACAGGACGGCCACCAGGACGCCCAGCGACACCGCGATCAGCACCACTGCGATACTCTCCAGCCGGTGCTTTCTCAGGAAGCGAGCCGACCGGTTCAGCCAGGATCGCGGCCGATCCGGGATCGGTTCACCAGCCAGGAAGAGCCCCAGCCGGTCGGCCAGGATCTGCGCGGAGGCGTAACGGTGCTTCGGATTTTTCTCCAGGCATCGGGAAACGATCGTTGCCAGATCGCGTGGCACCGCCCGGTTCAGCGCGCGAACCGGCACGGGCTCCTGGCTGCGGACCATCTCCAGCGTCCCGGGGATCGACTCGCTCTTGAACGGCGGTCGGCCGGTTAGCATCTCGTAGAGGATTGCCCCCAGGGCCCAGACGTCCGTCGCAGGGCCGATCTGTGCGATCTGTCCCTCGGCCTGTTCCGGAGCCATGTAGCTCGGTGTGCCCATGATGGCACCGGCCCGAGTCAGGCCGGGATCGTCATCGAGGAACTTCGCCAGACCGAAATCGACCACCTTCGGCGATCCCTTGCCGGTCAACAGGACGTTGGCCGGCTTCAAATCGCGATGGACGATGCCCTGCTCGTGGGCGTACTGCACGGCCAGGGTCAGCGTCCGGGCCATCTCGGCGGCCCAGAGCGGCTCCTGGGGCCTGTTCGCCAGGAGGTCCGCCAGCGTGCCGCCGGAGACCAGCTCCAGAGCGCAGAACGGCTCGCCGTGGTTTTCGCCAATCTCGAAGACCTGAACGATGTTCGGATGCTGCAAGCGGGCGATCGCCTGGGCCTCGGCCCGGAACCGGGCCAGCACCGGTCGCGTGGCCTGACTATTCCGGATCATCTTCACCGCGACGTCTCGTTTCAGACCGCGATGGTGCGCCTTGTAGACGATGGCCATGCCGCCGCGCCCGAGGATGTCCAGGATCTGGTAGCCCGGGATCTCGATACCGAAGTTGGGGCCGACCGTGCGGGGGACCTCGTCGGTGGCGTCGGCGGCACGCTGGTCGGCGGTGATCTGCGATGACCAGCCATCCCGCAGTGAGCCGGCCAGGGTCGCGAGGCGATCCATCCGGGCCAGGAAGACGGCCAGTTCGTCGCTGATGGTCGGGTGGCGTGCCAGGAGATCCGCCGGATCGGGAGTCCTACCGGAATCCACTGCGCGCAGGTGTTCGGCCAGGATCTCGTCGATCGGTGTCGCCAGGAGAGTCTCAATCGTCCAGGTGTCCGTCCGCGAGTCACACGCCTGGGATTCGTGAAGAACCGCGAAGGCGTGGCGTAGTAGACAAACGACGTCGCTCTCGCTTCGCTGAAGCGCATGGGCGACCGCAGCCAAGGACCAGCCGTCCAGGACTTTCAGGCCAACGGCCTGTCGGCAGACATCCGGCAGCAAGCCCAGCGTCTGCATCAATCGTTCGGCGGACTGGCTGGGCATCGACATGACGCGCGATTGTGCTGGATGAAACGCGACCGTGCCACCAGAACGGTTGGGGCATCGGGCGGTCGCCTTTGTCGCCGGGAGCCCTCGTGGGAAGAGCCACCCCGCCGATCTGTTGTCGCACAATCCGAAACGAATGACAAGCAGTTTCTTCCAGACTCTCCGGAACCTCGCAAGCAGAGGTTCTTCCCGTCCTGTGCTTGCGCCACGACCTCGTTCGTCGGAGGTGCTGTCAGGTCCGTGTCACGAACTCGTCGAGGTTCATCAGCACACGGACCAGGGCGACCCAGGCGGCCCGTTCGGCCACGTCGCCGGGGCCATCGCCGGCCAGTTTCTTCGCGTCGGCCGGTCGCTCCCGGAAGCGCGCCGTCTGGCTCGTCACGAAGCCGACGAGAGCCTTCACCTCTCCGTCGCTCGGCGGCCGGATCAGGAATCGACGGAAGATCCAGCCGACGCGCTGCTCGATGCTGCCCGATTGGGCCATCACCAGTCGTCCGGTCGCCTGAGCGGCCTCGGTGAAGACGACGTCGTTGAGCAGCGTCAGGGCCTGCAACGGCGTGTTCGACACGTCCCGCCGGGCGATGCACGCCTCGCCACTGGGGCCGTCGAACGTGGAGAGCATCGCGAACGGAGCTGTCCGCTTGACGAACGTGTACAGGCCACGACGGTAGCGGTCCTCGCCCTGGCTGGCGACCCAGTTGAGCTTGCCGTAGGTGCCCTCGGTCGTCACGCTCGCCGGTTGCGGCGGAAAGACGCTGGGGCCGCCCACCTTGTGCGAGAGCAGACCGCTCGCTGACAGCACGCTGTCACGAATCAACTCCGCCTCCAGCCGGACGCGCGGCCCGCGGGCCAGCAGACGGTTGTCGGCGTCTCGCTCCAGCAGGGCCGGCGTCACTCGCGACGACTGCTGATACGTCGCTGACAACACGATCCATCGATGCAGCCGTTTCAGGCTCCAGCCGTCCTCCATGAACTCGACTGCGAGCCAGTCGAGCAGGCCGGGGTGCGACGGCAACTCGCCCTGGAGTCCGAAATCCTCGGTCGTCCGCACCAGGCCATTCCCGAAAAAGGCGGCCCACTGACGATTGACCGTCACACGGGCGGTCAGTGGGTTGTCGCGTGAGACCAGCCAGCGGGCGAAGCCGAGTCGGTCGCGCGGGGCGTCCTTCGGAAACGGGTGCAGAACCGCAAGAGTGATCGGTTCGACCCGCTCACGCGCCTGGAGGAACTCGCCGCGGTGATGGAGGAACGTCGGCCGGGGATTGTTCCGGGGCCGTTCCTCCATCACGAGGGTCGTCGGGTACGCTGGTAGGCTCTTGCGGAGGGCGTCGATCTCTCGCCGGGCGGCCGCCAGGATGGGCGTCGTCGCGAGGAAGTGACGCCGAAGCGTCAGTCGATCGGCGTCGGTGAGTGAACCGTCCGGCTGGAGCAGGAGCGACTCGATCTCGGCCGGCAGCGAGCTGGCCTGCGGCGATTTCGCCGTCGTGGTCGCGATGCGGAAACGGCCCAGGCCGGCGGCGTAGTAGCGCTCGAAGACCAGTTCCAGCCGCAGTTCCTTCGTCGCGGGCAGTGGCTTCTCGAAGACGAAGACGGCGACGTGCCGCTTGCCCTGACCGCCGTTGATGCCCCAGCCGGTCTGCGGGTCGCCGTCGATGGCCGCCGTCGCAGTGAACTTGCCATTGGCGAACGTCTGCGAGGCCGACGCGAACTTTGCCGGCTGACCATTGACCGTCACCACGATCTCGCTCAGATGGAACTCGCCGTGCGGTCCCTCGTAGTAGACGCGCCCCGGCCCTCCCTTCGGCAGGCGATCGTCGGGCAGAGCCTCCAGGCGGATCGCCGTCGTGCCGGCGAAGTCGCCGCGCAGTGTCAGCGTGTAGACATCGCGCTTGCTCATGTCGCCGCTGGCGAGAACCGAGTCGTCGGGCAGGACGGACAGCAGGGGCAGGTTCGCCTTCGCCTCGGCCGGTCGGCTGATACGCCAGGCCGTCACCTCCTGACGCTGCGTTGTCAGCCATTCCGTGAACACGGTGGCGGGATCGACAGTCTTCGGAAACTTCTTGCCCAGGTCGGCCTCCAGGTTGGCGATCTTCGTCTCGATCTCCCGGCGACGTGCGGCGACATCCGGCTTCACGACGGCGATTTCCGGCTCCTCGGCGTTGTTCAGGAAGGCGAACAGGCCGTAGTACTAGCGCTGCGAGATCGGGTAGAACTAGTGCGCGTGGCACTGGGCGCAGCGGGCGGTCAGGCCGAGCCAGGTCGTCCCGGTCGTGCCGACGCGGTCGGTCATGGCGTGGAAGCGGAACTCCAGCGGATCGATGCCGCCTTCCTCGTTGAGCATCGTGTTGCGATGGAAGCCGGTCGCGATCTTCTGTTCCTGCGTCGCGTTCGGCAGCAGATCGCCGGCGAGTTGCTCGATCGTGAAGCGGTCGAACGGCAGGTCGCGGTTGAGGGCGTTGATGACCCAGTCGCGGTACGGCCAGATGGAGCGGGGCCGATCCTTCTCGTAGCCGTTGGTGTCGGCATAGCGGGCCAGGTCGAGCCAGCGACGGGCCCAGCGTTCGCCGTAGTGCGGACTCGCGAGCAGTCGATCGACCACTTCCTCGATGGCCTTCTGGCGATCTTTTGCGATGGCGGCGACGAAGGCATCGGCCTCGGACGGTGTCGGCGGGATGCCGACGAGGTCGAGGTACAACCGCCGGATCAGCGTGATCGGATCGGCCGGTGGCGACGGTTGCAGCCCCTCCTTTTCGAGGCGGGCCAGGACGAATCGATCGATGCCGTTGTGGCCCCGGGTTCCCTTCGTGGCCGGCAGCGTCGGCCGTTTCGGAGCGACGAACGCCCAGTGTTCGTGGTACTCCGCCCCCTCGGCGATCCAGCGTTTGAGCAGATCGATCTGGGTCGCGGTGAGCGCCTTGCCGGATTTGACCGGCGGCATCTTCCGATGCGGCTCCTCGGCAACGAGTCGGCGGACGAGTTCGCTCATCTCGGGCTTCCCGGGCACGATGGCGGGCTCATCGGATCGGCCGCCCTTGAGAGCGTCGTCGCGTCGGTCGAGTCGGAGTTTCCCCTTGCGAACGGCATCATCGGGGCCGTGACAGGCGAAGCAGTTGTTGGCGAGGATGGGTCGAACGTCACGCTGGAAATCGACCGGCGCGGCAGGGGTGAGGAGCAACGAGAGGGTGAGGAGGGATGTCATGGCTGCAAGGTCTCCGCCCGTCTCGGGCTCGGATCAGACTGTCCGACCAGTCGGCAGGACTGGCCCTGAATGGAATTACAAGGGGCTGTCCATGAGGCGTCAACACTTTTTCGGATACCCGCGTCTCCTGGTCGAGGTGCGAGCGGATCTTTACCTGACAATGCGGCCCACCATCCCTAGCATAACCCGGACCCGTCGTCTGGAGTCTGGAGGAAGCCGATGCTGCCATTCAGCCTGAAGGAATACGACCTGCACGTCGCGGAGATCCATCGCAACGCAGCTCCGCCGCTGCTCTACGAGCATGGCATCCGCCACGACAGTCGGACGACCATCGCCGAGTGCGGTTCCCTCGTCGCCTACTCCGGCGAGAAGACCGGGCGCAGCCCCAGAGACAAACGCATCGTCCGCCATCCGAATTCCGAGCAGGACATCTGGTGGGGCCCGGTCAACCTCGACATGACGCCGCGCGGCTTCGAGGTCAACCGTGAACGCGCCCGTGACTGGCTCAACACCCGGCCTCGCCTCTACGTCGTCGATGGCTTCGCCGGCTGGGACCCCGCTCATCGGCTCAGGGTCCGCGTCCTCTGCTGTCGGCCCTACCACGCTCTGTTCATGTGGAACATGCTCATCCGACCGACCGAGGCGGAACTCGCCGCCTTCGGCAAGCCGGACTTCGTCATCTACAACGCCGGCCAGTTCCCGGCCAACCGACTGACCGAGGGCATGACATCCAAAACGTCGGTGGACATCAACTTCGAGTCGGGCGAGGTCGTCGTCCTGGGCACGGAATATGCCGGCGAGATGAAGAAGGGCGTCTTCACCATCATGAACTACCTGATGCCGAAGAAGGGCGTCCTGTCGATGCACTGCTCGGCCACGGCCGTGCGCGGTGGCAACACGTCGTCACTGCTCTTCGGCCTGTCCGGCACCGGCAAGACGACGCTGTCGGCCGACCCGAAACGCGACCTGATCGGCGACGATGAACACTGCTGGACCGACACCGGCGTCTTCAACATCGAGGGCGGCTGCTACGCCAAGACGATCGATTTGACGCCGGAATCCGAGCCGGAGATCTTCAGCGCCCTGCGTTTCGGGGCCGTGCTGGAGCACGTCGTCCTGGACGAGGAGGATCGTCAGGTCGTCTTCCGGGATGCGTCGATCACGCAGAACACGCGTGGGGCGTATCCGATCGACTTCCTCCGCAATGCTCGCATTCCGTGTCTGGCGGGGCATCCGTCGGACGTGATCTTCCTGACCTGCGATGCGTTCGGGGTGCTGCCGCCGGTGAGCAAGTTGACGCCGGAGCAGGCGATGTACCACTTCATCAGCGGCTACACGGCCAAGGTGGCCGGCACGGAGATGGGCGTGACGGAGCCGCAAGCGACGTTCTCGCCGTGTTTCGGCGGCCCGTTCCTGGTCTGGCATCCGGCCCGGTACGCCGAGTTGCTGGCGGCGAAGATCCAGAAGCACGGAGCGAACGTCTGGCTGGTGAACACGGGCTGGACCGGCGGCGCGTACGGCACCGGCCAGCGGATGAAACTGGCGATCACGCGATCGCTGGTGGACGCCATCCACTCCGGGGCGCTGGCGTCGGCCCCGACGACGCCGGACCCGATCTTCGGTGTCCACGTCGTGACAGCGGCCCCGAACGTGCCGGGTGACATCCTGGTGCCACGCAACACCTGGGCGGACGGCGCGAGCTACGACGCGACGGCGAAGAAGTTGGCCGGGTTGTTCGCGGCGAACTTCAAGCAGTACGAGGCGAACGCCTCGGAGGCGGTTCGCAAGGCAGGGCCAACGGGATGAGAGCGGCACGCTCATCGAACCGGGTGAAGAACAGCGCCCCTGGTCCTTCTGGGTGAAGGTGTAGTCCGGTGGCAGTTCAAACTGCAGAACGTACTCAGAGGCTGCACGGAAAGCCCCTCGCCCCGGTACTCCGGGGAGAGGGGTTGGGGTGAGGGGTCTTCGTTTTCGCTGGTTTCGTAGGCATTCCCCCTCACCCCAACCCTCTCCCCCGGAGTACCGGGGGCGAGGGAGCCGCTTTCCGTGTAGTCTCTCAGAGCTGCCCGTCCAGCCCGGACGTACAGATCGAGGCACGCTTACTCCGCTCGGCCTGCGGCCTCGCTGCGTGCGCGGCTCTGGCGGGCCTCTGACTTCCACTCGCCATTGTCATGCTCCGCCCCGTGCGGGTATGATCGCGATGCTCGTCCAGGACGGAACGAATCCGTTCGCCGCTGGGGAAGGATTCCCGATGAACCCGCACACCCTCGCGCAGCCGATCCCGGCCACGCCGCCAGCACCTTCGTTGCGCGAAGCGAGCGTCCGTCTCTCGGTCGTCGTCGTCGATTACCGCCAGCCCGAGTACACCACTCGTCTGGTCCGTCTGCTGCACCAGTCCCTGGCCAGCCGTGATGGCCTGGCCGAGATCCTTCTCCTGGAGAATGCCGCCCGCGATGGCTCACGTCTGCCGCGTCTGCGAAAGTACGCCTGCGTCTC
>CAYYJM010000053.1:0-1376 GCA_964471755.1 uncultured Alcaligenaceae bacterium
GCCTTCGTCATCTGACGCGGCTGCCGAACCTGCGCATCCTCGTCCTGGAGGGCAGCTAGTTCACCGACCTGGCTCTCTACACCGTGGCCTCGATCAAAACCCTCGACACGCTCCGCCTCGGCGGAGCGAAGTTCACCAGCAAGGGCTTCTCCATCGTCGGCGAGATCAAGTCGCTCCGGACACTGCGTCTGACCTGGATGCAGATCGACGCGACCGGTCTGGGGGCGCTGACCAAGCTGCCCAACCTGGAGGAACTCGAGATCGTCGGCCCGGTGGACGACGCGGCCCTGGAGCAACTCAAGAACGCGCCGGCCCTCAAGCAGGTGCGTCTGCACTTCGCCAAGATCGGCGGCAAGGGCCTGGAGACGATCTGCAACCTGGAGAAGCTCGACCAGCTGACGCTCGACTGGATGTGGGGCGAGGAAGGGCCGATGGCCGCCGGCTACTTCGGTAGATTCGGTGGCGGCGGCATTGGCGGCGGTGGCATTGGCGGCTTCGGGGCCCTGGGCGGGGCAGGTGGTCAGGCCGGCCAGCCCGCAGCGGGAGGCTTCGAGATTCAGGTTCCGACAACGACATCGACGCCGGACGGGACGCCGCGCGAGAAGCCGGCTCCGGGTCTGAAGCCGGCGGACCTCAACGTCCTGAGCAACGCCCGGAACCGCACGTCGCTCGTCCTGATGGGCAAGGATTTCGGCGACGACGAGGCCGAGCGGCTCAAGGGCTGCGTCGGCTTGAAGAAGTTGGACCTGTTCGCTCCGAACCTGACCGATCAGGGTCTTCGGCCCCTGAAGGACCTCAAGGCCCTGGAGCGACTCAACATCTGCATCTCGAAGGTGACGCCAGCCGGCACCGCTACCCTGCGTCTGCTGCCCAGCCTGAAGGTGCTGTTCGCGCCGCTGATGCCGCTCGACCCGAACTACAAGCGCGAACTGGCGCAGTTCCGGGCGGCCTTGCCGCGCGTCCAGGTCCAGACGCTCTCCAGCCTGCCGGGTCTGGAGGGGATCCAGATCAAGGGCGGCCGGTGATCCGGGCCACCTGTCAAAACGACCAGGCCCCGGAGCGCACTCCGGGGCCTGATTCATTCGCACGTCGTCACGGCAAATCCCACAGCGCGGTCTTCGCCGCATTGTAGCCACAGGCTCCGTGGACGCCCGCACCGGGGTGGGTCGAGGCCGAGCAGAGGTACAGACCGCTGATCGGCATGCGATAGTTCCAGTACGGGAAGAAGGGCCGGCAGAAGAGCAGATGATCGGCCTGGGCACTGCCACCGCCGAGGTCGCCGCCGACGAGGTTCTCGTTCATCGCCTCCAGGTCGGGCGGCGCGAAGATGCACCGCGCCCGGATCTTGCTCCGGAAACCAGGAGCGAGCTGCTCGA
>CAYYJM010000053.1:1386-28583 GCA_964471755.1 uncultured Alcaligenaceae bacterium
CTCGATGCGCTGCTCGATCCGATCGGCGAACGCCTCACGATGCGCGGCCCAGCCCTCGGGCATCATCGCCGGAACGTGCGAGTAGGCCCAGAGAGTCTGACCGTTGCCCACGGCACGGGAACGATCCACGAGCGACTGCTGACCGATGACCAGGTACGGATTCTCGGGAAGCTGGCCGGCTCGGGCCTGGTGCGTGAACCGACGCAGATCGTCGAGACTATCACCGGTGTGGACCACGGCGGCATGGCGGGCTTCCTTCGCCAGCCACGGCACCGGAGCCGACAGCGCCCAGTCCATCTTGAACGTGCCCCAGCCCTGGCGGAAGTTTCGCACGCGCCGACCGAACCAGCTGATCGCGTAGGATTCCGGCAGCAACTGGTGGAAGAGGGCGCGCGGATTGACATCGGCCAGCACGGCCCGGCGGACGACGATCTCCTCGCCCTGCTCCGTCTGCACGGCCACGACCCGGCGGTTGCAGGTGAGAATGCGACGAACCCGGCTGGACAGACGCACCTGGCCGCCGGCTTCCTCCAGGCGGCGAAGCAGGGCACGGGTGATCGCCCGGGCTCCGCCGATGGGTACCGGAAAGCCGGTACTGCTGGCCAGCAGCCCCAGCACCAGGCCGATGCCGGCTCCGGCGAAATCGTCCGGGCCAAGATCGGCGTGCAGGGCCAGGGCCGGGAACACCCGCCGAACCGCCTCGCTGCGGAAGTGGCGCATCGCGAAACGGGCCGGAGTCGCCGAGCCGTTCCAGGCCAGCTGGAGTGCGTTGAGGAAGCCCAGTCGCCAGGTTGGGCCGAGCGGCCCCAGCGTGCCCAGCGGCGCGAGCAGCAACTCGGCCAGTCGTCGGCCCATCGTCTTCTGCCAGCCGGCCAGACGACGCCAGGCATCGCCATCGACGCCGAACGTCTTCGCGGTGCGGTCCACGTTCTGGCCGATGGTCGGCGCGGTGCCGTCCGGTGCGGGATGGCAACTCTCCCACGGCGCGTTGGCGAACCGAAGGCCGGCCCCGGTCAGGTCCAGTTCGCGGAAGGCAGGGCTGTCGTTGGCAAAGGGAAAGAACGCCGCCCCGACATCGTGGACGAAGCCGGGTAGCGTCGTTTCCAGTGACCAGAGTGCGCCGCCGGGCCGGGCCTGCGCCTCCAGGACGAGGACCTTCCAGCCAGCCCGGGCCAGGACGGCCGCCGCGGTCAGGCCGTTCGGCCCCGAGCCGATCACGACGGCATCAGGATCGTTTGCGTTCACCGGCTCAGTTCCCACCTTGAAGAGCCGAATCGGCCTGACCACGGAACAGCTGCTTGTTGGGTCCGCCGGCTCCGACCGCCTTCTCCAGGTCGGCCGCCCTCTGGGTCACCTGGTTGCCCGAAGGACTGTCCTGTTGCAGCAACTTCAGGAGCGGCTCGGCCGACTTGACGACCCGGGCGACGTACTCCGCCGCGGCCTTGTCCGGGTTGTTGGCCGAGCGCGTGGCGAGCGAGGCCAGAGCCTCCTGGAGCCGGGCCGCGTAGATCTTGCAGGGCAGGCGAGCCTGGCGATTGTCGGCCAGCGCGAAGCTGGCGAACGTCCGGGTCAGAAAGGCGCTGATCTGCTGGACGGCGTAATCGGGGCAGAAGTTCTTGTCGGCCTCGGGCTTCATTCGTGCCAGGGCGATGGCCGCCTCGATCCGTTCGTCCATCAGCGGTGCGGGCTCGACGCCCTGGCCGGCCATGATCTTCAGCGCGACCAGGGCCGGCTGCGTCTTGGCGTCCAGCGATGGCAGACGGGTATTACCCAGGGCGCGGATCGCCTCGCGACGCATGACCTGGTAGCCGCGAATCTCCTGCTGGCTGGTGCCGGCCGGGAACTGAGCCTGCTTCTGGACGAACTCGGTCAACCAGCGTGCGGCCTTCTCGACGGCCTCCTTCTTCAGCAGCGGTTCTTCCTTCTCGATGGCCAGCAGATCGGTCAGGCCGCGGAGCATGTAGTATTTGACGGCGTCGATCTGGCTGTCGTCCTGGAGTTGGCCGAGGTAGAGGTCGAACAACTCGGGCTGTTGCAGTTCCGGCAGCCGGGCCAGGCAGCGAGCGGCGTTGATCCGCGCGATGTTGCGGCGCGACTGAAGAACGAACTTGCCCTGGGTGATCAGGGCCTGGGTGTAGAGCGGCCAGGTCGCCTTGGTCCGGGCCGGCGTCCGGGTCAGCAGCGTCAGGTTGGTGTCAAAATCCCGGTAGAGTCGCTCGATGTTCTTGCCGGACTTGTTCGGATCGTAGTAGACGTCATAGTCGAAGCGGAACAGATTGGAGCGGGCCTCGACGTTCAGCGCCTCGACGTGTGTGGGGTTGCTCGGGTCGGCGGCCACGTCGCCGCGAAGCAGTTTCGGGATCAGATCGCGGTTTTCTCGCTTGCCGACCTGCTTCTCGAGTTCGTCCAGGCCGATGACGTCCGGTCCCTGTGCCTGAGCGGGGACCAGCAGGCCGAGCAGCAGCAATCCGACCAGACCCACCGACAGCCCCTGGAGGGCTCGCGCCATGTACTGCACCATGTAGCAACCTCGTGCCGAGACGGAGACGGCCCATCGCCAGGCTAACAAGCGCGTCGGGTTCCTGTCAACCGGCCGACGCCCTTCCACAAAAGAAGAACGCTCCAGGGGCGACTTCGTTGGCCGGGTGTTCCGGTTCCCCGGCCGACGACGATCTTTTTTCCAGGCGGAGGGGCCAGCCAGGCGATACTCTATGGCAGAAGTGGCCCGGCTGGAACCCCTCGTGGGGGAGCGACCGCAGGAAAGGCCGACGCCCCCCCGAGGAGATCGATCCCTTGCTTTACCGGAATCGAAAGGCCCATGCCGGATCGTGAGACGACCCGCTGGCTCTTCCGCCGAGTGCCGGCCCTCGATGCTCTGCGGACGTACTCGCTGGCCGCGCTGGGCCGCGATCTGACGGCCGGCATCACCGTGGCCACGGTCGCCGTGCCGCAGGCGATGGCCTACGCCCTGCTCGCCGGTCTGCCACCGCAGTACGGCCTGTACACGGCCATCGTCATGACCGCCGTCGGCGCGCTGTTCGATTCGTCGCGTCTGCTGATCAACGGCCCGACCAACGCCATCTCGATCGCTCTGCTCAGCGCCCTGGCGATCATCCCGGCCGAGGAGCGCATCGCCGCGGCGATCGCCCTGGCCTTCCTGGTCGGCGTGATCCAGCTGGGCATCTCGCTGGCCCAGTTCGGCGATCTGTCGCGCTTTGTCTCGCACAGCGTCATCGTTGGCTTCACTCTCGGAGCGGCGACGCTGCTCATTCTCGATCAGGCCAAGCACCTGATCGGCCATCATGCGGGCGACGTTCACGGCCCGACGCTCCTGGTCGGCCTGGGGACCATGGCCATCGTCCTCGGCGTCCGTCGGCTGAACCGGCTGCTGAAGCGCTGGCGCTGGCGCATCCCGTTTCCGCAGCATCTCGTCGCTCTGATCGTGATGAGCCTGTTCGTCTGGGCCTGGCGCTACGACGAGCAGGGAGTCGAGATCGTCGGCTCGATCCCGTCGGTGCTGCCGGCGTTTCAGTTGCCGAACTTGCAGTGGGATCAGGCACGGCTTCTGAGTGGCAGTGCCTTCGCGATCGCGCTGCTGGGTCTGCTCGAAGCCGTGGCGATGGCCAAGGCGATCGCCGCGCGGACGGGGCAGAAGCTCGACGTGAATCAGCAGTGCCTGAGCGAGGGGATGGCCAATCTGGCCGGCAGCTTCTTCCAGTGTTTTCCCGGCTCCGGCTCGCTGACGCGCTCGGCGGTCAACGAGCAGGCCGGAGCGGTCAGCCAGTGGTCCGGCGTGTTCGCCGCCGTCGCCGTCGCCGTCACGGTCCTGCTCTTCGCTCCACTGGCGGCGTACATTCCGCGAGCGTCGCTGTCCGGCCTGCTCGTCCTGGCCGCGTACCGCATGATCGATGGCCGACAGCTCTGGTTCCATCTGCGAGCCACGCGGCTCGATGCCGGCGTCGTCCTCGCCACGGCGGCGGCCGCGGTCTTTGTCTCCATCGAGTTCTGCATCATCATCGGCGTCTTCCTGTCGTTCGCCCTGTATGTGCCGCGAGCGGCGCAGGTCCATCTGATTCCGATGACGGCGATTCGTGGCGAGACGCTGCGAGAACGTCGGCCCGGCGACCCGAGCGATGGTCGGCTCGTCGCGTATGCTCTGGAAGGGGAGCTGTTCTTCGGAGCCGAGGTGGAGTTCGAGAAGCACCTGGCGACGATTGAACGATCGGCCGAGGGCGAGGTGGCCGTGGTCGTGCTGTGTCTGCGGCGTGGTCGCAATGCCGATGCCGCGTTCCTGACCTGCCTGGCCGACCTGGCCGAGGCGTTGCGTGAGCGGGGCATTCCGCTGGTTCTGTGCAGTGTCCCGGCGGACCTGGCGGCGGCCCTGACGACGACCGGCCTGGATGCGGCCTTCGGAGCGGGTCATCTCGCCGCCGACGGCCTGGACGGTGTCGCTCTCGCCTTTGCTCTGCTTGATGCGACGCCGGCGGTGGTCGAGAACGCGGGGTGAAGCTCAGGGTTTGGCGGCGATCGCGAGGATGGCCTCGTGGGCCGACTTCTTCACCAGACCCTGCGGATCGCTCCGGGTCAGGCGCTGCCTCGAATCGGTCAGGGACACGATGGAGAGCTGGCCCGGCGGCAGGAACTCGGCCGAGCTGTGGAAGCTGTGCAAGGCCAGGCCGATTTGCTTGAGGTGGTTCTGGCACTTCATGCGCGATCGCCGCCGGTCTGGAGCCACCAGCCGCATTCGCTCTGACCTGTGAATTCCGTCGGTGCCTCGGATGTGATGGCCTGACGCTGATCAAGGACGGCGTGTTCGAGACCCGCTGCAAAAGGCCGGACAGAAGTAACCGCTTGCGGCGACCGCAAGCCGCGTGCCCGTCAGAGCCGCGCACGCAGCGAGGCCGCAGGCCGAGCGGAGTAAGCGCACCGCGACCTGCACGTCAGGGCGGAGGAGGCTTGTCGATACCTGCGCGTCCGGGCCTCGACACGCTTACTCCGCTCGGCCTGTGGCCTCGCTGCGTGCGCGGCTCTGACGGGCTCGCTCCCACAACTCCGGTCGCACCGAATCGTTGACGATGCCGCCGAACAGGCTCGCGCCGCTGGCCTGGTTCTCGAAGCCGTTGTACCAGCGTGGGCCCTCGCGAAAGAGCGTGAAGCAGGCTCCGACCACCAGATAGGCCGGGCCGAGCCAGGTCGCCTGCCAGGTGTGGCCGATCTCGTGGGCCAGGATCTCGCTCGCTGTCGGCAGCCGGCCCCGAAGTCGGCCGCCGATCACCTCGACGGGATGATCGCGCGAAGCCGGCTGCCGCATCTGCTCGCGCAGCACCGCCTCGGCGAAGTCCCAGCCGACGGCGACGACGCGATCCGTCCAGGTGATGCACGTTCCGCGCCAGAACAGGGCCGGCCAGGAGGAATCGAGATCGCGGCGCGACGTGGCGTGAACCTCGACCTCGCGCCAGGCCGTCTCGCGCCGGCCACGAGCCCAGACGCGGAAGGCCGGCGTGCCTCCGAGCCAGCGGAACCAGGCGTTGGCGAGCCAGCGGTACATACCGGCCAGGGTAGACGGCCACGCACTGGCCAGCAAGGGCTTCCGCCGACACGCTCCGTTCGCTACCCTGGAAGCAGTACCGGACGAGGGCCGACGCCATGACCGAGGCCGAGTGGCGCTTGACGATCGACTCGCAGGCGATGTACGCCCTGATGCAGGAAAGCACGACCCTGATGCGGACGCGCTGGCAGGGCTGGGTGCCGGTTCGGCGATTCCGGTTCAGTGCCCGACGTGAGATCCTCTTTCGCTGTGCCGTCTGCGCCCGGTTGCTCGACATCGTGCAGGCGGAGTCGGCCCGGCGGACGATCGACCTGATTCGACTCCGACAGTTCGGCCAGATCGGGCGGATTGCTCCGGCGGACAACCCACCGCTCGCCTTCCTGGCGGACCTTCGGCTGACGCATCCGCCCCGACAGGCGACGGCGTGGGAGGCCCTGCGAGCGTTGACCTATCTCGACGGCTATCCGCCGCACGACTGGCTCTATCTGGCGGCCCAGGCCCCGGCGGACTTCGCGTCCCCCAGCGACGACCTGTGGCAGCGAGCCCGACTCGTCGAGGCGGAGCGAGCCGCTCAGGCCGACCTGCTGCGCGAGTTCGCCGGCAATCCGTTCGCCACGCCGACGCTGCCAGAGGGCTGGCAGTCCTGGCAGGATGGCCTGATCCTCGGTATGGCCCGGCGAATCGACGCCGAGGAGGACTTCGCCGCACTGCCGGTTCTCGGCGACGCCCTGGAGGACGCCGGCTGCATCGACGCTGACATCCTGGGTCATTGCCGACAGGCCGGGCCGCACCTGCGCGGCTGCTGGGTGCTGGAACTCCTACTGGAACGCGAATGACGGTGCTTCCTTTAGCCGCCGGCTTGCCGGCGGTCTTCATCGGATCGATCCTGTTGGCTCGGAGAGACCGACGATGGACACGCGCTCGCTGCTGCAAGGAATCCTCGATGCCCCCGAGGACGACGAGGTGCGTCTGGTCTACTCCGACTGGCTCGAAGACCACGGCGACCTGGACCGGGCCGAGTTCATCCGCGCCCAGATCCAGTTGGCCCGGATCACTGCGGATGATCCAAACCGCGACAAGCTCCGCGAGCGTGCCGATCGGTTACTCTCCGCCCACCACACGGAGTGGGTGAAGGACGTCCCCGGCTGGGCTCGACATGAAGTGAGATTCGTACGCGGGTTCATCCGAGACGTGGTCTGCACGGCCGACAGCTTCATCAAACGGGGAGGCCGGCTGTTCGAGAACGCACCCGTGCGAGGCATCCGCCTGACGAAGTATGCCGGCCGGATCGCCGAGGTGACGTTGACCCCTCATGCTCAACGGGTCACTGCGATCACCCTCTACACCAACCGTTGTGAGGAACGTCTAACCCGAGAAGACATCCCGGCACTCGCCGAATCGGTCTGGCCCGCCACTCTCGAAAGTCTCGATCTGACGGGCAACTGGCTCGGTCGAGCGGAAGTCGAAATCCTCACACGAACCGAGTTTCCCCGCCTTCACACGCTGATTCTCAACCACAACTACTTGCGACAGGAAGGGTTGCGAGTTCTTCTCGAATGGCCATCTCTGCGCCACGTTCGCCGCCTGGGCCTGGCGCACAACGTCTTCAGAACGATAGGGATGGGACCGATCGACGAGATGATTCGTCAGTCGCCCAACCTGGAGGCGCTCCTCGACCTGGAAATCACTGGGGCCATCGATTCGTCCAGTCTTGCCGCACTGACCGACACGCCAACACTCGGGGGGCTCCAGTCTCTCAACCTGTCACACAATCGGCTCGACGACACCTCGTGCGCACTGCTGGCCAACACTCCGTACCTGACGCGGTTACGAACCCTCGACCTGGCGAGTAACCACATTACCGCCGAGGGGGTCGAGACCCTGATCCGCTCGCCGAGACTTCACTCGCCCTGCCGGGTCTCTCTGTTGTTTAACCGGATCGGAGACTCTTCCATTGAGTCGCTGCGGCACCGGCTTATCGAAAGATTCGGCCTTCGTTGCGTTGTGGACCCGCAACGTCTCCGATGATCGAGGTCGCGTCACACGATCAAGGGCCGAACCCGTAGCCGTTACGACGGGAGAACCGATACGCCCGTCGAACCGCGTTTGTGCGCTGAATCCGCCAGGTCCCCGACGAGAGGCGAGCCCCCCACGAAAGTGGGGGGAGTACGCCGTCTGGAACTCCCCCCACTTTCGTGGGGGGCTCGCCTTTCACCGACTGCCGACGAGCAGACTCCCCCGGCTTTCGCCGGGGGCTCGCCTCTCTTTCGCCGGGGGTTCGCCGTGGTATCATAACACAGAATGTCCCGGAGGATCGTCGATGTCCAGACCCTATCCGCCAGCGCACCCCGGTCGTGGTTTCCTCGGTTTCAACCGCGATCGAAGCGGCCCCGGAATCAACGTCGTCCCGTTGATCATCGGCCTGATCCTGGCCGGCCTCGTTCTCGTGCGTGGCTGCCAGTCCGGGCCGTTCGATCGGCCTCAGCTCGTCGGCCTGTCGCCGAAACAGGAGGTCGATCTCGGCATCCAGGCCTATCGGGAGATCCTCTCGGAGGAACGCGGCAAGGTGCTGACGCGCGGTCCGCTCGTCGAGGTCGTCCAGGAGATCACGCGCAACCTGGCCCAGGCCAGCAACGATCCGCGCTTCCTCCAGGCGACGCATCTGAAACGGAACGACTACCCGTGGGAGGTCCGTGTCGTCGTCAGCGATCAGGTCAACGCCTTCTGCCTGCCCGGCGGCAAGATGGTGGTCTACACCGGCATCCTGCCCGTCGCCGGCACCGAGCAGGGTCTGGCCGTCGTCATGGGCCATGAGATCGCCCACGCCCTGGCCCACCACGGTGCCGAACGCATGGCCCAGCAGCAACTCGCCCAGATCGCCCAGGTCACGGCCGGATCGTCGATCGAGGGATTGAGCCCACAACAACGCATGACCGTCATGGCCGCCATCGGCCTCGGCGTCCAGTACGGCATCCTGATGCCCTACTCCCGCAGCCATGAATCGGAGGCCGACCGGATCGGCCTGTATCTGATGGCCGTCGCCGGCTACGACCCGGCCGAGGCTCCACGCTTCTGGGAACGCATGATGGCCGCCTCCCGCAGCCGGGGCCGACCGCCGGAGTTCCTCTCGACCCATCCCAGCAACGAACGCCGCATCCGCGATCTGGAACGCTGGCAGGCCGAGGTTCAGCCACTCTTCGCCGCGTCGAGCCCCGCCCCTGGAGCGACTCGCCGGCTGCCGCCCGTGCGCTGAACGACTTCTCAACAAGGAGGTATCCCATGAAACCGACGACCGATCCCCGGACGATCGAGTACCCCGATGACGATGGCAAGCCCATGGCCGACAACTCGTTGCAGTTCGAGTGGATTCAGCTCCTGTCGAGCAACCTCGCCGCCCTGTTCCACGATCGCGCCGATGTCGTCGTGGGCGGCAACATGCTCTGGTATCCCGTCGAGGGCTTCCCGAAGATTCGCCGGGCCCCGGACACGTTCGTGATCTTCGATCGACCGAAGCGCTATCGCGGCTCGTACAAGCAGTGGGAAGAAGACGACATCCCGATGACCGTCGTCATCGAGGTTCGCTCGCCCAATGACGGCGACCGACTGATGCTCAAGAAGCTGAAGTTCTACGACACCTACGGAGCCGAGGAATACTACGTGGTCGATCCGGAGCGTTACGTCGTGCAAGCCTACCGACGGCTGGCCGACATGCTCGCGCCGCAGCGGCTCGTCGATGGAATGTACACCAGCCAGCGGCTCGGCATCCGCTTCGAGGTCGGCCCGGATTCTGTCCGGGTCTTCCATCCCGATGATCGGCCCTTCCTCGCCGCCGAGGAGAAGGAGGCCAGGCGGGCGGAACTCGTCTCGCACACCCAGCGTCTGGCGGAACTTACTCGCAGGGTCCGTCACGGCGCGGCGACGCCCGAGGAGCTGGCCGAACTCGATCGGCTCCTGGACCAGGGACCGCCCGCTTGACGCTTCCGCCCATCGGACCTAGCATCGCCTGTGGATCCACCCGGAGGTTGTCATGGCTCACGCCACCCAGATGTCGGCCGGCGACACCGGCCTGCTCGTCGTCGATGTCCAGGAAAAGCTGCTGCCGAAGATCCTCCGCTGCGCTCAGGTCGAGGCGAACATCGGCTTCCTGATCGACGCCGCTCGCCTGCTCGAGATGACGGTCCAGTGTACGGAGCAGTATCCGAAGGGCCTCGGTGGCACCGTGGCGTCACTGGCGGCGAAGCTGCCGGAGCGGCCGGACAAGGTGGCGTTTTCGTCGTGTGCCGTGCCGAGCGTCATCGAGACGTTCCACCGGACGGCCCGGCCGAAGATCGTCGTCTGCGGCATCGAGACGCACGTCTGCATCCTGCACACGACCCTCGATCTACTGGCCGCCGACTTTCGCGTCTACCTGCCGATCGACGCCGTCGGAGCCCGCTACGAGATCGACCACGCGACGGCCCTGCGCCGTCTCGAACAGGCCGGAGCGATCCTGACCACGACCGAGGGCTGCCTGTTCGAGTGGGTCGGCGGCGCGGGCCATCCGAAGTTCAAGGACATTAGCCGGCTCGTGCAGGAACGAATGAAGACACTGGAGTGATCGCCTCTACGCTCGCCAGGAGATTCCATGACCACCCTCCCCGGACAGCTCAACCCGACGCCGCGGCTTCTGCTCGGGCCAGGCCCCAGCGACGCTCACCCGCGCGTTCTCGCCGCCATGGCCATGCCGCTGGTCGGCCATCTCGACCCATACTTCTTGCAGATCATGAACGAGACGGCGGACATGCTCCGCCAGGTCTTTCGCACCACGAACCGACTCACCTTCCCGATCAGCGCCACCGGCATGGCCGGCATGGAAACGTGTCTCGTCAACCTGCTCGAACCGGGCGACCGGGTCGTCATCGGCTACAACGGCTTCTTCAGCACGCGCATGATCGAGATCGCCGGCCGAACCGGAGCCGAGGTGACGACGCTCGAACGCCCCTGGGGCGAGATCATTCCGCTCGACGCCATCCGCGAGACGCTCCAGCGCGTCCGGCCGAAGGTGTTCGGCATCGTTCACGCCGAGACGAGTACCGGCGTTCATCAGCCGATCGCCGAACTGGGCAAACTCTGCCATGAGTTCGGCACCCTCCTCGTCGTCGATGCGGTCACGTCGCTGGGCTGTGTGCCGGTCGAGGTGGACGCCTGGGAGATCGACGCGGTCTTCAGCTGCTCGCAGAAGGGTCTGAGCTGTCCGCCGGGCCTGGCTCCGGTGTCGTTCAGTCCGCGCGCCCTCGAGGCGATGAGCCAGCGGAAGACGAAGGTGCAGAGCTGGTATCTGGACATGACGATCATCCAGAAATACTGGGGCGAGGATCGGGCCTACCACCACACCGCGCCGATCTCGATGATCTACGCCCTGCGCGAGGGGCTGCGGCTCACACTGGAGGAGGGCCTCGACGCGCGCTGGCAGCGACATCGGCACAATCACGCGGCACTCAAGGCCGGCCTGGAGGCGCTCGGTCTCCGCTACATCGCGGCGGAGGGGCAGCGACTGCCGCAACTGAACGTCGTCCGCATCCCCGACGGCGTCGAGGATCTGCCGGTTCGCCAGCGGCTGCTCAAGGAGTTCTCCATCGAGATCGGCTCCGGCCTGGGCGAGTTCAAGGGCAAGGCCTGGCGGATCGGTCTGATGGGCTACAACTGTCGGCCGACGATGGTGCTGACCCTGCTCGGGGCCCTGGAGCAGTGTCTGAATGTCACCGGCGGCGTCGCGGCGGCGAACGCGGTTTACCGCAAGGGGATCGCATGAGCGCGGGCTTTCCGACCATCCGGCCACGGCGGCTGCGCTCGCATCCGATCCTGCGCGATCTCGTCCGCGAGACGACGCTCGACGTGGCCGATCTGATCTTCCCGCTGTTCGTCCGACATGGTCAGGGCGTCCGCAAGGAGATCGCCTCGATGCCGGGCAACTTCCAGCTCTCGACCGATACGCTCATCGACGAGGTCGGCAAGGCGTTCGACAAGGGGGTGCGGGCCTTCATCCTGTTCGGCATCCCGGACCGCAAGGACGCGACCGGCTCCAGCTCCTGGGCCGACGATGGCATCGTCGCGCAGGCGCTGCGCGGTCTCAAGCAGCAGTTCAAGGACCGTATCCTCTTGATGACGGACGAGTGCTTCTGCGAGTACACCGACCACGGCCATTGTGGCATCCTGCACACGGTCGCCGGCCGGATCGACGTGGACAACGACGCGACGCTGCCGAACCTGGCGGCCCAGTGCGTCGCTCATGCCCGGGCCGGGGCCGATGTCGTCGCTCCCAGCGGCATGATGGATGGCATGGTCGGGGCGATCCGTCAGGGGCTCGACGCGGCCGGCTTTCAGCACGTCTCGATTCTCAGTTACGCGGTCAAGTACGCGTCGGCGTTCTATGGCCCGTTCCGCGACGCGGCCGAGTCGCCGCCGCAGTTCGGCGATCGCACGACGTACCAGATGGACCCGGCCAACGGCGACGAGGCCCTGCGCGAGGCGGCCCTCGATCTTGACGAGGGAGCCGACCTGCTGATGGTCAAGCCGGCGTTGAGTTATCTCGACATCATCCGTCGGGTGAAGGACGCGTTTCCGGTGCCGCTGGCGGCGTACAACGTCTCGGGCGAGTTCGCCATGGTCAAGGCAGCGGCGGCGAAGGGCTGGATCGACGAACGGCGAATCGCGCTGGAGATCCTGACGAGCATCAAGCGAGCCGGGGCGGACATGATCCTGACGTACTTCGCGCCGAGCGTGGCGGAGTGGCTGGGGTGAGCGCATGGCATCGCACGACCAGCGATTCAAATTGATGCTGCGCGAGTTCTTCCCGGACCTGCTGCGCCTGGCCGTCCCTGACCAGGCAGACGCCTTCGACTGCTCGTCCCTCACCTGGCTCGACCAGGAGCAATTCCTCGATCCACCGACCGGGAGGAACGTCGTCCTCGACCTCGTCGCTCGGTTGGAGATGATCCGGCCACCCGCTGGGGAACGAGTCGGTCCCTGGCTCGCGGTCGTCAATGTCGAGATTGAGGCCGACGACCGCGCGGCCGATCTGCGGCGGCGGATCTACCACTACTGGCACGCTCTGCGCACCCGGCACGGTCTGCCGGTCTTACCCCTGGCGATCTATCTCCGCGTCGCTCTGGACGGTCTCGGCGTCGATGTCTACGAGGAGCAGTTTCTCGACCAGCCGCAGATGACGTTCCGCTTCCCGTACGTGGGCTTGCCAGGGCTCGATGCGTTTGATTACCTGGAGGGAGAGAACCTGCTCGCGGTCGCCCTGGTGGCGCTGATGAGCTGTCCGCGTGAGCGGAAGCCAGAGTTGAAGGCCGCATCCTTGCAGCGGGTGGCCACCGCGTCGGTGAACCCGGCCCGACGATTCTTGTTGGCGGAGTGCATCCAGGCGTACCTGTCGCTGGAAGAACCGCAACTCCGGGACTACGAACACTTGCTCCGAACGGAGCCCTTCCAGGAGGCCCGAACTTTGAACAAGACCATGATCGAACTCGGCCGCATCGAGGTGCTGCGCCGGCAGCTCCAAAGCAAGTTCGGCCCGTTGACGCAAGCGCACCTGGAGCGCCTGAACGAGATGACCCCTGAGCAGCTCGATTCCCTCGCCATTGCGCTGCTGACCGCCAAGACCCTGGTCGAACTCGGCCTGGAGGATTGAGACGAAGTTACGGGCTGACCCGTTACTCCAGGTCCCATACGGCGATGCCGCCAGTGCCGGCCACGGCGGCGTTCCTTGAGGATCCGCATGAGGACTACCCCAGGCCGAGCCTCCTGAGCCGGCTGAGAAACGTCGTCCGGGCCATGCCCAGGGCGCGGGCCGCCTCGCTCTTGTTGCCGCCCGCCACGGCCAGCGCCCGCACCAGCATCTCGCGCTCACGCTGCTCCTGGAGTGCCAACTCGCTGTCACGACTCGTCCGCAGGGCCTGGAGCGTCACCGTTGGGTCCGTCTCCAACCAGGGCTCCAACCCGTCGAGAGAATCCAGCGAATCGAGCGACCGTTCACGCTGGGCCTTCTGCAACTCCTCGGCCACGGCCAGGATCTCCGGCGGCAGCTCACGCAGCGTCACGATCGCCCCCTCGACGACGACCACCGCCCGCTCGATGACGTTCTCCAGTTGCCGGACGTTGCCCGGCCAGGAGAAGTTCTTCAGGGCCAAGAGAGCGTCGTCGTCCATGCTCGTGATGACCTTGCCGGCCCGCTGACCATAGATCGTCAGAAAGTGTTGCACCAGCTCGGGGATGTCTTCCGGCCGGTCGCGCAGCGGCGGAATGACGATCGGGAAGACGTTCAGCCGATAGAAGAGATCCTCGCGAAACTTCCCCTGCCGAATGAGCAGTTCCAGGTTCTGGTGCGTCGCCGCAACGATACGCACATCGACGCGGATCGGCTCGCTCGATCCGACGCGCTCGAAGGTCATCTCCTGCAACACGCGCAGCAGCTTCGTCTGCACCTCCAGCGAAATGTCGCCGATCTCGTCGAGGAAGAGGGTGCCGCCGTCGGCCGCCTCGAACCGGCCGATCTTGTCGCGGATGGCACTGGTGAACGCCCCCTTGACGTGGCCGAAGAGTTCGCTTTCGAGCAGACCAGCCGACAGGGCGGCGCAGTGGACCTTGATGAACGGCTTCTTCGCCCGCGGACTGCTCTCGTGAAGAACGCGCGCCAGCACCTCCTTGCCAGTGCCGCTCTCGCCACGAAGCAGGACCGCCGACGGGCTGGCGGCCACCTTGCGAACCAGGTGCATCAACTGCCGAATCGGGCCACTCGAACCGACCAGGCCCTCGGGGTGGTCCTCGCGCGGCTCGCTCTGCGCCGATGGCTCCTTCTCGCCGGAGTCGGTGGGTTCCGTCTCGCTGACGCGCACCAGGGGCAGCGGGGCCGTTCGGCTGCGCGTCAGGGCAGCCTGCAAGGCCAGGATGCGACGCTGCTGCTCGGCGATCTTCTCGACCTTGGTTTGCAGTTCGCGATTGAGAGCCTCGATGGTACGGTGCCCCTCGGCTCCGACCAGGGACAGGGCGGCCAGTCGGCCGAACGCCGTCAGGATGGCCAGGTCGTCGTTCGAGTAGGCACCGCCGTTGCGCGGACCGAGCAGGAGCAGGCCGAGAATCTTGCCTTCATGGACCAGACCCAGAGCCAGCTCGCCGCCCAGGATCTGCAGCTGCTGAATGGCCGGATCGGACGACCCGCGCGGGACCGGCAGCAGACACTGCCGCCCCGGCAGCGCCTCGACGAGCGGACACGTCGGAGGTAGCTCCGTCGGGATCGGGATCGGCACCGCTCCCTCGGCCGCGACACGGACGTAGCGAGCCGGATCGCCTTGACGCAGGTAGACCGCGCCACGCTGGACGCCGAGCAGTTCGATGATCGATTGCAGCAGTCGCCGTGCGAGGGTCGGCGGATCAACGAGCTGGCCGAGCGTCTCCCGCATCCGTGACAGGGTGCGATCGAGCTGATACTTCTCCTTGCGGAAATGGCGATCGAGAACGGTCTTCAGACGCGAGCGGATCAGGTCGAGAGCAACGACCAGGAGCAGGGCCGTGCCGCAGACGGCAAGCAACTGGCCCAGCGAAGGGATGTCGCCAAACGCCTGACCGAGGGCGAACCAGCCGACAAAGACAAGACCATAGAAAACCAGGCCGGCCAAGGAACTGAGCAGGAAGTAGACCGCTCCCGAACTGAGGAACGAGTCGAGCTGCATCAGCTTGTAGCGCGTGATGCTGATCGTGAAGGCGATGGTCATGACCATGCTGGCAGCGAACATGGGCCAGACGGCCCCGTCGCCGCCGAAGCTGCCGCTGCGGAAGTACGCCAGGTAGAGCGTGTAGGCGATCGGCACGACGGCGGCCAGGTAGCCGAACAGAACCCATTCGACCTGCTTACGCTCGGCCAGGTCGGCCGCCCGCCGGTAGGAGTGGATGAGGCAGACGATGCTCATCGCGAAATACAGAGCGGCGACCACGAAGTAGATGTAGAGCTGGAAGAGGACCTCCCCCAGCAGGAAGCCGACCTCTTCCGGCGAGCCCCCCTCGTTGAACAGCCAGCGCAGACGCAGGTAGTTGGTGAACAGGATCAGAAAGAAGAGGACCGCCGGAGCGTAGACCCACGCCCGCGTGGTCCAGGGGTTGCGGACGTAGAACGATCGCGGCCGGGGGAAGACCATGTACAGATGGAGGCTGACGGCCGGCAGCATCACGGCACAGAACATGAAGCCGACCAGCAAGGCCGGCTGCGGGACGATCTGCCACCAGTGGTAGCCGCCGACGAAGGCGATCACCGAGACGACGCAGAACAGGAAGAACTGGCCTGCGGTCGTGTCTTCGGGTCGCTTCCAGTAGACCAGAGCGCCGACGAAGAACAGGCCCAGCTTGAGCGTCAGATACAGAACCGTCGGCAGCAGCGTCCGGGGCATGACGCTGCCGACTCGACACCAGACCTGCCGCGTTCCGGCCTCGCCCGGCCGATGATACTCGACGCGGACGACGCGGTGTCCGTCCACCTCCAGGAGGCCGGCGGGTTGCTCCGCGGGTGATCGGGTCAGGTCGCTTCGCGTGCCCGGCTGCGTCGGCTCCCGATCAAGCTGAGCGATGCAACGAAGCAGGAGCGGCCAGCTCGTGATGACGTGATCGCCGACCTTGAGGACCGTATCATCGGGCTGGATCGATTCGCCCTTCTCCGAAAAGAGAAGTTCATCGTAGAAGTGGTTGACCTTGAGTGAGAAGGCGCAGCGGAGGCCGATTTCCGGCAGGGCCAGCACGTGAAGCAGGACACCAGCAGCGTAGCCCAGGACCAGCACGGCACAGACGAGAATGACCGCCCGGCTACGGAGAACGGGTTGCTGGAAGACCGCCTTCACCCCCGATGCAACACGATCCAGGCGCTCACGCCAGGTCGTCGCAGGAGGCAAACTCGGATCGGCCGGGCGTTGTTCCACGATGTTGTGGTCCTCGCAGCTGCCACGGAGCTGTCGATCCCTGTCGGGCGCGTGTCGAGCGTCGGGCGCTCCCTGTCCCAATGTTACCAGCCTGGTTTCTGTAGTCAATTCTTTGGTGTCGATACACAACTCGTTTCGACTGAAAGTTCCTTCCGCAAATCCCCCACAACCCCACCGCCTTCAACTGACGAGACCATCCTCTTTTCAGAAGAGAGGAAACAACCGTTGCAACCGTCGCAATCCATCCATTTTCCCAACCCTGTCGAAGTCACGAGCGCCCGTCACTGTCCAAACCTGTCGGGCGTCGAGGTTTCGACACCCTCTGTCTGGAGTTTGACATCCTACCGTTTCCGACCGTAACCATCTTGCAGATTAACCGGTTGCGACATCTGTCGAAAAATGGACAGGAAGGCCGATCGCCTTTTTTTCCACCTTGGTATGACTTGTGCTTTGGTAGGGTGCCATCAAAGCATGAGCCCGCGATGAATTCAGCCACCAGGATCGACACCAGAACGGATGCGGGAGGCGAACGTGCAGGCAACGAAGGATTGGCTCACCGAATTTGGGGCCGACTACGGTCTGGGCGAAGTGGGCTGGGGCATGGCCCAACTGCGCCACTACGCCGTCCGTTACATCGACGTGGGCCAGGGGCCGCCTCTGGTCCTGGTTCCTGGTCTGGCGGGTGGCATCGAGCTGGTCGGCCCACTCATCCACGAACTGGCCCAGCACTACCGGGTGATCGGCTATCAACTGCGCGGCGAGGACGACTGCTTCGCCCTGCGTCGGCGATTCGATCGGAACGATCTCGTCGAGGATCTGCTCGAACTGCTCGACTTCTTCCACCTGGAAGCTCCGGTGATCGGGGGTATCTCCTTCGGTGGCATGCTGGCCATGAGCCTGGCCGCCCGGTATCCTTCGCGAGTCGGCAGCCTGGTGCTGCAAGGTGTCGGCGCGCGGTTCGATCCGGGCCTGTTGATCCAGATGTTGCAGCAGGTGCTGGCCCATTTCCCGCTGCCGTCGGACAGTCCGTTCGTCAACCAGTTCTTCAACCTGTTCTTTGGCGGTCGGATGAAGCAGGGGCCGCTCCTGCAATTCGTCACCCGGCAATGCTGGAAGACCGATCAGAGCGTGATGGCTTACCGCTTCGGGCTGGCCGAGTCGTTCGATCTGCGTGAGGAACTGGCGTCCATCCAGGCTCCGACCTTGTTGCTGAATGGCGACCGGGATCAACTGGTCTCGAAGTCGAGCCTGAGCGACCTGGAGCAAGGGCTGCAACACGTTCGCCGGGTCGATCTGCCCGGTTGCGGCCATCTGGCCTTCGTCACGCATCCGGAGTGGCTCGCCGACGAGATCCGGGCCTTTCTGCGCGACTGACACTTCCGCCTGAAGATTCGTGTCTGGTCTGAGGCCGAACGTCAGCACGGGAGCCATCGTTCCCGTGCCGACGTTCGGGCTGACCCGCACAACCTGTCCCGATCCGGACGATCCTTCCGGTCCAATCCTTCGTACCGTTTTGCCCTGTCCCGAAAGATGTGCCAGAGTTGCCGCGTGGAGGGCTCGGCGGGAGTGTGCGCTCCGGATCGCCGGGGCCGTCGGCATTTTGGCGAGGATTTTCTGCATGCGCGTCGCAGTCATCGGGGCCGGGCCCGCCGGGATCACCGCGGCCTATCAGCTCGCCAAGGCCGGCGTCGGCGTGGACGTCTTCGAGGCCAGCGACACTGTCGGTGGCCTGTCGCGCTCCTTCGATCTGTGGGGCCAGCGCGTCGATCTTGGCCCGCACCGCTTCTTCAGCAATGATCGCCGCATCAACGAGTTGTGGCTCGAAGTCGCCGGCTCCGACTACCGCATGGTCGATCGCCTGACGCGCATCTACTATCGGCAGCGCTTCTTCCACTATCCGCTCAAGCCGGCTGACGCGTTGTGGAACATGGGCATCGGCACGGCCACCGCCTGCGTCTGGAGCTACCTGGCCGAGAAGGTTCGGCCGTCGTTCCCGGCCGGTCAGAACGAGACGTTCGAGTCGTGGGTCGTCGGCCGATTTGGTCGCAAGCTCTACGAGATGTTCTTCAAGTCCTACAGCGAGAAGCTGTGGGGCATTCCGTGCGACCAGCTCGACGCCGACTTCGCCGCCCAGCGGATCAAGAAGTTCTCGCTTGGCGAGGCGGTCAAGTCGGCCCTCGGCTTTGGTGGCAAGCACAAGACGCTCGTCGATCAGTTTGCCTTCCCGATCGAGGGGACTGGCATGGTCTACGAGCGGATGGCCCAGGCCGTGGAGCAGCGGGGTGGCCGGGTTCATCTCAAGGCTCCGGTACGGCGAATCCTGCACGATGGTGGCGAGGGTTCCGGCCCGGCCCGGGTCGCCGCGATCGAGTTGAACGACGGTCAGGTGCAGACGTTCGATCATGTCATCTCGACGATGCCGCTGACGCTCATGGTTCGCGGCCTGGATGGTCTGCCCGAGGCGGTCCATCAGGCGGTCGATCAGTTGCGTTTCCGGAACACGATCCTGGTGTACCTGAACGTCGCCAGCGATCGGCTGTTCCGCGATCAGTGGCTGTACATCCACTCGCCCGAGCTGGGCATGGGCCGGGTGACGAACTTTCGCAACTGGGTGCCGGAACTGTACGGTGAGTCGCCGAACTCGATCCTGGCCTCGGAATACTGGTGCTACGACGAGGATCCGCTGTGGACGGAGCCGGACGCGACGCTGGTCTCGCGCGGCGAGCAGGAGCTGCGCACGACGGGCCTGCTCGGCGAAGCCCGTGTTCTGGACGGCACGGTACGGCGCATCCGGCGATGTTATCCGGTCTACGCGCGCGGCTACAAGGCGCATCTCCAGCCGGTGGTTGAGCATCTGAAGCGGTTCCAGAATCTGCACGTGATCGGGCGATACGGGGCGTTCAAGTACAACAATCAGGATCACAGCATTCTGATGGGCCTGCTGGCGGCAGAGAACATCACGGCCGGCCGGACGCACGATCTGTGGGCGATCAACACCGACACGGAGTACCAGGAGTCGGCGACGATCACGAAAGCGGGCCTGGAGGTGAAGTCGGCTCCGCAACCGGTGGGATCGCGCTAATTCTCGCACGGATTCCAGATGTCACGGCCGGGGATGGCCGGCGTAGAGAGGGTGTCCACATCGCAAGAAACACGACCCCTGAGCAAAGGAGAGCCCACGATGCTCTACGAATACATCCTCGAAAATGGCGTCTGGAAGCTCTACTGGGGTGGCAAGGTTGGCCAGGATGCTGGCACGCCGGCCTGCAAGCAGCGGGAGGTCGCCGCCTCGGTGGTCGCCCCGCAGGTCGAGACGGCCGCGCCCCGGCGTGAGGAGCCGCAGTTGACCTTGCAGGCGTAATCGGCCTCAGCGAAACTCACGAACCTCCCGCACGAGTTGTGCGGGAGGTTTTTCTTGCGCCTGAACGGTGTGTACAGAAAAGGAGTATCCCCGATACAATGCCCTCATTCCGGGGACGAAGCTCAACGGTCGAGCAGGGGTCTCATAAACCCTTGGAAGTGGGTTCGACTCCCACCGTCCCCACTACTGTTGTTCGACGCAGATTGATGCCGATCGATGCCAGGTTGTTCCATCTCAAGGGGTTGCGTCGAACCCTGTTCCGCCGGGATTTCTCGTTCAGTAGTGTTCACAAGTGCAGATTGATGCAGAGAAATGCCCCCTGTCACTGCGCCCGGCACTGCGCCCGGTGCTACTCGGATTGGGGCCGTTTCCCCCTCGGTTCCGGTGAAGCGAAGGGGGGACTTCCTGGCGTTCCTCGATCGTCGTCGTCGTCGGAACGAGATTCGGCAATTTGTCCACGGCCGCTCAAAGATGGCATAAACAATTGTGTAAACGCCTGTAGGACATTCTGTGCCGCAGGACTGTCAATGTAAACGAGTGTCGGGCGTCAGCCCCATGAGTCTCCATTCGGAGCCAAACTCATGGGGCTGACGCCCGACACTCGCCGAAGTCGATACCCTTATCCCGATCAAACTCGCCACTACGTCCGTTCGGGGCACCCCAAAGTGTCGGAGGTGCCCCGCGGAAGAAAAGTAACCGTTAGTGTGCGCCGCAGCCGCACGAGGAGTAGCTGACCGGGGCGTAGTTGTGGCTGTACGACGCCGAGCCGCAGCACGGGGTGGAATGCTCGCAGCAGGTCGGAGCCGGGCAGCACGTCGGAGCCGGGCAGCAAACCGGAGCCGGGCAGCAGGTCGGAGCCGGGCAGCACGTCGGAGCCGGGCAGCACGTCGGAGCCGGGCAGCAGTCCTGAACCGGACAGCAGGTCGGAGCCGGGCAGCATTCCTGAGCCGGAGCCGCAGCCGGGGCCGCAGCTGGCGAGCTCGCCGGAGAGAAGGCGTTGGCAAGCCGGCCGCAAAGACCGTGACCGCCGCCGAACAGGCCCTTGCCGAACAACCCCTTCTTGCCAGCAGCCATCGACACGTCAGCGCTGACCAGCACGCCGACCAGTGCCACCACCGCCCACATCAGGTTCTTCATGTTCGATCCCCTCAAAATGCGCTCTTGGTTCGCTAGCCGGCTCCGATGCACGGCTCACTCAGAACAATTTGACCATCAACAAGCTCATCTACCCACATCAGGCTTCGCAAATATTCCAAACATCGCAATTTACCTATCCTGCAACCTTTACAATCGCTATCTCGAACATCGGTCAACGGCACTTCTCCCTGTTCTCTGCGTCCGGTGGAACCAGGATTACGCTCCGGCCCGGCGAAATCCTACACTAACGTCAGGATTGCATGGACTCCCCTTCCGGAGCAAACGACCATGACTCGCTCTCTTCGCGGCGTTCTGTTCGCCGGGGCCCTGCTCACCCTCGCTTCCCCGGCTGGCCAGGCGGCTCAGGACGCACCGCAGCGGCTCGACCACGGCAAAGCCGAGCCACGCCTCAAGGGCTATTCCACGCCCCCGGGCTTCAAACTCGAAATCGTCCCCACTCCGACCCTGACTCGCCCCGTAACGTTCAGCTTCACCCCCGCCGGTGTGCCCATCGTCCTCGAACCGGCTGCCGGCAAGGTGGCCGTCAAGACCGACGGCGCGACCATCACCTACAAGGACGGCTCGACCCGCAAAATCGCCGTCGCTGGCCGATCTGGACCGGACACGATCCAGCTGCTCCGCTCCACGAAGGAAGACGGCCCCTGGGACAAAACCGAGACGGCCCTCAAGGCGGCCAACCTCGGAGCCGTCCTGGCGGCCGACGACTGGCTCTACACCGCCACGCCCGGACAGATCGAACGAGTGAAGGCGTCCACCCCGGAAGCAAAGGCCGAGACGATCGCACGCGGCTTCGCCCACGTCCCCAACGGCGTCACCGGCCTGGCCATCGGTCCCGATCACTGGCTCTACGTCGCTGTCGGAGCCGGCGATCACCACGTCGAGGGAAGCGACGGCAGCAAGGCCATCGTCCCGGGCACCGGTGCCATCTTCCGCTGCAAACCGGATGGATCACGACTGCACCTCGTCGCTCAGGGCCTCGCTCAGCCGACCGCCCCGACCTGGGATAGCGTTGGCCAGGCGTTCTTCGCCGATCGGCAGCCCGAGAAGGGCCGGGTCCTGCACCTGCTCGAAGGCAGCGATTACGGCTACACGCTGCCGAGCCGGCGAGCGAACCCGGTGCCGGAAGCGCTGCGCAAGGAACTCCTGCCGCCGCTGCCGAGCCTGGCTCCGACGCTGGTCCGCACGGCCGGCAGCGCTCCCGGCGCGATCCTGAGCCCGGCCGAGGCTCGCTGGCCCGGCCACTATCGCGCCCTGCTCCTGGTCGCCGATCCGGCCCGGCACGCCATCACCGCCCTGGGCCTTATCCCGGAAGGGGCGACCTTCTCGGTGGAACGCTCCTTCGACCTGCTCCTGAGCGAGGACAAGAGCTTCAACCCCGTGGCCCTCAGCGTCGGCCCGGATGGAGCGGTCTACCTCCTTGATGGTCGGCCCGAGAGCCGACTACTGCGGCTGACGTGGGCCGGCACCGAGATGGACGAGGCCCTGCCACCGCGCAGCCTGGACACCTGGCAGAAACTGCTCAAGGCCAGTGATGAAGACCTGCTCGCCGCCCTGACCACGCCCGAGGCGAGCGATCGCCGATTGGCCGGCGCGGAACTCGGCCGACGCGGGCCGAAGCAGTTGCCCGGCCTGCTCAAGTTGGCGAAAAATAACGACGAACCTGTCCTGGCTCGCCTCGCCGCCCTGAGCGCCGCCCTGCCCCTGTGGGACGACGACGTGCGCAAGACCTGCCTGAGTCTGACCCGCACCTCCGAGAACGATCTCCGCCGGCAGGTCGTCCAGGCCCTCGGTCTGTACGCGGCCCCGCGCGACCTCGGAGTGCAGAACGTGCTGATCAAGATCCTCGACGACGGCGATCTGACCGTGCGGCGAGCGGTGGCCGTGACCATGGGCCGACTGGCCGCCCCTGGCGCGGTGGACGCCCTGGCCAACACCCTGACCTTCGACGAGGGCCGACATCCGGCCTGGGTGCAGGGCCTCGTTCATGGCATCGACCTGCTCGGCAAACCTGGCATCGATCGCCTGATCAGCGTGGCCGACAGCGGCGTGGAAACCGAGATCGCCAAGATCGTCCAGGCGTTCACCGCCCTGCACGCACGCCCGGCCATCGAGGCGTTGCCAAAACTGCTGCTCAACCCGCATCTGACGGCACGCCAGCGGACGCTGCTGCTGCGCACGATCCCCCACTATCGGTTCGATCCGCCGATCAGCCTCGACTTCATCGCCGCCCACTTCGAGGCGATGCCGGACGAGCCCGCCGAGGTGAAGCTGGCCGCCCTGGAAGGCGTCGCCCTCAGCACGAGTGCCACATCGCCGAAGCTGACGGCCTGGCTGGTGAGTCTGCTCGGAGACAAGGACGCCCGCGTCGGCCCGGTCGCCCTGCTCACCCTGGCGGGCAAGGATCTGGCGTCGGCACGCAAGGCCCTCGCGGGACTGACCGCCGAGACGCGGGCGAAGTGGCTGAGTGAGCTGAAGAAACGCGGCGACGTGGGCGATGCGCTGCGCCAGCTGGAGAAGTGAGCCGGGGGAACTCCCCCCACTTTCGTGGGGGGCTCGCCATGAAGGGCTCGCCATGAAGGGCTCGCCATGATCTACCTCGACAACAACGCGACGACGCCGCTGCTGCCCGAGGTGCTGACGGCGATGCGTCCCCACCTTGAGGGTCTGAGCGGCAACCCGGCCAGCGCTCATGGCGTCGGCAGGCAGGCGCGCCGCGCCCTGGAGGATGCTCGCGAGGAGATTGCCGGCCTGCTCGGAGCCTGGCCCGATGAGGTCGTCTTCACGTCCGGTGCGACCGAGAGCAATAACCTCGCCCTCGCCGGCGCTCCGCCCGGCCGCCCTGTCTCCAGCGCGATGGAGCATCCGTCCATCGTCGAGCCGTTGCGACAGCTCGAACGAGCCGGGTTTCCCCTGACCTGGCTCGCGGTGGATGAAGTCGGACGCCTCCCCACGACCGATCCCGGGCCGGTCGGTGATCTGTTCGCCATCCAGCTGGCCAATCACGAGGTCGGTACGATCCAGGAGGTCGCCGCCTGGGCCGAGGGGGGCAGACTGCACTGTGACGCGACCCAGGCAGTCGGCAAGATCCACGTCGATTTTCACCGTCTCGGCGCGACGACGCTGGCGTTCTCCGGCCACAAGTTCCACGGCCCACGCGGGATCGGTGGTCTGCTCGTCCGCCGGGGAACGTCGCTACGGCCTCTCATGCAGGGCGGCCATCAGCAGCGCGGCGTCCGACCTGGCACCGAGCCGGTCGCTCTCGTCGTCGGCCTGGCGACCGCACTGCGCCGGGCGATGGAGCAGCGTGAGGTACGCTGGCGACACGTCCTGACCCTGCGCGGTCAACTGCTCGCGAAACTCGCCGAGGTCGGCGCGGTCCTCAACGGCCCGGCCGAGGGGGGCATCCCGCACACGGTCAATGTCTCGTTCCCCGGCCTCCGAGGCGATCTGCTGATGATGAGCCTCGATCTGGAGGGCGTCGCCTGTTCGACCGGATCGGCCTGCTCGTCCGGGTCGCTGCTCCCCTCGCCGGTCCTGCGCGCGATGGGCGTCGGCCCCGAGCGGCTTGCCTCCGCTCTGCGCTTCAGCCTGAGCCCTCTACTGTCGCTCGACGAGGTCCTTGAAGCGGGCCGACGCATCGTCCGCGTGGTGCGACGGTTACGGTCAACCGGCCCGGGCGGCTAACGCTGAACAGACGTCAAGGATCATCGATCCGAAAAATGCTCCCCATCTCCGCTCCGGACAAGGAGTTAGGCCGCCTTGATTGCGCTTGTTCAAGGAGGCCGATTTTGCTAGAATTAGCGACATGAGCAGGAGGCTCGCGACGGCTATCCCTGGCAGCTCCGAACCGACCTCCGACGAGGTCGTGGAGTTGCCGGAACTGCAACCAGCTCAACGGGCTCTGGCACGCCTGAAACGCGCCATCCAGGCCGGTCGCTGTCCCCGCAGTCTGTCGCCGCTCTACCTGCATGGCCCGACCGGCTGCGGCAAGAGCCATCTCCTCGCGAGCCTGCTCGACCGCCTGGGCGAGGAGCATACGACGCTGGTCAGCACCGGCCGCGAACTGGGTCGGCTCCTGACCCAGACTGGGGGGGGCCTGGAGCCACTCACCTCGGCCAACGTCCTGGTCGTCGAGAACGTGGCCACGCTCCCCGCCTCGGCCAGCGATGGCCTGGCGAGCGTGCTGGATCGCCGCTCTGTCCGGCGTGCGCCCGTCGTCGTGACCGCGCTGCTTGGGCCGGCCTTGCTGACACGCCACAGCGCCCGCCTGCGGAGTCGGCTGGCCGGTGGACTGGTTCTCCAGGTGCCCGCCCTGGGGCTGGAAAGTCGGGTACGCTTCCTGTGCGAACAGGCGACCCGGCAGGGCCTGCACCTGGACACGGAAGCCCTGGCCTGGCTGGGGCAGCAGGTCGGCGGTAGTTTTCGCCAGTTGCTCGGCGTCCTCACCCGGTTGGCCGATCCGTCGCGCGAGCCCGGTTCGTTCAGCCTGGCAGAAGTGCAGGCCCGACTGGCGGAAGCCGAGACGATCTCGGAGGCGCTGTCCGTCGATCGAATCGCCCGTGAAGTGGGCCGGTTCTATCGGGTGCAACCCGCCCGGTTGCGCGGCAAGAGTCGGCAGCGGGCAGCGCTGGTGCCTCGCCAGGTGGGCATGTACCTGGCCCGGTTGCTGACCAGTCAGTCGCTGGAGGCGATTGGGGCGTACTTCGGCGGTCGGGACCATGCCACCGTGCTGCACGCCTGCCGCAAGGTCGAGCAGGCCCTGGAGTTGGATCCCGAACTGGCCGGAGCGGTGCGGACGCTCCAGACGACGCTCGGGTAGCTCTGTCAGAGCCGGAGGCCGGGAGGGTTCGATTGTGGAAAACCCGGCGCGCACCCGACGCGCACCCGTCGCGCGGAGTTGGCGGCGCGGACCTGAGACGGTGATGGCGACAACCGTCGGGAAAACGCGCAACGGTGCGCGTCAGCGGCGCGACGTGAGCGCGTCAGGTTTTCCACAACTGCGCCAGCGGCGCAGAGTTGCGGCGGGACAAGACTTACGCCATGAGTAGCGAGTTAGCGACGACATCCGCCCACGACTAACTACTGCTACTGAGTTGAAAATATAGAGGGTAAGGAATTCTCTGGAAGGCCAGACCGAGCCAGGGAAGGAACAGACCGGAGCCAGGGAGGTGGTCGATGAAGGCGAGCTGTCCGCGTGAGGGGTTGTTGTCGGCCTGCCAGCTGGCCAGCGTGGCCATCCCCACGCGGGAGGTCCGACCCATCCTGAAGAACCTCAAGGCCGTTGCCGACGCCGATCGGTTCACTCTGATGGCGACCGACCTGGAACTCGGCATCCGCCTTGACGTGCGCGGCTTGCAGGTCCTGGAACCGGGCGAGGCCATCCTGCCGGCGAACAAGCTGATCGCCATCCTCCGCGAAACGCGCGACGACGAGTTGCAGATCGCTGTCGATACCACCACCTGCACCATTCAGGGCGCGTCGTCCTACTTCGAGCTGCCAAGCGAAGACCCGGCTCAGTTCCCCGACTGGCCCGCGTTCACCGAGGAGAAGTACCACGAGACGACGGCCGGCTCCCTCCGCGAGATGATCCGTCGGGTTCTGTTCGCCACGGCCGACGATGCTGCTCGCTACTCGATGACCGGCGTCCTGTGGGAACTGGACGGCGAGACGGTCCGGATGGTCGCGACCGATGGCCGACGGCTGGCCCTCTCCACTGGCATCGCCACACCCAACGGCGGCCATGCGACGGCCAATCAGACTCCCGTCGTCCCGACCAAGGCCATGAGCCTGCTCGAACGCAACCTCGTCGATGATCCGGACGCCCTGGTGAAGATCTCGATTCGACCCAACGACGTGCTGTTCCGCACAGAGCGAGCGACGATCTACAGTCGGCTCGTCGAGGGCCGCTTTCCGGACTATCGGAACGTGCTGCCGAAGAAGCACACGGCCCGAGCGACGATCCCGGCGGCGGCCTTTCAGTCGGCCGTGCGCCAGGCGGCGATCATGGCCGACGAGGACACCAAGCGCGTCGGCTTCACCTTCGATCAGAATACCCTGACGCTGGAGGCTCAGGGACCGACCTCAGGCCGGTCGAAGGTCGAGCTAGCGATTCAGTACGAGGGCAAACGGCTGACGATCAACTTCAACCCCGCGTTCGTGATCGATGTGCTGAAGGTGCTGCCGC
>CAYYJM010000054.1:0-9625 GCA_964471755.1 uncultured Alcaligenaceae bacterium
TTGCCGACCTCGGTCGAGCCGGTGAAACTGATCTTGCGGCAGATCGGGTTATCGAGGAATTCGTCGGCCATCTCCTGGGCCGGGCCGATGATCAGGTTGGCGACGCCCGCCGGCAGGCCGGCTTCGACCAGGCACTCGAAGACCTGGATCAGGCAGAGCGGCGTCTGGCTGGCCGGTCGGCAAACGATGGTGCAGCCGGCGGCCAGGGCCGGGGCGATCTTGCGAGCCTGGAGGGTGACCGGGAAGTTCCACGGGCTGATCGCGCCGACGACGCCGACGGGATGCTTGATCGTCAGGTGGCGCTTGCCGGGAGCGGAGTTCGGGATGACCTGGCCGTAGGCTCGCTTGCCCTCCTCGGCAAACCACTCGAAGGTATCGGCCGAGTGCAGCACCTCGCCCTTGCTCTCGGCGACCGGCTTGCCCTGCTCCATGGTCAACGTGCGCGCGATCAGGTCGGCCCGCTCACGCATCAGCTCGGCGGTCTTCTTGAGAACCTTCGCCCGGTCGTAGGGGGTGAGTTTCATCCACGACTTCATGGCCCGGTGAGCGGCTTCGAGGGCGCGGCGAGCATCGGCCCGATTGCCGTAGGCCACGGGGGCGATGACCTCCTCGGTCGCCGGGTTGATGACGTCGTGGGTCCGGCCGTCCGCCGCGTCGCACCACTGGCCATCGATGTACATGCGGGTCTGGAGCGTCGATTTCGAGGTGGGCGCGGTTGCGGTCGCCATGTGCTATCTCCTGAAAGAATGGAGATAGTCTAGGCTGAACCGCGACGTTTGGCGAGCGTCAGTTCAGGCCGCCGAGCGAATCGCGGCCAGGGCGGTCGCGGCGCTGGGGTGCGTGGCGAAGACGCCGCTGGCCGGGTCCGTCGAGATCAGGTTGCACAGGTGAAACACCTCGACGACGCGCGCTCGCAAACCAGCCAGGATCAGCATCGCCCCGCGTTTGCGGCTCCGGCTCTGCAAGCCCACCAGGACGCCGACCGCCTCGCTCGCCACCATCACGACATCCGACAGGTCGAGGATGAACGTCCGGTAGGTGGTGTCTTCGAGCAGACAGGCGATCTCGCGCTTGAGCGTCTGGGGCGTGTCGTCCAGGAGGTGCGTTTGCCGGATCCGCACGACGAGAACGTCGTCGTACTCGTCGGTTTCGAGCAGGTCGAACGGTTGGGGGGGTAGCATGGGAGACTCCCGCGACAAGGACATCGGCGGATTGGATCGAGATCGGACTCCGTCCTGATCATTCGGCCTGCGATGCCTCCACCCGCGATGAAAAACCGCTCGCGGGGAGAGAATACCGGGGGGTCGCGTCCTTCCGGACTGGTTGGGCGATCGGTCGGGGACGATCTCTCACTTCCGCGGCGTCTCGATCCGGTACAGCTTCTCCGCCGTCCGGATGAAGAGGGCTCCATCGGCCACGGCGTAGGACGCCAGGGTTCGCTCGCCCAGGTCGTTCTTCGCCAGCAGCTCGAACGTCTTGCCGGCCTTGACGACGTAGGCGATCCCCTCCTCGCTCTGGAAGTAGACCTTGCCGTCAGCGTGGAGCGGCGACGCCGAGAAGCCGCCCGTCAGACGCTCCGACCAGTGAACCTCGCCGGTCTTCGCGTCGAGACAGGTGGCGACGCCGCGATCCGAGACGAGATACAACTCGTCGCCCACGAGCAGGGCAGACGGCGTATGGGGTGCCCCACGCTGCAACGCCCATGCCCGGTGCGAATCGGTCACGTCTCCCTTGCCATCGGGACGGATGGCGTAGAACGTCGGCGTGTCGTAACAGCTCGAGAAGAAGAGCAGACCGTGGCCGAAGACTGGGCGAGGAATGACCGAGTAGCCGGTGTAGCGGAAGCGCCAGAGTTCCGCCCCCGTCTTCGGGTCGTGAGCGGTGATCACGTCGCTGCCGGGACTGACGATCTGTCGCCGACCGCCGGTTTCGATCAGCAGCGGCGTGCTGAACGAGAATTTCTTGGCGGCCCGCGACTTGCGATCCGCCTGCCAGCGCACCTTGCCGGTCGCCCGGTCGAGAGCGACAACGCCCTGTCGGTTGGTCCCGTCGATGCTGAAGACGAGCAGGTCCTCGACCAGAATCGGCGACCCGCCGTTGCCGTGAACCGGGCGATAGGTCAGGTCGAGATTCCGCCAGAGAACCTTGCCGGTCAGATCGAGGCAGGCCGTTCCAAGGTGGCCGAAGTGAACGTAGAGGTGCTTGCCATCGACGATCGGCGTCGGGCTGGCGTTGCTGTTCTTGCGGTGGACCTTCGGCACGTCGTCGGCCTTCGGGTGGAGAACCTCCACGTTCCAGAGAATCTTTCCGGTCTTCGCGTCGAGACAGAGCGCCCGCAGGGAGAGGCCGTCGCCGTCGCCGGGAACGGCGGTGGTCAGGTAGATGTGGCCCTCCCAGATCACCGGAGAGGACCAGCCCTGACCGGGAATGGCCTGTTGCCAGGTGACGTTGCGCTCCGGTCCCCACTCGATCGGCAGAGCCCCGGAGGCGTGCCCCTGGCCGGTCGGCCCACGGAATTCCGGCCAGTTCTCAGCTCCGCGGCACGAACTCAGTCCGGCGAAGCCGAATGCTCCGCCGAACAAGGCCAGCACCGCTCCCAGTACAAAAGGGACGCGCATCCACCACCCCTTTCCATCCACTCGACGACTCGCCCCGGTCCGATCGGAGCATCCGCACAATGCTGCTTTTCATCCTACCCGACAAAGTGAGAAAGAACCACTTGCCAGGCGAAGGAAAACCGAGTACACTGAAACAGGACACAGAAGTCCAATTACCCTCCTGACCGCGTTCCTGTTCGGAGGCTCCCGCCATGCGTCGTTCGGTCGCTTGCCTCATCCTGGCCGTTTTCCTGGTGTCTGGCCCGTCGGTTCGGGCGGACGATTTCTACCGTGAGCCGATCAGCTATGAGACGGCCCGGACGGACAACCCCATCTCGCGCCTGCAAGCGCGCCTGGACGAGGGGGCGGTGCGTGGCGTCTATGACGCGAAGCTCGGCTACCTGCCGTGGCTGCTCAATGAACTGGGCGTGTCGCCGACATCACAGACGCTGGTCTTCTCCAAGACGAGCCTGCAACGGCACCGGATCGCTCCGGAGACGCCGCGAGCGCTCTACTTCAGCGACGACATGTATGTCGGCTACTGCATGGAAGGAGACGTGCTGGAACTGTCGGCCGTGGACCCGAACCTCGGGGCGGTCTTCTACACGATCGACCAGACCGAGCCGGATCGGCCGGTCATCACCCGGCAGTCGGACAAGTGCCTGCTCTGCCACGGCGGTTCCCAGACGCGGAACGTGCCTGGCCATCTGGCGCGGTCGCTCTTCGTGGATCCGCAGGGCCAGCCGATCCTGTCGGCGGGGAGCTATCGGATCGATCACACCAGCCCGCTGGAACGGCGCTGGGGCGGCTGGTACGTCACGGGCAAGGCCGGCGACCAGAAGCATCGGGGCAATCTGCTCATCCGCACCCGCCGAGTCGTGGAACCGGTGGACAACCAGGCCGGGCTCAACGTGACCGACCTGGGCAATCGCTTCGATCGACGGCGTTACCTCACGCCCCACAGCGACATCGTGGCTCTCATGGTCCTGGAACACCAGGCCGAGGGGCACAATCTGATCACGCGAGCGAACTTCGCCACCCGACAGGCTCAGCACCAGGAAGCGGCCCTGAACCGCGAGATGAAGCTGGCGGCCGACCACAAGTGGGACAGCACCGGCTCGCGAATCCGGTCGGCGTGCGATCCGCTGGTGAAGTATCTGCTGTTCTGTGAAGAGGCACCGTTGACCGCGAAGATCGAGGGCACGTCCGGCTACAAGGAGGTGTTCGAGCGATCCGGGACACGAGATGCGAAGGGGCGTTCGCTGCGCGACCTCGACCTGCAAAGCCGACTGTTCCGCTATCCGTGCAGCTATCTGATCGAGACGGCCGCCTTCGACGCGCTGCCGGACGTGGCCCGCGAGTATGTGCTGGGGAAGATCCTCGACGTGCTGACGGGCAAGGACAAGAGCCCGGAATACGCTCACCTCAGCAGCAGCGACCGGCAGGCCATCCTGGAGATTCTCCGGGCGACCAAGAAGAACCTGCCGGCGGCCTGGAAGGCTGCGGGTTGAGCCGACGATGATTCTTCGCGCGGCACGGAATTGCGAAGAATCGCCGGATTCTCTTGCCCGAACGACGCCGGACAGATACGCTCGGCAGAAGGAGTGGCGCTTGACCAAACGCCTCCCCCCCTTCTGCCAGAATCCGGGGAAGCGCGGTGACGCCACGCAGGCAAGGTGATCACCCATGAGCGTGCGCTGGACGTGCAAGTGCGGGCACGACTGCGAGGCCGACACGCCCCCTGTCGGCTCGCTTCGTTGTTCGCACTGTGGAGCGGGAATACCACAGCCCGATCCGCCGAACGCACCAGCGGTCGAGCTGCCGGAAGGACTGGCTGGATTGTTGCCCGGCCTGCTCGCTGATCTTGGCGACGCCCTTGTGATGGCCGACACCTCGGGCCGGATCCAGCATCTCAACCGGGCCGCCGAGCAACTGCTGGGGCCGGCCTCGGTAACGGTGCCCCTGGAACAATGGCCCGCTCATTTCGGCATCTGCCGGGCCGATGACACCCTGGCTCCGGTCCGACTGGAGGAACTGCCACTCGTCCGGGCTCTTCGCGGAGAGGATACCCATTCGGTCGAACTGTTCCACCTGCGTGGTCCCTCGGCCGACGGCGTCTATCTCCGTGTTTCCGGCCGGGCGCTGCGGGACGCGGCCGGGAACGTGGTCGCGGGTCTTGTCGTTCTGCGCGATGTGACCCGAGAGAAACGAGCCCGGGTCCGCGAGGCGATCGAACGCGAACTGGCACGCACCCGTGTCTACCTGTCGGCCCTGATGCAGGCGTTGCCGGACTCCTTCTACCTCAAGGACCGTGAGCATCGTTACCTGGCGATCAACGACACGACGGCTCAGACGTTCGGCCTGAGCGACCCGACCGAGGCGGTCGGTCGGAGTTCGGCCGAATTCTTCGCTCCGGTCTACGCCGCCGAGATCGCGGCCGACGAGGATCGCGTCATGGCCGGCAGCCTGATCTCCGAGAAGGAGTCGCAACAGGTCTGGGCCGACGGCCGGGCCCGCTGGGTCTCGACGACACGCCGGCCCCTTCGCAATGAGCGAAACGAGATCATCGGCACCACCGGTCTGACACGCGATATCACCGAACACAAGCAGGCCGTGGAGGCCCTCCGCGAGAGCGAGTCTCGGTTTCGCAATCTGTTCGACGCTTCGCCCGATGGCATCTTCGTGGAGAGCTTCCAGGGCTACATCCTCGACGTGAATCCTCAGGGCTGCCAGTTGCAGGGCTATCCGCGTGAAGAACTCATCGGCAAGCATGTCCTGGAACTGACGCCGCCATCGCACCGCGACCTGGTACGGCGTGGCTTCGAGCAGATGGTCCGTGGTGAGCGGACGCACATCCTGGGCCAGAGCTGGCACCGCGATGGCTCGGCCATCCCGGTCGAGTTGACGGCTCGCCACGTCGAGTTCGGCGGCGAGGCGGCCTTGCTCCTGCATGTGCGCGACCTGACCGAACGCGCCCACGCCGAGGCGGAACTGCGCAAGAGTGAGGAACGTTTCCAGCTCGCCGTTCTCGGCTCGTCCGACGGCATCTGGGACTGGGATCTTCGGGACGGGGTCGTTTACTTCTCGCCGCGCTGGAAGGAGATGATCGGCTACGCCGATAACGAGATCGAGGGACGCTACGAGGAGTGGGCCGACCGTCTGCATCCGGACGATCGGGACCATGTTGTGCAGGTTCTGAACACCTACCTCCAGGGAGAATTGCCGCTCTACCAGGTGGAACATCGGCTGCGCCACAAGGATGGCACCTACCGCTGGATCCTGGCCCGCGGCGTGGCCTTCCGCGACCAGAGCGGTCGGCCCTACCGCATGGCCGGCTCGCACACCGACATCCACAAGCGCAAGGAGACCGAGGTCAAACTGCGTGCCGCCCAGCAGGCGGCCGAGGCCGCTAACCAGGCCAAGTCGCAGTTTCTGGCCAGCATCAGTCACGAACTGCGGACGCCGCTGCACGGCATTCACGGGCTGACCGAACTCCTCTACGATACGATCCCGGAGAACCATCAGCAGCAGCGCGACTACCTGCAGATGATCCGCACCTGCACGGCGTCGCTGCTGAGCCTGATCAACGACCTGCTCGACTTCTCCCGGCTCGATCGTGGCGAGACGCACCCGAGCGCCGCTGGCAATGTCGAGCTGCATCCCCAGCCCTTTGACCTGCGCACCGAGGTCGGAGCGATGGTCCGCTCGCTGAGCTACCAGGCTGCCCAGAAAGGGGTGCTGCTCGCCTGTCGGATCGACGCGGCCGTCCCCGGTTGCTGGCGGGCCGACTGGCCCCGATTGCGTCAGGTGCTGGTCAACCTGCTCGGCAACGCCCTGAAGTTCATTGACCGGGGCGAGGTCATCCTGCGCGTGCGGCAGGTTCCTCCGAGCCCTGCCGACTCCGCCGTGCGCGTCTGTTTCGAGATCCACGATACCGGCATCGGCATCCCGGAGGACAAGCAGGGAGTCATCTTCGATCCCTTCGTTCAGGTCGATAACTCGACGACAAAGAAGTACGGCGGCAGCGGTCTGGGTCTGTCCATCGCCCGGAAACTGGTCGCCATGATGGGCGGGCAGATCTCCCTGGAAAGCGCGGTCGGCCGTGGCAGCGATTTCCGCGTCGAGATACCCGTCGAGGTGGTCGGCGAGCGCAGCCATCCGATCGGGCCAGCCCTGTGTGGCCGAACGGTCCTCGTCGTGGAGCCGCAGCCGACGCATCGAGCCTTGCTGGCCGAACACCTGGCGGAACTGGGCGTCACGGCCCGACTGGCGGAGAGCCTGGCCCGGGCCGCCGACCTGGCGGCACTCGGCCCCGTTGATGCCTTGATCATCCCGACCGATTCGATGCCGGAATCCCTCGACGATCTGCTTCATCGGCTTCCCGGAGTGCGCGTGTTGCAACTGTTGCCGCTCGGCGGTACGGTGAGGGAACTCCCGGCGGGGACGCCCACTCTCGTTCTGGGCTTACCTCTGGTGCTGGAGGAACTGGCCGACCGTCTGGAATCGCTGCTTCAAGGGACTCCCGGCCCGGTGCCGACCGCGCCGCCGACCGGTCCGTCGCCCACGCGAGGTCTGCGCGTTCTCGTTGCCGAGGATACCCTCGTCAATCAGCGGCTGATTCGTACTCTGCTGGAAAAGCAGGGGCACACTGTTCAGATCGTGGATAACGGGCGAGCTGCCGTCGAGAGCGTTCGGCGGGAAGCGTTCGACGTGGTCCTCATGGATGTCAGCATGCCCGTGATGGATGGCCTGGAGGCGACCCGTCTGATCCGACTGGAACAGGCCCACGCCAGTCCGCGGAACGGGGATCACGGCTCCGCCGGCGACCACCGCTCGCCGCCGAGAACTCGTCGCCTGCCCATCATCGCGCTGACCGCCCATGCCTTGCCCAGCGATCGTGAAGCGTGCCTGAACGCCGGGATGGATGAGTTCGTGCCCAAACCCGTGGATCCGCGATTGTTGATCCGAATCTTGACCAAACTGGCCGCTGCGTTGTCGTCACTCGACCCTGGCGAGACGTGGCCCAACACCGAGGAACCGACCCCATGACAGTGACGGGAAATACCGTGCTGATCGTCGATGACCTGACGATGCACCAGAAAATCGCTGGCAACCTCTTTGACCGGATGGGTGGCTGGAACATCGTCTATGCCAGCAACGGAGTCGAGGCGCTGCAGAAGCTGAAGACCACGTCCATCCAACTCGTCCTGACCGACATGATGATGCCGGAAATGGGCGGCCTGGAGCTGACCCAGGCCGTTCGAGCGGACTATCCGGGCATCCCGGTCATTCTGATGACCGACAAAGGCAACGAGGACACCTCCTACCAGGCCCTGTGTTGTGGGGCCGCTCATTACGTGCCGAAGAAGAACCTCCAGAGCCACCTGGCCGAGACCGTCGATCAGGTCATGGCTGTGGCCCAGAGAGATTCCAACGAGCAGCGTATCCTGCAGGCCGTCTCGCGGTTGGAGACGCAGTTCGTCCTGGAGAACGATGCCACCCTGGTGGCACCGCTGGTGGCGCACCTGGAGAAGACCCTGACGCAGATGAACCTGTGCGAGCCCAGCGGACTGATCCTGATCGGCGTCGCCCTGCACGAGGCGATCACCAACGCCATCTTCCACGGCAACCTGGAACTCAGTTCGTCCCTGAAGGAGGAGAGCGAGAAGACCTACTACGACCTGGCGAACCAGCGTCGCACGGAGGAACCGTTTGCTCCCCGGCGCGTCACGGTCGAGGCCGATCTGAGCCGAACGCAGGCCACCTTCGTGATTCGCGATCAGGGGCCCGGCTTCGATCCATCGTTACTGGCAGATCCGACCGATCCGATGAATCTGGCCAAGGTGTCCGGTCGCGGTCTGCTACTGATCCATACGTTCATGGACCGTGTCAGCCACAACCCGAGTGGCAACGAGATCACGATGGTCAAGAACCGGACCTGAGCCCGGTGTGGGCCGATCATTTCTGCAAGATCAGCTTGCCGCGCCGGGTCAACCGGAGGCGGTAGCGTACCCCCTCGTGTTCGATGATGACTTCACGTCGGCCCTGAAACAGGGCCTCTGCGGAGACGACAGCCTCGGCCGGCTCCTCCGGCAGGGGAGGCAATTCCATCGGCGTCGGTTCCGGTGCGGCGGGAGGAATGTCGGTCATCACTGAACCTCGTCAGGGGAACCCAGCGAGGCTGAGAATATCGATATTGAGACTCAGTGTCAACAAAATGAATCGATGCGGGGCGATAATCTCAACAATCTCGTCAAAATCAGTTGACAAGAAGAGGGATCGCTCCCTAGAATGGGTAGTAGATGAGACAACGTCTCAGAAAGCCACCCCCCGCGACCCGGATCGGAGTCCACTACCTCCGTCCGGGTCGCATTTTTTGTCCCTGGATCGGGCTTCGCACACTCAGATCTTCCACATCGGCCGAGGCTCACGCGCGAGGAGTTTGTTCGCCTCCTCGTCGCCGATGAACTGCTCCTGGGCCGGGTCCCACTTCAGTGGCCGACGCAGCCAGTAGCCGATGTTCGCCAGATGGCAGACCGACGCCGTGCGATGGCCGACCTCGGCCGGACAGATGGCCTGCTTGCGCGCCTTGACGCACTCCAGCCAGTTGATCCGCTGATTGTTCGACGGATAGCAGCGCCAGGCGTTGTCCGGCAGTTTCTCCATCAGGATCGTCGCCGGCTTGGTTGCGATCATGCCGCGCGAGACGTTGATGGTGCCGTCGCTCCCCTCGAAGACGCAATCGATGTTGCCGCCGTGGAACATCTCGATGCCGTTGGCGTAGGTGAACTTCAGACCGGAGTCGCCCTTCGTTGGCGGTTCGACCTTCACGGGGCCGCTGCCGTCCATGTCGAGAGCCCACTGCGCGATGTCGAAGTGATGGGCTCCCATGTCGGCCAGGCCGCCGTTGCCGAATTCCTTGTAGCGACGCCAGGCCGGGAAGTGACGGTGGATTCCCTTCGGGCAGAGTTCTTCGTGATAGGGCCGCATCGCGGCCGGGCCGACCCACATCTCCCAGTCGGTGCCGG
>CAYYJM010000054.1:9635-27724 GCA_964471755.1 uncultured Alcaligenaceae bacterium
CACTTCCTGGGCTGGCAGATTGCAGGCGATGGCCGGGCCGCCGACACCGATACGAACGGTCTTGACCTTGCCGATCCGGCCATTGCGGACGAGTTCGACGGCGGTGCGGAAGCGGTTGCCGAACTCGCTGCGCTGCTGGCTGCCGACCTGGAAGATGATGTTGGCCTTCTTGACCTCGTTGACGAGTCGGCGGCCCTCGGCGATGTCGTGCGTGAGCGGCTTCTCGCAGTAGACGTGCTTGCCAGCGCGGGCGGCAAGGATGCACGGGATGACGTGCCAGTGGTCCGGCGTGGCGATGACGACGGCGTCGATGTCCTTGCGTTCGAGGAGTTTGCGGAAGTCGCCGTAGGCGGCACAGCCCTTGAACTGGCCGGACTTCGTCCGCTCGGCGTAGGTCTTCTCGACGCGGGTCTTCGCGTCCTGGGTGCGGGCCTCGACGACGTCGCAGACGGCGACGACCTGGACGTCGGGCCGACCGAGGAACGCGCCGAGATGGCCGCGACCCATGGTGCCGACGCCGATGAAGCCGAGGGTGATTCGATCGCTGGCCGGTGCGGGTTTGTCCTGGCCGAGAGCGAGCCAGGGCGTGGCGAGGAGCGTGGCCGAGCCGCGCAGCACGTCGCGGCGATGGAGCAGAGTCATGGTGCTTCTCCAGGGAGAGGGATGGTTCACTGGGCGCGAGGATAACCCGACGGAACCGCGATGGCAAGGGGACGCCGACGCGATCGGCTGGCGGGTGCTTGACGGGCAGAGTGAAGCGAAGTGTAATGCAACCTGAGCAGTGCGACCGGGTTGGCTGCTCTGCACACCTGGTCGATTCTGGAGGGTTCACGATGAGTACCGCCGAAGAAACCATCGACGCCGTGCTTGACAGTAACGGTCAGTTGCAACTGTCGCACCCCTCGCAACTGTCGCCCGGCCCCGTTCAGGTGACGATCCGTGCCAGCACAGCTTCGGGATCACGGCGCAGTCTGGCGGACGTGGCCCGAGAGATCGCCCCCGAGCAGCGAGCTCGCGGTTTCCCTGGTCGTTCGGCAGAAGAACTGCGAATCGAAGAGGAAGTTGGGATGGAAGAGGATGCCGAGCGGGACCGGGAACTGGACGCCGCTCGCCGTGCGGCCTCACCGGGGGGACCGTGAGTGCTGTACTACCTGGACACGGTCTCGTGATCTATGCCGTCGAGGGCAACTCCGCCGACCAGCAGCGGGCGATCAATCACCTGGCTGCCCTTGAACAATCTGGCCACCGCTTCGCGATCAGCGAGTTGACCTGGACGGAATGTCTCGTCCCGGTCTTCGGACCAGGCGGCGGCCAGCGGCTTTCCGACTTCTTCCGGTTCTTTCATGCGCCGAATCTGCGGACGATGCGTCTCACGGCCGCGATGCACACCCGGGCCAGCGCCATTCGGGGAGGCCATGTTCACCAGACTTCGCCGACCGCTCAACCGAAGCGATTCGGACTGCCCGATGCTCTCCACCTTGCCGCCGCGATTGAATCGGGCTGTGACGTGTTTTTAACCAACGACAATCAACTATCAGCCTTCCCGGACATCACCGTCGAAGTGCTGCCCTGATCCGATCCGAGGGCGTATCGTCGCCCCTTTTCTGAACCGTACCCAGCCCATCGGCTGCGGTGCCCTCATGGCCCGAGCAGGTACACGTCCGTCCCGGTGAAGGTGCGATGCTCGATGAGTTGGTGGCGTTCCCACCAGTCCTCCGACACGGGCCGCGGACGTGGACCGCGAGCGCTGCTGGCGAAGAGGATCCAGCAGCGGCCCGGCAACGAATGCTGCTCGATGGGCTTGCCGGCTTCCTGCGGATGCGCATTCGCCTCGCTCGCGCCCATGAGCTGGAACTCATCTCGCGAACGGAAGTAGTAGAGATGCTCCCACTTGTTGCCGAAGACCCGATCGTCGGACTGTATCCGGGCCAGGACGTAACGAGCGGCTCCCGCGGCATCCTCCCGATACCAGGGGACGGCGGCCCGATAGGCGGTCTGAAACACGCAGCTGGCCAGCAGGACGACAACGACGCCCGGAGCCCAGCGATGCCAGCGAGCCAGCATCGTCCAGAGGGGCACCAGGCCCGCCCCGATGAGCAGGGCCAGGCCCGGAGCGGCGAAGACCTCCAGTCGCGACGCTCCAAAGGGATACTGCCGCAGAAACGAGGCGACCAGGGCCAGGCCCAGCGGCACGGCACAGAGAACCACCAGGGCTCCGCGTCCGGCCCGCACCCAGACCACCCCGCCGACGCCGGCCAGCAGGATCAACCCGGTCCCCAGCGGTTGGAAGCAGTAGCGTCCCACCTCCAGGGTCGAGGCCAGCACCCAGAGCGGCACCCGGATCGGATTGGCGTACGGCGGAAAGTGGCCCGTCCAGCAGGCGTCCATCGGCCCACAGCGCTGGGCCCGGGCCGGCCCGACCACCAGGGCCAGGAAGGCCACGCCGACGGCCAGGCTCCACAGACCATACAGCACGAACCCGCTCCAGCGACGCTCGGCCCAAACGCGCGGCAGCAGGGCGAGCAGGGACGCCCCCAGCAGAAAGGCTCCGGGATACGAAATCCAGATGATGAGCGGAGCGAGCAGGATTTGCAGGAGCAGCAACCATTCCAGACGCCAGTTCTTGCCGACCAGGTGCAGCGCGATCAGGCCGATCGCCAGCAAGGCGTCGATGGCGTAAGGCTTGGCCTCACAGGTGTGCCAGAGCAGCCGATCGGACACGGCAACGAGGAGCGTGGCGACGATCGCCGGGACCGGATCGAGCTGCCGCCAGGCGACCCGGGCGACGAGCAGGACCAGGGCACAGGACGCCAGGAACGGCACCAGACGAAGGGCGAGTGTGCTGTCGCCGAGAGTCAGGGCCGCGGCGCGACTGGCCCACAGAAACAGGGGTGGAGCCGCCTCGGCCCAGTAGAGCGGGCCGAGCAGGTCGGGCCAGGACTTGTCCAGGATGTTGATGACCGCGGCGGCCTCGTCGTGCCACATGACCGGGTCGCGCAGGTAGTGGTACGCCCGCAGAACCAGGCCGAGCAGGACGACGCTCAGTAGAACACGCAACCCGATTCGCTGACTGATCATGCTCGCCCTCCTCTCGACATTAACGAGGGGTGGTAGCACAGGCCACGAAACGGGATCAAGACCAGTTCAGACGGTACAGTAGTCCGGACGCACCCGATCATCCGCGGCGAGAGCGAAGATGCGGTTGTCGAGGCAGGCGAGGCGTTCCCGGTATTCCGGTCGGGCGCGCAGGGTGGCCAGTCGCGGATCGACAGCGATGTAGATGACTCGAGGACAGTGCGTCTGCTCGCAGGTTTCGAGCATGGTCATCGCCTCGTCGTACTCGCCGACCTGCGCGTACATCAGGGCAAGAAAGTAGCTCGGGAAGATCGCCCCCGCCACACGCCGGCAGATCACCTCGACAAAAGTTCCGGCAACCTCCGCCGCATGGCCGGGGTGGATGTCCACACCGTGGGCGAGCAGGCAGATTCGTTCACAAAGCCAGTAGGTCGTGGCTTGAAGGTCCGGCAGATCCTCCTCATGGTCCTGAGTTCGTGCGGTGTCGAGGGCCTGGCACCCCATCTCGATCTGGCGGAGTGCCTCGGCTTTATCCCCGTCCACGCGAGCCCGTCGTGCCAGTTCGGCACAGATGCGGGCCTGGACGATGTGGGTCAGCGCGATGGTCTCGCCGAGTTTCTCGGCATTGGAGATGACGTCCAGCGCGTCCTCGAGACGGCCCGCAATGGTCAGGGCATGCGCGTACTTGGCACGGAGCAGTTTCAGTTGCGACTCCCCGTTCAGGACGGATCGGCTGATGCACTCGATGGCCTCGTTGAACTTTCCCTGGATCAGAGAGAACTCGCAGCCCCAGTGAACGACCGCGGGGCGATCCTGCGAATCCGGTGGCGTTTCCCTCAGGAGGCATTCCGCCTTCCGAAAATCGCGACCAGCGTCAACGGCGGCGACGGCTCGAGCTACCCGAACCACGTCGATGTCCGCTGCGGGGGTAGTCTCCAGGCAGGTGAGACGATACGAGGCTTGCAGCATCGTGGGCGCATTGTGAATGCTGTAACCGTAGTTTTGCATGCAGCTTGCGCCGATATAACGAAGGGCGATCGCGTAGGCGCAGTCGGGGTAAGACTTCAGGATCTCGTCGGTGAGCGAAAAGCCCTGACTCAGACCTCGGGGCGTACGGAGTGCAAATGATGTGCGCGCCTCGACCAGCTTGCCCGCGATCTTCAGGTCGGGGTGAATCTGTCGTGGCGGAGAAACAGGTGGGAGCGTCCGACGTTCCGCCGCAGCGACCGACCGATTTCTCGTTTTCCGCCGAGCGGACACCTGGGGCGCGGTCCAGACCAGCCGGAAAATGGGAGCAGAAGGATCCTGGACCAGTTGTGGACAGCAACCCTCCGGGTCCGTCTCGAGCCGAGGGGTGTTTGCCGCGAAGTAATTGAACCAGGGGTATTCGTTCAGGAAGGTGCCCCAACCACGCGACCGTTCGTCGCGATCACCGGCGGTGTTGAGCAGACGGATCTGCTTCCGTTTGTTTTCATTGCTCGTGCTGGATGGCACCGCGAAGCTGAGGCCGACCGGTTCGTCAACCAGACAGGGGAAGCATTCCAGCAGATAGATAGCACTGCGGATCGCTAAATCCCGATGGTGGTCATCCCCCTCCTGCACGGGAAACCGCCCCATGAGACTGCATAGTTCCGTGAAGGTCACCGGTCGTGCGGGCCTGCGAGTGGGGTCTACGGCCATGGTGCTCTCCTGCGCAGCGATGATTCCTTCCGTTCACCGGCCCAGCCCGAGCAGATAGTTGCCGGAGGCCGAACCAGACGTGTCGATGATTCGTAATGAAGGATACGGCAGGCGATGTCCCAAACCTTCATGCACCTCGTCACTCTCATTCTACGTCGCCGAACGATGCGGTACGCATCTTTTTCGCGACTTCTTCCCGCTTCGTCAGGAATGTCAACTCTCCGGTGAAACACCTCAACACCTCGCTCATCGATTATCATCGGGTGGAAATGGACGCCCGCGACATTTCACCGAATTATCCCCTGAATCACTCGCAATAACTTTTTGTAAAGAACGATTAATTCAGTAGTTACGGATTTTTCAAGCGACCGTCCAGGCGTAGAATATCTCGGCCGGGAGACTTTTCATGTTTGTTCCCGGCAGGCCAGCTTGAAAGGGGGGAAGTCATGGCCACGTACGAGTCGTTTACGGATGATCTGAGCAGCGAACTGGACGAACTGAATCGCGCGGTCGAGCTGCGAAGAGAGCGAGAATCACGGGGAGGCCCGGTCTCCCCGACGACCTTGTTCTGCATCGAATTCCTGGAAGCGGCGCGCCAGGAACTTCTGCGGGGCGGTACGGGCCGTCTGCGTGCGGAGATCTATCTCCTCCTCGTCAGCAACGCGTTCCGGCTTACTCTCGAGGAACGTCTGAATCTGCTCACCATCCTGCGCATCCGACGCTGCAATCCAGGCCACTGAGCCAGCCGTTGCCCGACCCGGAACGGAAGCCGGGTTTTCTCCTCTCTTCCGCCACCGCTTTCACACCGCCAGGCGCTGTCGGGTCCACGCCGCCAGGGCGGCTTGCAAAAGGCCCTGCCGTGCCAGCGTCGGCCGCTGGTCCGCCGGCGCATCCGCCGGGGCACACCAGCGCAGCATCAGCGCCGCCAGGCCGGCGAACGGGCCATGAAAATCGATCGCGGCCGGCCCCCGCGTGTAGGCACGGGCCAGACCCCGCAGCGTTTGCAGACACTGCTCGAAGGCCGGCAGCCAGTCGGGAAACGTCCCGGGTGCATCGATCGTGTGGCCGTGCAGGTGATGAGCCGTCTCCCACAGTCGGCCCAGTAACGGTAGCATCCAGGCGATCACCCGACCCAGTGGCACCTCGACCCGGCGCGCGAACAGGTCGTGCCACAGATACTGCTCGTGCTTGATGAAGTCGAACAGCGTCGGGCCGTATCTCGTCTTGCCAAAGTCGATGTAGTATGGCTGCCCCTGAGCATCGACGAGAACATTGCGGCCGTGCAGATCGCCGTGGATCACGGACCCATACCAGGGAGCCGGACGCGAGAACATCGCCCCGAGATCGGCCAGCGGATCGGGCAACGCGACACGCTCGGACCCCATCGGCAGGAGAAGACGGCCGGCCTCTGGCTCATACACCGGGGCCGGTTCGTCAGGGTGGAGCGCGGCCCGGGTGGCACAGCAGTCGGTCAGGTTCCGCCGCAGTCGAACGACGAGCGGCAGCACCGGGCGACCTCGGATGCTCCAGCGCAATCCCGGTGACGATTCGCTGACATCGACTCCGAGCGGCGTGCGAAAGCAGACACGCAATCCCGAAGGGGCTGTCAACTCGTACTCCCAGCCGGCCGGAGTGGGCTGGACCTCGTGCAGAGTCAGGGCATCAACGGCGATCTCCTGCGGCGGGCTGGCAGCATTGGCGGAATGCAAGCCGGTGAGCAGATCGAGACGGGGCACGCCAGCGTGCGGCGGCTCGGCGAGCAGGCCGCCGGGCGGATGCGTGTCCTCGATCGTCCAGACGGGCGGAATGGCCCAGGCGTAGGCGTCGAGCAGCGGGCCGGCCGGGCTATCGGTGCCGGTGTTCGTGTACCACGACAGGCCCAGATCGCGATGGAAAATCTGCTCCAGCAGATAATGAGCGTCGAAGGGCGAGGCGTCGAGGAGCCATTCATGCTCGGTGCGGCTGCGGCTCCAGCCGGTGCCGACCAGGCTCATCAGAATGCCGGCTCGATGCTCCCAGGCGACGAAGCGTGTCATGCGGGTGACGTTCGCCGGCAGCAATTCCTGCACCCAGCGCCGATACCGCTGCCACTCACTTGTCAGTGGGCCGACGGCACCGAGCTTGACGATGCATGGCTGACCGTTCCAGACGGCGGCCGAGCCGGTCGTGGGAAGCATCTGCGGATGAACGAGCAGAACCTGGGTGCCGCTCAGTCCACCCTCGAAGGCCCGACGAATGAGCAGACGCTGATACCCGGGCCCGAACAACTGCCGCAGCACGAAGCGATCCTCGGCACTCCCCTCCCAGCCGTCGATCTCCAGTTCGCGCACCTGCAAGGCGACGGTCGTCAGCGGTCGGCCGGCCCGGGTACGAATCTCGAACTCCGCCGTACCGGCCCCGTCCGCCACGGCATGGATCACGACGCGAGCCTGGCCCGACTCGTTGGTGCGCAGATGGTCGGTTTCGAGCCGAAAGGGCGTGACGCCAGCCGGACCGCGCACCCGCAGAGAGAAACGCGGCAAACGGCGGTGACGCCAGTCTGTCAGTTGGAGGGGAATTTCAAGCCGGTCGCCCGGAGCGAGAACGAGCGGCGCGGGGCAGTCACGCAGGGGACTGGCGAGGTGGGCGTTGAGCGAGTCATCGACCAGACCCTGAAACAGGACGTTGCCGGTCAGCTCGGCGTAGTGCCGGGCCGAGGCGAGGTGAGCCTGGCGGTCGTCGAAGCGGCGCGCGGCCGTCGCCCACTGGGCGAAGCCCCATTCGAGGTACGGCCGCAGCAGCAGATCCTGCGACCACTGGTCGGCCTGCTCCAGATGCGCGTGCGCCTGATCGAGGAAGTGCTGGGCCGATTCGCCTCCGGCGACGACGGCCGCCCGATCGAGCAGGGCCAGGGCGAGGTACAGAGCGATCCGCGGTCGCTCGTCGTAAACCAGGCCGGGCTGAAGACGATTGAGGCTTTCGCGGAGCAGCCGGACGGCCGGCATCAGACGCTCGCGGCGAGCGCCCGGATCGGGAATCCGCCGTGCCTCCAGCCAGCGGCGCGCGGCGTTATAGCACCAGGCGAGGGCCTCATCGTTCTCGGTGCAGGGCGGATGGGAGAACTCCAGACAGGCGGAACCGAGCCGCGGCCCGACAATGATGGCCGTCTCCTCCAGAGGAAAGGCGTCGGTGAGCAGCGCGACGACGAGCTGGGCCTGATTCTGCTTGACGAACGAAGCCGGCGCGTCGAGCAGCGGCAGCAGCACGAGGTTGGCCTGTAGCAGATCGGCCGAAGCCAGGGGCCGCCCCTGGGCGAAACGCTGGTAGGCCAGACCGTTGATCGTCGCGGTGATCCCCCACAGATCGCGCAGGTGCTGCTTCGCCTGAAGGCTCTCGTGAATGACACGGATCGCCTCCTCGTGCTGACCCAGGCGTGTCAGCACCCGGCCCAGGGTGTCGAGGCCGCGAACCAGGCCGGGAGGATCGGCCGCCGCACGGTAGCGCTCGATCGCCTCCCGCAGGCGAACGGCCGCCGTCTCCAGCAGCAACGAACTCGTCTGACGCGACAGGGCGTGACCGAGACAGTGCAGCGCCCGTCCTCGCAGGGCATCGGAGAGGCTCGGCTCTTGCAGCAGTCCTTCGAGTTGGTAGCGGACGCCGGCTGCGGTGTGCGGATCGCTGGTGGTCAGGGCGTGCCACCAGCCCTCGATCTTGCAGGCGAGCCGAATCTCGTCGTCGAACGACGGCGAATCCATCTGCAGAAACTGGTAGAGATACCGACGGCGTTCGTTCGGATTGACCACGAGGCGGAGAGACTGGACGAGATACCAGGCGGCCCGAGAGGAAGCCCCGAGACGCAGGGCGGCCTCTTGCAGCAGGGCCAGACCCTGGGGCACCTCGCCGGTGGCGGCGAGCAGTCGGCCGAGTTCCGCCTGGGCGTCGGCCTGCCACTCCGGTGACAGTTCCGGAGCCATCCACTGGAGCAACTCGGCCGCCCCGAGCGCGGCCAGCGTCCGTTCCGGAGAATGGTTGGCCCGCTCGATCAGCGCGTGCAGGGTGAGGGCTCGCTGGTGAGGAGGAGTCGCGGCGGCCTCGTCCAGTTCGTGCAGGCAGGAGAGATCGTGCAGAGGGGCGAGATTGATTTCCCCCAGTTGCGTGGGCAGCCCGGCGAGGCGGAGTTGCAAACGCCGCAGGCCAGGCAGCCGAGAGACGAGTTCTTCGAGCAACGGACACCTCGAACCGCTCGGGGCATCAGCCCCAGGATCTTTTCGCCAGGGTGAAGTCAAGATTTCAGCCCACCCGGAACTTCGCCAGCGCGTCCGGGTTCAGTTCCAGCCCCAGACCAGGCCGGGACGGCGGAACCAGCCGTCCCTTCACGAAGCGCGGCGGCTCCTGCCACAACTCGACGAACCATGGCATCCCCTCGACACACGTCACCCGTGGCAAACCACAGCCGAGATGCACCGCGACTTCCGGCATCAGGTGCGGAGCGATCGGTCGGTGATACTGATCCGCCAGGGCCACCACGCGCAGGAACGGCGTCAGGCCACCCAGTCGCGTTACGTCCGGCTGGAGGATGCCCAGGGCGTCCGCTTCCAGGTAACGCTCGAACTCGTCGCGCGCAAAGAGCATCTCGCCCGCGGCGATCGGCGTCTCCAGACGCTCGGCCAGGCGCTTGTGACCGGCGACATCCTCGCACAGGATTGGTTCCTCGAACCAGTCGATGCCGATCTCGTCCTCGAAGAAATGGCCCAGAGCCAGGGCCGTCGCGTAGTCGTAACGCTGGTTGGCATCGACTGCCAGCCAGACGTCATCGCCCCAGGCATTCCGCAGGGCCTGGACGCGCTCGGCGTCCGCGCCCGGGTCGGCACCGACCTTGACCTTGATGCCCATGAGGCCCTGATCGAGATACGCCTGCGACTCGCGGACGATCTCCCGCGGATTCAGATGGAGCCAGGCCGTGTCGGAACCGTAGGCCGGCACCGACTCACGGGCTCCGCCGAGGAGCTTGTACAGCGGCAGACCCGCCGCCTTCCCCTTGAGATCCCACAACGCCAGGTCGAAGGCGCTGTACGCCTGGGCGACCAGGCCACGCCGACCGATCGTCTGCAATCGCCAGTACGCCTTCGCTTCGAGCCGTTCGTGGTCGAGCGGATCTTCGCCGACGAGCAGCGGCGCGACGTCATCGACGGCCGTGTAATAGAGCCCCCGGCCGGTGCCCTGGAGCGCGTACGCGAAGCCGACGCCGACCTGACCAGTGTCGGTGCGGAGCTGCACGATGAGCGTGACGATGTGGGCCAGCCGGCCCTGACGCTGCTCCTCGACAGAGGCTCGCGGCCGGGCTGGCAGGACGTGCAGGAGATCACACTCCACCTTCTCGATCTTCATACCGGGCCTCTACTTTCCGATGCAGATCAGCTCGCTGGCGGTGCGGAAGATCAGCTTGCCCTGAGCGACCGCCGGCGAGGCCAGCAAGGGCGAACCGAGGTCGTTTTCGCCGACCAGTTCAAAGCGGTCGCCCGCCTTCACCAGATACGTTACGCCGTCCTCGCCCGGGAAGTAAAGGATGCCGCCCGCCTCGATCGGCGAGGCGGAAAAGGTCGTCGGCAGACGCTCCGACCAGATCAGCTTGCCGGTCTTGCCGTCGTGGCAGCTGAGGATGCCGTGATCGCTGGTGAAGTAGAGCCGACCATCGAGGAAGATCGGCGACGGCACGTGCGGAGCGCCGCGGGTCGTCGTCCAGGCCAGGTGCGTTGTGGTCACGTCCCCCTTGCCGCCCGGCTTCAGGGCGATGACCGGACCATTGCGGCCGGAGATCGCGTAGACCAGGTCGGGACCGATGACCACCATCGGAATGACCTCGATCGTCGGGCCGGTCAGCGACCAGAGTTCTGCGCCGGTGGCCGGGTCGTAGCCGATGACGTGTTCCTTGCACTGCAAGATCATCTCATCCCGGTCGCCGACGCGGACGATCAACGGCGTGTTCCAGCCCATGCCCTTGGGACGGGCCTTCTGCCAGACGAGCTTGCCCGTCCTGCGATCCAGGGCGATCAGGATCGGCTCGCTCAGGTTCTGTTCCTGCCAGAGGATGACGAGGTCCTTGTAGAGGACCGGACTGGCCCCGACGCCGTGAACGCTGCCGACCTTGAAGTCGTGATGGTGCCAGAGTTGCTTGCCGTCCAGATCCCAGCAGACCAGACCGACCGAGCCGAAGAAGGCGATGACCCGTTCGCCATCGACGACCGGCGTGGCCGAGGCGAAGCCGTTCTTCTCGCGGACCCGCGCCTCCGGCGGCGTGGTCGGAGCGTCGGCACTCCAGAGCTTCTTGCCATCGGCCAGGGCGAAGCAGGTCATCGTTCGGACCTTGCCATCCTCGCTGGAACTGGTGACGAAGATCCGGTCTCCCCAGACGACCGGCGAGCTGTTCCCCTTGCCAGGGATGGGCGAGCGCCAGGCGATGTTCTCCTTGCTCGACCACTTCGTCGGCAGTTCCTTCAGGCCGGTCAGGCCCATGCCGGTCGGGCCGCGAAAGCGTGGCCAGTGGTCGCCGGCATTCGGCGTCGGCAGGACGACCGGGGGCGGAACGCCGCCGGCTCCGGGCTGCCGGGCGGTCACCTTCTCCGGCGTGATCTTCGCGCCCTTGTCGAAGGGAGCCTTCTGGTTGTAACGCTTGTAGCCGTCGCGCATCAGGGCGAGGAAGTCGTCGCGGATCTTGAGCCGACGCTGGTAGGCCGCCTTGAGGTCCGGGTCGGCGAGGACCCGGTCCTTGCCGCCGTGCTTCTCCAGGAAGCTGTCGGCGTTGTCGGCCGTGGCTACCCGTTGCCACTCGGCGGCGAGGTCCGTGATCAGCATCTTCTTCAGCACCAGCTCGCGGTAGGCCGGGTTGGTCGAGTCCTCCGAAAGGATCCGCAGCGGCGCATCAAGAGGGAACTTCCGGTCGATGTCCTCAGCACGGAGGATCGGCAGGACCAGCAGGAGTGCGAGCAGGAGCAATCGCCAGCGCATGAGTAGGGCCTCGCGGACGGACACGGAAACCAGGATCGTATGAGCGTACGCGGCGAGGCCCAGAGCAACAAGGGAAAACGATCGGTCACACCTGCGGCGGGTGTGGTTCGTGCAGAGCGACCGGATGCACCGAGCGCATCCGCATGTTGAGCAGCTCGACGACGAACGAGAACGCCATCGCGAAGTAGATGTAGCCCTTGTTGATGTGCTGGCCGAAACCCTCGGCCACGAGGAGGACGCCGATCAGGATCAGAAAGCTCAGGGCCAGGATCTTGAGCGTGGGATGTCTGCCGACGAAGTCGCTGACCGGGCCGGCAGCGAGGAGCATCACCAGACAGGTAATGATCATGGCGACGACGATGATCCAGATGCCCACCGTTGGATGGAGACCGCCCAGGCCGTGGCCCTGCTCGGCCGGCTTCTCCGCGCTGACCTCGCTGGTCGGTTTGGGCTCCTCCGTCTGGCTGGCGACGGCCGGGGCGTTCGTCTTGACCATGCCGACGGCGGTGATGACCGAGTCAAGCGAAAAGACGAGGTCGATGGCCAGGATTTGCAGGATGATGATCCAGAAGGCCGCCCCGGAGCCGGCCCGAGCGACCTGGGCGGCAGCGTGGCTCTCCTCCGGCGATTCGAGCTTGTGATGGATCTCGTAAGTCGCCTTGGCGACCAGGAACAGTCCGCCGAGGATCAGGACGAGATCCTTGAACGAGATGGCCCGGGCCTCCGAGTCCGGGAAGGTCCACGCCGGCAGGTAGAACAGCGGCTCGGTGGCGGCCATCAGCAGGGTGATGAAGAAGAGCAGGCCCAGACGTAGGAACAGAGCCAGGATCAGACCGAGGTTGCGTGCCAGGCGTTGTTGCTCTTTGGGCACTCGGCCCACCAGGATGGCCAGGAAGATGATGTTGTCGATGCCCAGGACGATTTCCAGGGCGGTCAGGGTGATCAGCGGAATGAGCCATTCGCTCATGTCAACAACCTCGGTGGCGAGTTGAGGGCCTCGGATGGGAAACGAGAAACACCGCCTCGTCGTGGACGGCCACGGCGAGGGACAGGTACGGCGCGGATCGGTCGTACAGTAGGGAGAAGGTATGTACTGGCGGGCGGAGCGTCGAGGTTGCTTTCGGGCGCGGTTGGTCACGCGACCACGGGCAGCGCCAGGCGGTTCGGCTTGCCAACGGCCCGAGCCTGGGAGATCCGGCACATTCGGCCATAGGGGCAGGTCTGCGTACAGGTCCGCGAACGCGGAGCCAGGGCGAAGTAGCCGGTACGGATCGACTCGCCGAGCTGGGCGACCCAGCCTTCGAGCGTCGCACGCAGCTTACGCCAGCCGTCCGTCTCGTTGAGCCAGAGAGTCTTGTTCCGGCTCGTCGGCAGGACGACCTTGGGACCGCTCTCCGAGACGAGCCAGTAGACCAGGCCGAGCGGCCGGGCCGAGCGATCGCGAAGAAGAACCTCCTGCACGGCCAGAGCGTAGAGCGTCAGTTGAAGCCGACTAAACGTTTCCAGGTCGCTGCCGGTGTAGTGAGCCGCCCGGCCGGTCTTGTAGTCGATGATCCAGAAGCCGACCGCGCCATCGGGCAGGGTGGCCTCATCGACGCGGTCGATTCGGCCACTGATGCGAACCTCCAGGCCGCCGACGGCAATGTGCAATTCCGGCTGCGGCTCGGCTCCCTCGGCCGGTGGCAGACCGAAGTCCACCTCGAAGAGGCTCGGTCGGGGCTCGATCGCTTTCTCCAGCCAGGGTGCGAGGAACTGGCTCCAGTGGGTGGCGTACCGGCCAGCCTGCCGCTGGAGCCGTTCGCCTTCCAGACGCCAGAGTTCGCGGGCGGCGGCACTGGGTGCCCGGGCGATGTCCTCGCGAACGGCCTCCGCCATCTCGGTCGAGAGGTACTCGTGCGAGCGCTCACCGGGACCGTGAACGTCCTCGTCCTTGAGCCGTCGGTGCAGGCGGGCCAGGGCGCGATGGAAGGCCTGACCACGACGTGTCACCTCGATCTCTTCCTGCGGCGATTCGAGCGGATCGAGTCGAAGAACGTGCTTGGCGAAGAACTTGAACGGACAGGCGACGTAGTCCTCCAGGGCGGTCGGGCTGTAGATGCGGCCCGGCCCGAATCGCTCGGCGACCTTCGCCAGGACGGCCGGGTGAGTCAGCAGGCCCTCGTGGGTCGTGTGGTCGGCGACATGAAAGCGATGGTAGGCGAGTTGAGCGGCGTCCTGCAAGCTGACGCGAGCGTCGGCCGGGAGCAGGTCGGCGAGGGCCGGATCGCTCGTCAGTGCGCCGCCGGCCCGCTGGGCGAGACGGACGCGCAGCTCGGCCAGGGAAGCCGGCACGTCCTGGTCGATCGCTTCGAGCAGCATCCGCCGACGGGTCGTCGGGATGGCTCCCGGAGTGAAGCACGCCTGCACGGCCTGGAGGAACGAGCTGGGCAAGAGTTCCTGGCCGCGTTCGTCCACGGCGGGGTAGCTCAGGGTCAGGGTCTGCGTCGCGCTGGTGACCACCTGATGGAAGAGGAGCATCTCGGCGGGGAGCTGCTCGCTAACGAGCGGGAACGGCAGACCGGCGGCGCGGAAGGTCTGGCGGTCGGTTTCATCAAAGAACGGCGTCGCGGTCGCCTGAGGAAAGCTTCCCTCGCCCAGGCCGAGGACGAAGACATGTTCGGCATGCAGGGCCCGTGCCAGGTCGGCGGACAGCAGGCGGACACGGCCCGGACCTCGCGGGGTACGAGCCAGGCCCAGTTCACCGACCAGGGCGGTCAGGCGACGCAGGAACGTCGTCGCGTCGAAAGGAGCGTCGCGTCGGCCGGCCTCGGTTCGTTCACGCCAGCGGGCCAGTTCCTCGTTCAGGCGCTGCAGCGCGAGACGGTCGCGCAGATCCCGGCTGCCCGTGCGGTCGAGGCCGAGCCGGCGCAGGAAGACGGCGAGCCAGTCGAGATGTTCGCCCAGGCGGCGCGTCGTCGGGAAGCCATCCCAGAGGGCGAAGAAGCGCCGCAGGAACGGGCCGCAGCGGCGAGCCAGTTCATGGGTCTTGCGTCGACGCGATTCCTCGGCCGCCTCATCTTCCAGCCCCGCCGGTGGTTCCGTCTCCCAGCGTTCGACCGCACGGAGGTAGGCGGCCCGATCCCGCGGTTCGCCGAGCAGACGGAGCAGCACCTCGCTCCAGGCGATGACCTCGGGATCGCCCAGAACCTCGGGCAGGTGCGGATCGAGGTAGCCGCTGCGGAGCAGGGCGGTGACGCCGGCGAAGGGCCAGTCGTCCAGGGGCAGACGCAGGGCGCGCAGCAGAGCGGCGATGCTGCCGACACGGGGCAGCGGTTCGATGCCCTCGATGTCGAGTGGGATGGCGTACTCGGCGGCGACCTCGGCGAGCAGGTCGGCGTAATCGTCCAGATCGCGGACGACCAGGAGGACGGCCCCGGCCGGGATGCCGGCATCGAGTCGCTCCTTGACGGCGCGGAGGACCAGGCGAACCTCGCCGAGTCGGCCGGGAGCCTCGATGACGGCGAGGCCGGCGGCGTCGGCAGACGGGGTGAGCGTCCGCAGGGAGCGGAAGAGATGGGCGTCGAGGTGACGGAGGGCCGGCCGCTCTTCATTTAGCCGCCGGCTTGCCGGCGGTTCCTCGTCGAAGACCGCCGGCAAGCCGGCGGCTAATTGAAGAACCGCGACCCGCTCCGCCGTCGCCCGGCTCGTCGCGAAGAGTTCGCCGCGTTCGTCGCCATCTTCGTCGGCCAGGGCGAGCCAGATCTCGGCGACGTGCGGAGCCAGTGCGGTCAGCACGTCGAACTGAGCCGGCGTGAAGTCGGTGAAGCCCGCGAGGAAGACGCTCCGCACTCGGCTGAACGAGCCGGGCAGGCCCCGCTCACGCAGCAAACGAGCTGCGTGGAGCGGTCGGCCTGGAACATCGACGACACGCAGACGCTCCAGCCGCTGCTCATAGCGAGCGTAGAGACGAGCGCATTCGTGCCCCTTGGTCGCGCTCACGGCCTGGGTGAAGGCGATCGGGCCGATACCGAGGCGTTTCAGCTCGGCAATCAGATCGCGCAGACCGGCACTGAAGCCGCGCGTCTCCAGAACGGGACGAAAGTGACGCAGGGCGGCATCGCCGTGAACCTCCTCGACGACCTCTTCGAGGAGCAGACGTTGTTGAGCGTTCGACAGCGGGCGACAGGTCGGATCAAGAGCGGCGATGACCTGCTCGATCCAGTCGCCGAGCGTGACGGCATGGAGTTCAAGCAGGATCGGCTGACTGGCCAGGAGCGCCGTCCGCTGCTCGTTCAGGGCGCGGATCGATGGAGCCAGCCAGAGGACGCTGCCGGGCGAGGCGAGCGTCTTCTGCTGGGCGGCTTCGATCAGGGTGGCCGTCCCGAGTGGGACCGAACCGCGAAGGCAGTGGATCGTCGGCATGAGAACAGGGTATGCGTCACCGGGTGGGTGGAACCTTTGGCAAGGCGGCGCGGCCCTGCCAGGCGTAATCGATGGCCTCGCCGAGGATGCGGGCCGACTCCTGCGGCGCGTGGAAGCCGCGTGAGTTCTCGGCGTTGATGAAGTCGAGCCGGAACTGGGCCTTGCGTTGCAGGGCGAACGCGGCCTTCAACTGTTCGTCGGTCGCGCCCTGGGCCTTGCTCTGCCAAATGGCATCATACAGGCCAACGAGGGCGTCCTCGGCCCGGTTCATGAGCCCCTTGGTGCGCGACTGAATCGTCTCGACGCGGGCCTTCATCTCCGTCTCGCTGGCACGATGACAGGTGAGGCAGGCGTGATTGACCTGGGCCAGCGGCGTCCGGACCTGATGGTCGCTCACCTTGATGGCCCCTTCACGGTGGTAGGGCATGTGGCAGTCGGCACAGGAGACGCCGGCCCGGGCGTGGATGCCCTGGTTCCACATCTCGAACTCGGGATGCTGGGCCTTCAGAACCCGGGCTCCCGTCTCGGCGTGGGTCCAGTCGGCGAAATCGGCCTCATCGTAATAGGCTTCGATCTGCTCCACCTTAAGACCCTTCTTCCACGGGTAGGTCACCACCTTCGACGGGCCCTTGAAGTAATACTCGACGTGACACTGGCCGCAGACGAACGAACGCATCTCCTGCCGGCTGGCCAGCACGTTCGGGTCGTAGGCCGCCTGGCGATCGCCAGCTCGCCAGCGGGCGATGCTCGGCAGGTGTGGCACCGGGTCGTCACTGGTGGCGAGGGCGGCGATGCCGTTGAGGAAGCCGGGACGTGTGACCCGCAAGCGGTTACTGGCTGGCTCGTGACAGTCGAGGCAGGTGACCGGATGCGTCGCCAGCTTGCGGGCCTCGCTCAGGGGCATGGCACAGACGGCCTCGAAGCCCTTCATCAGGTCGCCGTCGCCTGCCTTGCGGTAGATCGGCAGAACGGCAGCGTGACAGTGCAAACACGCGCCGGGTTGCTGGAAGTTCTTGACACGCAGCGTGGCGTCCTGGTCCTTGAGCATGAAGGCATGGCCGCGCGCGTGGTTGAAATCCACGGCAAAGGCGTAGCCGGCGAAGATGCGTTCCAGACGCGGATCGTCCTTGAGCTTCGACGCGGGGAAAGCCTCGCTGTTGCCGTACTGAGTGCGATCGTTGTCCGCAGTGAGGCGATAGCTGTCGTACTGACGCGGGTAGTTCTTGCCCCACTCGGCCGGGTCGATGCTCTCCTCGGTCAGATCGACCACCTTGAAGGCGACCTGTTTGGCCTCCTCCTTGCGCTGGGAGACGTTCATCAGCAGAGCGGTGATGGCATAGGTCGCACCCGCCGTCAGAAGTACGACGAGCAGGTAAGCGTACCAGCGCGGTCGAGCGGCCGGGGTCGGCGTCGAAGTCGGTTCAGTCATGGTCGTATCCTGGAAGCGGAGGTCAGCGCGCCGGCCCGTGGCCGACAGCGGGGTGACAGTGGACGCAACTTGGTTCCTCGACCCCGATCGGCGAAGCGTGACGCAACAGCTCGCTGACGAGGCCCTCGTGGCAGTCGATGCAGTTGTGTTGCAGGACCGCGCCGTTGTGCGGTCGGATGCGGATCGGCTCGGCAAAGTCCTGGAAGGTGAAGCCCCAGGAGTGCCGGATGCCGTTCTCGGCCTTGCTGACGTATTTGCCGATGAAGTTGTGCGGGGTGTGGCAGTCGTTACAGGTGGCGACAGCGTGGTGACTGGCGTGCTGCCAGCCGTCGTAATGGTCGCGCATGATGTGGCAGTTGACGCAGGCGCGCGGATCGTTGCTCAGGTAGGCGAGGCCCTCGGCGTAGTGAAACGTGTAGCCGCCCACGCCAAGGACGACGCCCAGGCCGACACAGATGGCCAGGGCCAAAGGACCAAGGCCGAGCCAGGCAAGCGCGGTGCGCATCAGCAGCCCTCCCAT
>CAYYJM010000055.1:0-18600 GCA_964471755.1 uncultured Alcaligenaceae bacterium
CCGGACCCAGGTGTCGTTTCGAGGCCGCATCCGAATCTTCACGGCCCATTGTGATGGGGATGACCGGCGAACACAGGTTCGCCAGAGCGGGGCCTAGCATAAAGGGGCGGGGCGATCTCTGTCAAGCCAGTCCGGCCCACCCCGCCGGCCCCTCTCTCACCTTCCCCCAATCTCTTTCATCCCGTCGTAACCTCCTGATGAGAAACCGGGTTCAGAAAACGCGGGCTCGCCCTGGACCGGCTGAACAGGAACTTGCCCGATGCCTCCGACGACAAACTTTCCACCCGTTCGACCGTCACCGGGATCCGCTCACCGAGATATCGCCGGGTCGTCGCGCACAGATACTGGACGTCCTCGACGGGGTCGAAGCTCGGCCCCGGCACGATCCGATAGACGATCGCTCCGGACTCCTCCTGGAGGATCTGCACCCGGCCCAGACTGGGCCGCTGGGCCACGACATACGTCGCCAGGAAGACGCCGGAGACCAGCTGCTCGTCGCTGCCGACCAGGAAGTCCGTCACCCGCCCGTTGAGGCGAGCGAGTCGCGGCAAGGCCCGGCCACAAGGACAGGACCCCGTCGCCCAGGTTCCCAGGTCGCCAATCCGGTAGCGGATCAACGGCATCGCCCTGTTGAACAGATCGGTGACCAGGATACTCCCCATCTCGCCGGCCTTCGCCGGGCCGCGTGGAGTCTCGATCTCCAGGTACAGTCCCTCGGCCATGACGTGCAGCCCCTGATGAGCGCTGCACTCGCTGGCCAGGACGCTGACCTCGCGACAGCCGTAGCGGTTGAACACCGGAGCCCCGAACACACTCTGGATTAATTCGCGGTCGGCATCCTCCAGCATCTCCGCCGAGGTGACCAGGGCCTGCGGCGACGGGACGCGGATCTTCTGATCCCGCAGGAACTGCGCGAACAGCACCGCCGACCGGGCGTAGGCCAGGATCACCCGCGGTCGCTGCCGGTGCAGCTCGACCACGAACCGATGCAGGGCCTCCTCGGTCAGACAGCCGGTGTCGAGCCAGAGCGGCTCGGCCAGCAGCCAGCCGCGCAGCCGACTTCGCAGCGATTCCGCAGGCCGATCCACCGGCGCGCCCCAGAGGACGGCCGCTCGATCGCCGATATCCCAGCCGGCCCAGCGATTGTGCCGCCAGGTCGCCGCCGCCCGCGAGCATTTTCGATCCCGACTCAGAAAGAAGCGGATCGGCGTGCCCGTCGAGCCGCCGGTCTGGTTCACCAGCAGATCTCGTTCCGGCCACCCCTCCGCGATCATCCGCTCCGCCTGCTGCTGGATGTCCTGCTTCTCCAGGATGGGCAGCACGCGCAGATCGTCCAGGTCGCGGAACTCGTCGGGATGGACGCCAGCCGCCCGGAAGCGGTCCCGGTAGAACGGGCAGTGCTGGTAGGCGTGACGCAGCAGCGCATGCAGACGTCGCCACTGAATCGCTCGCAGTTCGTCCGCACTGAGCCACTGGGTCCGCTCGAACTCGGCCAGGTAGCGCAGCTGGGCCAGTTCGCCGTTCCTGGCCAGCGACAGCGGCAGGAAGACGTTCTTGACCAGGGTCTTGTGCAGCATCAGCGTTCCTCTCCAGCGACCTCCGGTTCGGCCGACATCGCTGCCGCGGTCGGCGACAGATACCGTGTCGGCTGCTCGATGACCTGGCGGTGCCAGCGGTCGAAGGCGAGCAGATGCCAGAGGAACCGGGTCGGCTTCTGAAGGAGCCGCTGAAAGTGGGTCGGGTCGAGGAACTCGGGACAGTCGATCTGCTCGACCAGAGGCCGGAGCAGGCCGCCGGGAGCGAGCCAGTCCAGAGGCCACGGCGACCGCGCGGGCATCGTCAGATGCGCCCGGGCGATCATCCGGGAATCGAGCAAGGGGCAGAGGAAGTCCACGCCGTGAACGTTGAACAGGACCGCCGTGGCGCTGGCCCAGTCCAGGACGTCCGGCGTGACGCTGGCCGCTTCTTGCAGGCCCGCCTCGCCGAAGCAGGCCCGGACCGAATCGCGATCCGGGGCGTCGTCCAGGGAAGGCTCTCGCTGGCCAAGGCCGACCCAGCGTGCCAGGCTGTACAGGCCGCGACGCAGCATCGACGGCGAAACCTCTGTCGTGGTCTCGTCCTCCGGGATACCGCCGCCGAGGCCGGCCAGGCCGGCGCGGAAGCCGTACTGCGCCAGCGCCGGAGCGAGCAGGCCAAGAAACAGGGCCGGGCTCGCCAGCAGCGGCTCTCCCGTGGCGGCCATCGTTCGCGGCAGTTCGTCGAGCAGGGCCCCTTCCGCCGCGATCAGTCGATGCTCGGTCCCCAGGCCGCGCGAGGCCAGCATGATCTGTTCGGTCTCGGCCCAGCTGGTCGGCGTGTTGAGGCTGACCGAGAAGCTGGCCGGCAGCAGTTCCGTCCGGGCCGCGTCGTTGTAGGCCGCCTGGAGCGTCGCACTGACGGGGCCGGACAGCAGGGTCGCCGTCGGTCCGTGGACGGACACCGTGTCGGCGATTACCCGTCCCAGGACGCTCTCGATCGGCAGACTCGCGCTGCTGCCCTGCGGCGTCGGATGAAGCCGCAGGCGGACGAGTCGGCCCTGCTCCCAGTGAAGCATCTCGCCCGGCAGCAGGCGGAAGCAGTCGGCCACCAGCGTCTCGCGGCCGGGAACGCAGCCGTGCAGGAAGAACGTCGGCAGAGCATCGCGTTCGATCCGGGGAGCCTCCGGGGCGACGGCCAGCAGGTCCGTCAGATTGCTGGCCAGGAGCAGGCCCGATCCGGTCGATCGGTAGTAGAGCGGCCCGGAGGCGGCGTAGTTTCGATAGGCCAGGACGCGCTCCGCCTCACCGTCGAGCAGGACGAGGTTGAAGGCTCCGGCCAGGCGATCGATGGGGAGCTGACCGCGTTCGAGGTACTCGGCGTGGATCTCGGCCGCGACGCTGTCCAGGTCGAGTGACTCATGCTTCCGGCCCCGAAAGCGGACGACGCCGCGAAGGAGCAGGACCAGCGAATCCCAGACGAAGAGCCGGCTTCCCGGTGCCTGGCCATGAAGGGTCAGGGTCCAGTCGGGGCCATGCAGGTGACAGCCGTCCGGTGATGGGGTGGTGGAACTCGCCGGGACGACCCGGCAGAGAAAGCTGGGGCGCGGGGACGTGGCGGGGAGCATCCTTGCCTCCGGGTGTCCATCCTTGGTGGCACTCGCGGGAGTCAGGCCGCATCCGTCGTGGGGATGGATGGCATCTTGCGCATCCCATCCCGTCGGCCTATCCAGCGAGCGAGCGTGTTCTTCACGATACGGAGAAGATACTCCTTTTCCTCGGGTGAAATCAACCCCAGTTGCCAGGCCAGCGTCGGCACCATCAACCACGGCAGCAGTTTCAGCGGCGACGTGGTCCACCCCATCGGTATCAGCCGACCCAGGCCCCAGGCCAGCACGAGCAGGCCGATGAAGGCGAGGAGTCGGCGCGTCTCGTAGCGCACCGGGAAGATGCGCTGCGTCGTCCACCACGTCGCCAGGGCGAGGAAGCTGAAGCCGAAGATGGTTGAGAACGCCGCACCGAGCGCGCCCAGCCACGGAATCAGGATCGCGTAGCCGATCAGCATCACCACCGTCGCGGTCAGGGTGACGTAGAGCTTCAGATCCGTTCGCCGCCGGATGTAGAATGCCGAGTCCATCAACGAGGACATCGTCTGAAAGGCGCAGCCGATCAGGATCAGCGGCGTGAACAGGGCCGCGCCGGCATAGCTCGATCGCGCCGCCCGGGCGATGGCCTCGTCCACGAAGAGCATCACGCCGAGAGCCAGCAGCAGGTAGGCGGACAGAATCCAGGTAAACACGCGCCCGAAGACCTCCGGAGCCTCTGGCGTTCGCGCCACCTCGTACATGCGATGGTTCCAGACGGCCATCAGCGGCACCAGCGTGAACGGCGTGACCAGCTGGGCGAACCGGTAGCCGATCTCGTACAGGCCGATCTGCTCCGTCCCCCACGGCGCGAGGAAGAACCGATCGCCGTCGTGCAGCACGAAGAAGCAGAGCGACGTCGGCAGGAACGGCAGGGCGAAGCGGACCATCTCGCCGATCAGCGCCCGATCCGGCCAGGCGATTCCCTGTCGAAGTTCGCGGATCGCCATCAGCACGGCGAAGGCCAGGTTGGCAAGCGCCGTCCCGATCAGGGCTCCACCGACACCGAGCCCGAGCGTCAGCATCAGGAAGATGCAGAGGGCGATCCGCACGACCATGCGCACGAGCAGGATGACGAGATACTTTTTCGATTCGAGCCGGACCTGGAGAAGGACCATCGGGATGATGCAGAGCGGATCGATCAGCACCGAGAAGAAGGCCAGTTGCAGCAGGGCCACCCCGGAGAACGCCCCACCCGGCTCGTTCACCCCCAGCACCCGCCAGACCGGCCCGGCCCAGAAACAGAGCAGGACGCCCCCCATCAGAGCGACGAGAAGAAACACGGAGTACGTCCCGACGATGACGCGCTGCCGGTAGTGGACCTGATCCTCGCCCCCCTGCTGATAGAAGGTGAGGAACGCCTGGCGGAAGCCGCCGACGAGCAGGAGCATCGTCACCGTCTCGGCCAGGCGGGTCAGCAGGACGTAGGCACCGTACTCCTTCGGCGGCAGGAGTTGGGTGTACAGCAGCAGCATGATCAGTCCGCCGACCTGCATCAGACCGTTGGTCAGGCTGAAGATGGCGGCATGGCCAAGGTAGTTGCGCTGACTCATGCCGACCTCAATACCCCCACGATGGAGCCACGGAAGGAGACGACACCGGCAGGTACACCCAGGTCGGCTCGACCTGTCGGCCGAAGGCGGCATGTTCCTCCAGGACGCGCAGCGCGACCACCTGGAAGGCGGCGAGCCAGACCCAGTTGTAGCGGTAGAGCGTGTGCCCCGCCATGCCGTTGAGCAGCAGGAGCAGGACGCCGAGGCCGACGCCGCGCAGGACGCGGTAGGCCATCGTCTCCACGAGCCACGGCTGCTCGCGAGCCAGCCTCCCGGCTCGCCGCCAGTTGGCGAAAAAGTAGATCAGCAGCAGGCCCAGACCGAGGATGCCGAGAAGGCCGAGTTCGCCGGCCACCTGGCCGTACAGGTTGTGCGCCTGAAACCCCTTGGCCGTGGCCTCGCCAAAGCCGCCCGGCCCGACGCCGTGCAGGGGGTACATTTCGAGCAGTTCCAGCCCCTTGAGCAAGCCCGCCAGCCGGCCGGCCGCCGAATCATGGGCCACGTTCGGCCCCGCCTCGGAATCGACGAGCGTCATCATCCGCTCGATGACGTAGCCCGGCATCGCCGCCATACCCATGACTCCCAGGCACCCCAGGAGAGCGAACCCGAGCAGACGGTTCTTCGAGACACAGACGCACAGAAAGAGGAAGAAGCCCATGCCAATGATGCCCGCCCGCGAACAGGTCAGCAGGATGCACACGCCCGTCAGGAGCATCTGTCCCAGGATCATCAGGTACTTCATGCCCTTCGCCACGCCGAAGTACGCATAGACGAGCGGCAGACCAAGCAGGATGCAGGTCGCGAACTGGTTGGGATCGGCGTAGGTCACATCGACACCCATCATGCGCTGAACCCCCTGGGCGTAGCCGTAGCGGCCGCCAACATACTCGCGCAGCGAGTGGAGCATGTAGAGGCCGTACGCGAGAGTCAGCACGCCCATCAACTGGCGCAGGTCCTGGTCCGTGCGTACCGAGCTGACCAGCAAGACGTAGAAGACCATGACCTTGGCGTAGTTCTCGACAACCAGTCCGCCGGCCTCTGGATAGGGGCTCATCATCCACGAAACCCAGATGGCCCCGACCAGGAAGGCAAGGGCGACGTGCAGCCCGTTGCTGACGAAACGCTTGCCGGGCCAGATGAGCCAGAAGACGAGCATCAGCAGCATGTAGCCGCGCTCGATCTGCAACAAGCCCAGCTCCGGCCAGACCTCGAAGGGGCGATGGATGTACAGCCACAGGTATCCGCCCAGAAGCCAGATCATGCCCGTCCTCCTGTGGTGCGATCGAGCAGTGCGAGCAGAGCGCGAGCTGACGGTGCGTTGTCGAAGCGTCGTGCGGCCGTCGGCGCGAAGGCCCGCGCCGCCTCGTTCCAGGGCGACCGCCACGCCTCGATCAGACCCTCGGCCAGGGCCGCAACATCGCCGGCACGCGGCATCCGCGACGGCGTGTCGCGCAGCACCTCACGCAGGCCGATGCAGTCGCTTCCCAGCACGGGCACGCCGGCGACCATCGCCTCCAGGGCCAGCAGGCCGGTCGCCTCCCACAGCGACGGCATCAGAAGAAGATCAAGCTGCGGCAGGATCGGCGCGATGTCCGGAACGAAGGGCCGGAAGCTGACGCGATCCGCCAGGCCGAGTTCGCCGACCCGACGTTGATAGCGTCGCTGATGATCCCCCGAGCCAAAGGCGACGACGTGGAAGGCCGCCTCGGGAGTCCGCACGCGGAACCGGGCCAGGGCCTCGATCAACGGCAGAAAGCCCTTCTGCTCCATGAACCGGCCAAGGAAGCCCCAGAGCGGCGTGCCCGGAGCCAGACCCAGTTCGTGACGCAATTCGCTCGCCGGATGACACACCCGAGAGTAGTGGGCCGAATCGATGCCGTTGCGAATCACCTCCAGCCGGTGACATCGACCTCGCAGCGGCGGCAGAAACTCCAGCAGATTCGCGCGAACATCCTCGCCGACGGGGATGATCGTATCGACCTGACGCAGCAGCCAGCCGAGAGCCTGACGCCGGAGCCAACCCTTCCAGCCGGGAAACTGCTCGGCCCGAACCACGTCGTGAATCGTCGTCACGTGTGGCAGACCGAATCCCCACGCGCCCAGGACCGTCTGCACCGCGGAGGTGAAGCCGTGCGAATGGATCGCCGCGAAGCCGCCGCGCCGCAGGACGCGCCGGATCGTCGGCCCGAGCCGGCAGGCATCGCCCCGGCCGGGGACCGGAACGAACTCCACCTCCGGCAGCGTGCCCAGCGTCTCCGCCAGCGATTCGTGCGTCCCCTCGACCGGCATCACGAAGGTGAACCGGTAGCCCTGCTCACTCAGCAGCGGATAGTTGTAGCGCAGGTGCGTTCGGATGCCGCCGACCGGGTAGCGAACGACGCACAGGATGCGCCGTGTCGTCGTCGTCATGTCGGCTCGATGGACCGTGGCGATGGCAGAGTTCACGCGTCGTCTCCCACGGCCAGGCGGTAGATGGTTTCCATGGTCCGCTGCGTCGTGAACGGCTCGGCCCGGACGCGAGCGCGTTCGCCCATCGCCCGCGCCGCCTCGGGATTCGCCGTGATCCAGGCGATGGCCTGTCGCAACCCCTCGACGTCGCCGTAATCGACGATCAGGCCATCGCGGCCATGCTCGATGAAGTCGGTCGCCCACTTTCGGCCGACGGCGATGGTCGGTTTGCCGAGCAGCATGGCGTTCAGAAGCGTCTGCTGGCCGCCGGAATGAAGCAGACCCGCCTGCATCGGCACGACGACCAGCCGCGCCCCGGCCAGCGCCTGGCGGAAGCCCTCGACGCTCGTCCCCTCGACGCGGACGTGCGGTGGCACCTCGATCCCGGCGAGTTGGTCCGGCAGCGTGGTCGCGATCCAGGCCGGCACCGCGAGCGGCCGAACCGCCTCGATCAGCATCGGGTAGTCGCGATCGTAGTTGCCGCCGGCGAACAGGTAGCCGTCGTCGCGGACCTCGTAGTCGTAATCGCGCAGCGTGTCGTGGAACGGCACGTAGACGAACTTCTCCGGCGGGATGTCGAATTCCCGGGCGTAGTCCTCGATCTCATGGCTGGCCCAGACGATGAAGCGATGCGCCGAGCGGGCCGCCAGCCGGACACGCAGGCGCTTGAACCAGGCTCCCCACGAACCGCGCGGCAGATACCAGTTGCAGTCGATCAGGACGTGCGGTCGTCGGCCCCACGGCACGAGTCCTTGCAGCCAGGCGAACAGCAGGCCGCTCGCTCCGCCGCCGGTGACGATGCCGCGACACTGGCTCCGCTTGCCGAACAGTCGCAGGGCCGCCACCACGCGAACGGCGTTGAACGCCCAGCGTTTGCCGATCAGGCGAACGAGCCAACCAGGCGGCGTGACCGGGCCGACGAGCCGGGTCTGCGTGTCCCAGTATCGGCCCGGCTTGCCTGGCACGTCGGTGAGGACATCCGCCGTGGTCGTCATGCGGCCACCTCCCGGGGTCGAGCAAGGTTCGCGTAATACGTCTCGAATCGCTGGATCATGGCCGCCCGGCTGTACTTCGCGACGACTCGCTCCCGGGCCCGCTCGGCGAAGACGCGGGCCTCCTCCGGAGCCGTCAGGAGCCGCAGGATCGCCCCGGCCAGGGCATCGGCATCACCCGGTGGCACGAGCAGGCCGTGACGGTCATGTTCGATCAGATCCGGCACGGCTCCGACGGCGGAGGCGACCACCGGTCGACCGGCGGCCATCGCTTCGAGGACGGCATTCGGCATCCCCTCGGCACGCGAGGCCAGGACGGCGATGTCGAGTCCGGCCAGGAAGCCGGGCACGTCGAGCGACCGGCCGGGCAGAGCGAAGGCTTCGCCCAGGCCGCGAGTCTGGATGTCGGCCTCCAGGCACGGCCGCTCTTCCCCCTCGCCGGCCACGCGGAAACGGACGCCCGGACAGGCGGCCAGCACCTGACTCGCCGCCGCGACCAGCACGTCGAGGCCCTTGACCTGCCGCAGATTGGCGACGCTGCCGACAACGGGAGTCGCCGTCGGTGTCGGCAGTGGCAGCGCCAGAAAGCGCTCGGCATCGACACCATTCTCCAGGACGACGACCGACTCCGCCGGCGGCCCCTCGGCATCGAGCAGAGCCTGCCGGGCGGCGGCACAGTTGGCGATGGTGCCGGTCGTGAGCCGGTTGAGCCAGCGGCCCAGACGGCGATGTCCGGCCGTGAGCCAGTGGCCGATGTTGTTTCGCGTCCGCAGTCGGTGCGGCACCCCGGCCAGCCAGCCGGCCAGGATGCCGAAGTAGCTGCTGTCGGGAAAGTACGTCTGAAGGACGTCGATCCGCTCGGTCTTCAGCCAGCCGCGAAAACGCCAGAGCCGGAGCCAGGACGTCGGACTGCGCAGCGTTCCGACGCCGAGTCGCATCACCGGACACTCGGCCGGCTCCAGCATCCGCGACACCTGGCTGTCACCGCGAAGCAGGACGAGCTGCGGGTCGAAGCGTTCACGGTCGAGCTGACGCAGCAGGGCGAGCAGTTGCGTCTCGGTTCCGGCGACGGTCAGTTCGTCGATCAGGAAGCAGATTCTCAGTCGGCGCGTCATGCCACTCCTCACGCGACGGCGGCCAGCGGGTTAGCGACGTTCCTGACCCGGATGCCACGACCGAGACGCAGGCCGAACTCGCGCTCGAAGGCGTCGATGTGCGGCTGCATCGCCAGGGCTCCTTCCGGGTCGGGGTAGATCGAGAGGAAGTCCTGCGAGATCGGTTCCAGGTCGCGCGTCCAGGGTCGGCCGGCCTGCCGCATCTGTTCTCGCAGCAGGTGATTGAGCAGGCTCGAACTGTGCCGATAGGTGATGTGGCTCATCGCCCAGGCTCGCGGCCGGTAGGTGTCTGCCGTCGCCACGAACGCCTGCACGTCCCTGGCCAGGTTAGCCTCGCGCAGCAGTCGGCCGGTGTGCCGGTTGAGGTAGGCGACCGAGCCGATGTGCGCTCCCCGGACCAGGCCGACCGGCGTGTTCGCGAACAGCGACTCGGCCACGGCGATGCACGATCCCTCACGCTTCGACAGGATCAGGCTGACTCGGGCCCGTGCCAGGTTCCGCGCGATCTCCTCGCGACTCGGCCGAACGATCAGGTCGAACCGATCGCCGACGCCGAACTGCGCGGCCTCGCGTCGCAGAGCCTCCTCGCCACGGCCGTCCATCGGCACGCCGAGGAGCATCACCCGGTACGAACGCGGCAACCGTCGCAGGGTGTCGAACAGCAGCCAGTGTCGCTTGAACGACGCGAAGTTGGACAGCACGACGACGTCCAGATCGCGGGTCTGGCCCAGGTGCGGCTCGAAGCTGGCCGGATCGACCCAGCTCGACGCCAGCAGCGGGATCGGCTCCAGTCGGTCGGACAGGGTCCGCATCCGCTCGGCGTCGGCGAAGTTGCTCAACAGCGTGTAGAGCCGACCGGGCCAGAACTTGACGGCCAGCAGCAGAGCCGGCTCCGGCGGCGGCGACCACGACGGGCCGAGGATCAGTTCGTACCGGGCCGCCATCCGTTCCAGCGTGGCCGGGTCCGTCGAGCGGAACAGACGCAGCCACTGCTCCTCGAACGGAACGTGCAGCACACCCTTCTCGCCATCGGCCAGCGGCGGCTTGAGAAGAATTCCCTTCGGCACGTCGCACGGATTCGCCGGGACCTTGCCGATCCGCTCCCATTCGATTCCGGCTGGATCGAGCCGGTCCAGCTCGGTTCGCAACGATCGACAGAGCGCCGCGAACGTCGATCCGGTCGGGCAGATGTGCGCCGCTCGCGCCAGGGAGATGAGCCGCTCGGTTGGCGTCTGGCGGACGAGTTTCGAGCGTAGCCAGAGACCGGCGGCGACGAGAGTCCGCGCGACGGAATGCTGACGCAGATCGTCCATTCGCGCGCGTCGCCAGGCTGTCCAGGTGTCGGTCATGGTGGTCGCCTCCCTTGTGATTCCCCTGGTCGGAGCCCCCGGTGCAGGCGTGAGAATCAGCATCCTCCACGAGGACGCCGATTTCACCCGGGCAACGCCGAGGTTCGTTCCGACTCGGTCCCTGGTTGTGCCATCGAATTGTCAGCCGTCTCGTTCGGTGTCGTCGTGGCTCCGTTACCGAGCAGATCGTCGAACAGGTCCGCGTAATGGGTCGCCTGGGCGGCGAAGCTGTAGTCCTGGACGACCCGTTCCCGGCCGGCGAGGCCCAGTTCGCGCAGATCGTCGTCGTCGAGGGCGAGGGCCATGTCCAGGCGGTCGGCGAAGGCGTCCACGTCGCCGGCGGAGCAGAGGTAGCCGCTCACCTCGTGTTCGACCACTTCGGGGACGCCACCGACCTCCGTGGCGACCACCGGCACGCCGGCCGCGAACGCCTCCAGAACCACGTTCGGCATCCCCTCCGTATGGCTCGGCAGGGCCAGCAGATCGAAGTGCGGCAGGAACCGATCCAGATCGGGCCGAAAGCCACCCAGGATGACCGAGCCGGTCAGGCCGAACTGGGTGATCTGCTGTTGCAGCGCCGCCTTGCACGGCCCATCGCCGAAGATCACCAGGCCGACCTCGTCGCCGCCGCGCAGCACCTGCTCGAAGGCGGCGATCAGCACGTCGAATCCCTTCTCGGGACTCAGTCGGCCGGCCGCTCCGATGATGCTCGTCTTGGCACCGCGAAACATCCGCAGGAGCTTCTGCCGGTAGTTCGGATCGGGATTCGCGAACCGTTCCGGGTCGATGGCGTTGGGAATGGTGCAGACCCGATCCATCGGCACGCCGGCCTTGCGGACCTTCACGGCCTGGGCCTCCGAGACGGCGACGACGCGATCCATTCGGCGGAGCAGATAACGATCGACCGCCTCGTAGATACGCACCTTGAAGTTCTCGCCGGTCCAGCCGCGCGAGACGGCGACGACGGGAATCCCGACACGACGAGCCGCCAGCCGGCCCAGGATGTCGGCCTTGTAGCCGTGGCAGAGCAGGATGTCGGCCTGGAGCCGTGGCAGGTAGTCGGCGATCTCGCTGATGCAGGCCCGGAAGCGCGGCGTGTCCCGGTTCAGGGCCTGGGCCGCGAAGCCCTCCCGCTTGCAGACGGCCAGAAACTCTCGGCAGCGGTCCCCTTCCCGAAAGGTCAGGAAGTGGGTTCGGTCGTCGGTCATTGCCCGGGCCAGGCCGAGCATCTGCCGTTCCGGCCCGCCGTAGAACGTGGAGGCCGTCAGATGGACGATGTTCATGGGGTCGCTCCTCAGCGGCCCGCGGCGACGCACTCGCGCCACACGCCGGCCAGCTGCTCGGCCAGATGGTCCCAGTCGTAACGCTGTCGCACACGCTGTAGTCCCGCCTCGGCCTGCTGCATGGCCCGCTCCGGGGCACGCAGCAGTCGGGCGACGCTCGGTCCCAGGTCGTCGATTTCCTCGACCTGCTCGAAGTGTTCGCCGGGTGTCAGTTCCAGCCCCTCGGCTCCGATGCGTGTCGAGATCACCGGCGTCCGACAGGCCAGGGCTTCAAGGATCTTGAGACGCGAGCCGCCGCCGATCCGCAGGGGAACGACGAGCAGCGCCGCCCGGGCCAGAAACGGCCGCACGTCGGGCACGTCGGGATAGAGAGAGACGCCCGGCGTGGACACCGCCGCCTGCCGCAGCCAGTCCGGCGGATTCCGGCCGACGATGTCCACCTCGAGATCGAGTTGCCGGAGACGCAGACCGGGCAGCACGTCCGTCAGGAAGCGAGCCAGGCCATCGAGGTTGGGCCGCCAGTCGAGGCTGCCCAGGAATAACAGGCGGGTCGGGTCGCGCGGCACCGATCGCGGCCGAAACCAGCCGGTGTCCACGCCGTTCTCCACGACCTCGACCCGCCGTAGTCCGAACTCGTCCCGCAGCCGACCGGCATCGACCGAACTGACGGCGACGACCTGCTCCATCTCGCCGAGCGCCTCGCGCTCGAACCGGGCGAACTTGCGATGCTGCTCGGCGATGTACCAGCGCCGCAGCGGATTCCGTTCCGTGTCCCGGTAGCGCTGCCAGATGACCGATTCGACATTGTGGGCCATGACCAGGCGCGGGGCCTTCGTCGGCCAGCGGAGGGCCTGGGCGTACGGCGTCCACTCGCACTGCCACAGATCGACCGTCTCGCGTCGCTCCACCTCGCGGAGCGCCTCGACCAGGGCCGGGCTCGTGTGCGAGGCGACGCTGTAGGGCAGGGGCGAGAAGAGATTCGCCGCCAGTCGGCCATAGAATCCCGGGCCGCGTTTCGGTGGCACCGTCCGATCGACGACCAGCGGCGTGATTCCTTGCTCGCGGAAGTACGCGGCTGCGGCCTGCGCCTCGTTCGCGTCGGCGTTCCGATGACACACATAGGTCAGTCGATGCTGCCGCGCCAGCCGGAGCGTCAGGTTGAGCGTCCGGATGCGCTTGCCCGACGTGGCCGGATAGGGCAGTTCTTCGTCCACGATGACGACGTGCGGTCGATCATCGCGGGGAATCGGAGTCGGGATCGTTTCACGTTGCAGATTCGGGTTCATGGTTCGTCTCGGTTGCGATGGATCGTTGATTCACCCCGCCAGCCTGGGGACGGAAACTCTCGGAGCCGCGGCCACGCTCTCGGGGCGGAAGCTCGCCAGGGATTGCGTCAGCGTTCCGAAGCGGAAGTCGCGCAGCAGACGTACCAGTCGTCCCTCGGTCCGCGCGAGGCCGACGTAGTGGCGGAAGGAACGCAGTCGCCCGGCCCGGATGCGCGGCTGAGCCGGATCGAATTCCCACGGATGCAGGTAGACCACGAACGGTCGGCCGGTCGCGTTGATGCCGTGCAAGCCGCGTCGCGTCAGGGCGTAGGGGTAGAGGCGAAGGTAGCCGCCGCCGCCGATCGGCAGCGGGTAACCGAGCAGGGGCCAGACCGCCGCCGGGAACTCCCACAGCGTGCCAGCCGGCCGACGGATCGCGTGCGGCTCCAGCGACGTTCCCGGGATGCCGTAGCGATCGTGGTGCGTCGGGTAGATGCTCGAATCGAAGAGGAAACCCTCTTCGAGCAGCACGTCGAGAGCCCAGAGCGATTTCTGCGTGATCGAGAAACTCGGTGCCCGGAAGCTCTGCACCTTCTGGCCGGTCAGGTCCTGAAGCAGGTCGCGCGACTGACAGAGGTCCGCCCGGAACTCGTCGGCCGTCTGCGCGTAGATGAGCCGGTGCCAGTAGCCATGACTGCCGATCTCGTGCCCCGCCGCGTGGATGCGCTGAACGAGACGCGGATAGCGCTCGGCCACCCAGCCGAGGACGAAGAACGTCGCCTTCGCCCCGGCCTCGTCGAGGCGTGCAAGGATGCGGTCGGTGTTCGCTTCAACCCGGCAGTCGTGGCTCGGCCAGTCCTCACGCCGGATGACCTGCTCGAAGCCGGAGACGTGGAAGTAATCCTCCACATCGAAGCTGAGGGCATTCAGCACGGGCTGGCTGATCAATGGTGTTACCGGACGCGGTGACGCCGGGATGCTCACGGGCTCCACGGTCTGGATCGGCTGCGTCTCGGCTCCGGCGAGCCATTCGCGCAGGAGGCCGAAGCCGGCTCCGAGGTGGATCGTCGGGAAGATGAACGGCAGTTTCGCCAGCCAGTCGAGCCGGCGCTGGCTCACGCTCAGGGCCAGCGAGAAGGCCAGGACGACGGTGAGGTAGATGGCCAGGGTGCCGAGATAGGCCAGTCGCAGCGGAGCCCACCAGCAGACGAGCGGCCCGGCCAGGACGCCGAGCAGGAACAGGGCCGGCAGCAGACTCTTGAGACTGAACGTCGTCGGATGCTTGCGGAGCAGTCGGACCCGACCGCGACCGTAGCGGGTCATCTGGCGAAACAGGCCGGGCAGCGTCGCACGGGGATGATAGTGGACGGCGACCTTCGGCGTGAAGAAACAGCGCAGGCCGGCGGCGGCGACGCGCGTGTTGAACTCGACATCCTCGCAGGCGTCGAAGCGCTCGTCGAACAGGCCGACCTTCTCGAAGACCTCACGCCGGTAGGCGATCGCCACGCTCTGCGGCGGGACGAAGCCTTCCTGCTCGGCGTAGATGTGCGAATCCGGATGATGGCCGAGACGCGACGCCCGGGCGGCAGCGATGGCCTGTTGCAGCGACGAAGCTCCGCGCACGTCGAGCGGCTGCGGTCGGCCGATGCAGTCGGCTCCACTCCGCTCGAAGGCCGAGACGATCGCGCGCAGATAGTCCTCGTCGCGGATCTGACAGTGGCCATCGACCAGAACGAGCAGCCGACCCCGAGCCGCACGCACGGCGACGTTCCGGCCGGCACTCGACCAGCGTTTCGGGTTGTGCAGCAGCCGCAGGTTCGGGTATTCGCGCTGGAGTTCGCGAACGATGTCGCAGGTCGAGTCGGTCGAACCGCCGTCGGCGACCAGGACCTCGAAGCGCCCGCTGGGATAATCCTGGCGCAGGAGTTGTTCCAGGGTCGCGCGGAGGAAGCCCGCCTCGTTGCGGACGGGGACCAGGACCGAGACGAACGGTAGAGGCGTCTCGGTGCCGCTGGCGCGCAGGGTCGATTCGGTCACGGTCATCAAGGGGTCGCGCATGGGAGATTCCCTTCTCCGGTGGTGCGACTCAGGTGTTGTGAGCAAGCGTTGCGTGGAGTGACCATCCTGCGTCACTCCTGATCGATTCAGCGTTGACTTCAGGCCGCGACCCGCTGCCGGGGCGAGTTGTTCGCCTTCGGCACCTGGGTCGTCATCTCCGCCTCGACCGTGGCACTGTTCGGCACGAACAGCACGCGGCTGAGGATCGCGAACGGCACGCCCAGAGCGTAGAACGCCGTGCAGAAGATCAGCTTCAGGTCCATCAGCGGGTTCAGATAGCGGATGTAGAACAGATCGTGAGCCAGCTTCTTGCCGACGCTCTCGATGTCGGTGTCGGGCGGCAGTTGAACCTGAGCCAGACCGGTCACGCCGGGCCGGACCTGGAGCCGCTGACGATACGTTGGCAGTGCCTGTTCCAGTTCCGGCAGAAACTCCGGCCGTTCCGGCCGCGGCCCGACCAGGCTCATGTCACCGCGCAGCACGTTGAGCAACTGGGGCAGTTCATCGATGTGCGACTTGCGCAGAAACCAGCCGAGCGGAGTGATGCGCGGATCGCCCGGGATCGACCAGCGTGCCCCGGTCAGGGACTCGCAGTTATCGATCATCGTGCGGAGCTTGAAGATGGTGAACGGCCGACCGTCCTTGCCCAGGCGGACCTGAGTGTAGAAGGCCGGGCCGCGTGAGGTCACCTTGACCAGCAGGGCCGCGAGCAGGATCACGGGCAACGCGACAACCGAGAGCAAGAGTGCGACGGCGAAATCGAGCAGGTACTTCACCGGCAAGTACCACGCCATTCGCGGCCGTAACGGCAACGGTAGGCCACTGCCGGCCCGGCGAGGCCGACCACGACGCTGCGGTTCGACGCGCGGTTCCCGTTCGTTGGTTGTAACGCGGAGATCGAATTGCGATGCCAAGGTGACCGCCTCCATGCTTGCGGAAAGGTCTTCGCCCGCTCTTCCTGAGTGGGCCGGGGTGGTGAAACCCCGGTTGCTGCCGACCATCCGGCCTGAGCGGATGTTACTCCGAAGGGGTCGAAGAAAACAAGAGGTGCTGGGCTTCCGGCACGAAGACCTGCAAGAATTGCAGGCACGGATCGTTCTCCACCTTCTCCCCCTTCTGCACCAGTTCGCGGATGACGTACATCTTCAGCAACGCCGGATGGCTGGCGAAGCTGGTGCGCGGGTCGTTCACCGCCTGCCATTCGCCCTGGTGCGACCAGGCCCAGAAGATCCGTAACTGGGTCGTTTCGCCGGTTCGCTGGCGGATGGCGTCGGCCATCCAGAACTCGGCCGGCAGATTGGGCACGGCCGTCTTCACTGGCTTGCCCACGTCGAAGCCGCTGGCTCCATAGCAGACATCCGGCGTGTGGATGCAGATGGGGCCTGGCCGACCGCACAGGATCGCCACCGTGACCGATTCTCCGGTCGGGATGTGGGTGTAGCGGCGCTGGAGCGAGCCGGCCAGTTCCTGATCGAGGCTCGTTGGCTTGTGTTCCAGATCCTCCGCTTCCCACTCGCCGATCTGCCGTGGCAACTGAGCGAGCGAGGCCGCCAGTCGGATCGGCTCCTCACCCTTGCCCCAGCGTTCCGTCCAGAGGCCGTGCAGATAACCCGAGGCGACGATCGATGCCCCGGCAAACAGGGTGACCAGAATCTTGAGCATGGCTATCTTCCGTGAAGGTTCGTTGAATGTCTTCGGCGAGCCGAATTTCGTTTTTAGCGAGAGCCGGAAGCGTCAGCGACGGTGTTCTGACACCGAAGACAGAACACCGTCGCTGACGCTTCCGGCTCTTGGCAGGGATCACGCCACCGGGTGCGAGGTCGGCGCGAACGTCGGCACCTCTTCCGGGTCGGAACCGTTGATGACCGCGCCCAGGACGCGCACGCCGAGCGACGACAATCGCTGGGCCGCCGCGTAGACGTGTGGCATCTGGCTGACACTTCGCAGCACGGCCAGCAGGACGCCATCGACACGCTGGGCCAGAAGCAGCGAATCGGTCGCCGCCAGCACCGGGTGTGAGTCGATCACGATGAAGTCGTACTCCTCGCGGAGTTTCTCCAGCACGCCCTCCAGGCCGTCGCGGGCCAGGCTCTGGAGAACCTCACGGTCGTACTGCCCGGCCGGCAGCACGAACAGATTGTCCACGTGCGTCTGCTGGATGGCATCGACCGCATCGATCTCGCTCAGGACAATCTCGCTGAAGCCCGGTTGCAGCGGAATCTCGAAGAGCTGATTGACGGCCGGGCTGCGCAGGTCGCCATCGACCAGGAGCGTTCGGCGACCGGCACGAGCCAGGCTGATCGCCAGCGAAGCGGCCAGGGTCGTCTTGCCCTCGCCGGCTCCGGCACTGGTCACCAGGATGACGCGCCGTCGCTCGCGCTGCGATTCACGCAGCAGCGTCGTTCGCAGCGCGTCGATCGATTCGAGAACGGGATGGCCCTCCAGATCGGTTTCCGCTCCCGGATCGACGAGCCGTCGTTCCAGGCCCGGCAGAGCCGGCACCGCTCCGACGACACGGATGCCGAGCCCGGCCGCCACCTCGCGAGCCGAGTAGACGCGCCGCTGACGGTAATCGAAGTAGGCCAGCATCAGACACAGAGCCCCGGCCACGACCAGGGGGGCTCCCAGGGTCGCCACGAGCTGCTTCCGGTTGTTCTGTCGCATCAGCGCCGCTTCCTGGTGGACGTGGATGCGCTCATTGACCCGACCATTGATCTTGTTCGACTCCAGCCGCTCCTTCAGCGAAGCGATCCGGGCCTCTTGCGCCTCGATCTCCTTCGCCAGCGTCTCCGTCTCGGCTCCGGCTCCGGTCGTCTGGGTCACCAGGGTCTGCTGATCCGTGATCTCCTTCTCCAGCGCGGCGAGTTGTTGCTTCCCCTCCGTAATGGTATCGCTCAGGAGCTGCCGCTGGGCCGTCCGCAGAGCGTTTTGCTGGGCGTTCTGCTGCTCCTGCTGGGTCTTCCTCTGCTCGACTTCCTGGTTGTAGAGTGCGGTCACCCGGTCGTTCAGTTCCCGACGAATCTCCGCACGACGGCGGCTCACCTCGGGTTCCATCCTGGCCAGGTCGCCGCGTGCGCGCTGGTAGGAAGTCTCCAGTTCCGGCTGAGTCGATTTCCGCGCGTAGTAGTCCATGACCTCGCGAGCGGTCGCCATCCGGGTCAGGTAAGGACCGGCGACCGGGTCGGCACGCAGGACCGTTTCAACCTGGGCGTCCTCCACGCGTGGCTTCGGCGGCAGGGCCGGAGCCGGGATCGGCGGCAACTGGATGTCGAGGACACGCAACGCCGCCTCGGCACGGGCCAGCTCGTTACGGATCGGGTTGCGTTGGGACCGCAGATCGCGCACGTTGGCCAGGTACGCCTCGTGCTGACGGTCGAGTG
>CAYYJM010000055.1:18610-20881 GCA_964471755.1 uncultured Alcaligenaceae bacterium
TCGAGCTGAACTTCTTGGCCATCTCGCGGAGGGTGTGCTTCTTCTGCTGCAACCCGGCGTTCAGATCGGTGATGATCTTCTCCAGCTCCGTGTCGCGGGCCGAACGCCGTTCGCGTTCGTAGTCCACGTACTCCATGTAGCTCTCGGTCAGCGCCTTCATCAGGGCCAGCGCGACGATCGGATCACGATGGTTGATCGTCGCCGTCATCAGCTCGGACGAGTCCTGAACCGCGATCTGCAAACGTTCGTCGATGTAGGCGGGCAGATCGGTGGCTTCCGCCTCCAGGTTCAGCCGACGGATGTCGTCCTTTTTCAGTGCGCTCTGGATGATTGGCCGACTCTTGAACAGGGCGGCCTGCGACTTGATGAACGCTCCGAAGGCGGTGACGTTCCGCTCCGGCTCACCGGCCAGGACGGTCGGTTGAAATTCGACCCGGACCTGTGAGAAAGCGCTGTACTCCGGCGTGAGCAGCAGATAGGCCCCGGCGGCGGCACCGCCACCGAGCAGGAGACTCAGCACGGCCGCCAGCATCCAGCGTCGGCCCAGGCTCCGCAGCAGGGCCTTCATGTCCGGGCTGGCGTTCAGCCCCTCCGGCGTGTCCGGCTGATGGACCCCCGGTCGAGGCCCCATCGGTCCGGCCGGGTCGATCCGGCCGGCGATCGGATGCGGCGTTCGGCCGCCCTGAGGTGGGGTGGGGTCGGGAATCGGTGCGTTGTTGGGTGTCATGGGGATGCTCCCCCTCCGTGGTGAGCGTCGATGAGTCTGTCGCGTGAGAACAGGTTGCGGCCGAGAACCGGGTCGTCGCGGAAGTGACAGGCCCGGCTCTCGGTCGCGGTGAAACGGTCACTCCGTCGGATTCGCTCCGGGCGTGGTCGCCGGCTGAGGTTCTTCCGTCTGCACGGCCGGCGTGGGCGTGGCCGACTTGCGGCGGGACGGCGTGGCTCCGGCCGGGCGGCGCTGACCTCGCGGCGTTCGCGGTGTCGTCGCACGCCGAACCGATGCCGTTCGCGCAACCGCGTTCGGGTCGTCGATGAAGATCCAGCCCAGCAGGTGCATTTCGACGTAGAGCAGGGCCAGAGCCAGTGGCATCATGAACCAGCCGGCCAAATCGTGGTAGAAGGCGTGAGCCGCCTCGCTCGTCGTCGTCTCCAGCAAGACGCCGGTGGCCGTGATCCGCGCGATATTCGAGATCAGCGCGATCGGCACGGCACTCAGGACGATGATCGCCTTGTCGAGCCAGGGGCGACGAATGACGATGACCAGGGCGGTCGCCAGGGCGAAGAAGACGACCAGCATGCGCAGACCGCTACAGGCATCGACGACGTTGACCTCGTTGTCGTTCAGCAGGATGATGTTCCCCTCGGCCAGGGCCGGCATGCCGAGCGTCTGCATGAAGAACGTGCTGGAGATCGTCGCCAGGCGCTGGAGCGGCCCGGAGAGGGCGTCGGCCAGGCGGAACGGCAGCGGGATCATGAAGGCCAGGAACAGGATCGCCGGGTAGCTCCAGCGCAGCACGGTCCAGCCGCCGATCAGAAACCACGCTCCGGCCAGGATCGGCAGCAGCGAGATCTGATCGAGCCAGGTGTAGTGGTAGTAGGCACCGAAGAGCCGCATGGCGATGCCGAACAGCAGGAACCCGGCCCCGAACAGATTCGGCTGGATCCGATCGAGCCGGAGTTGATCCCGGCGTGCGTAGAGCAGGTAGGCGGCGAAGAGCGGCACGAGATAGCCGTGGGAATACTGCGGATTGGTGCCCCAGGTGGACCACAGTTCGGTCAGGACGCTCAGGAACGCCCAGATGATGCAGGCCAGGCTGACGGCCAGGGGCCACAACGGAACAAGGGAGCGGAGGCGCGCGGCAAAGTTGGCACGGTGGGTCATGGCATCCTTTCCAGAGTCAGCTCGCCCTGACCTGGCCGTCGCCAGGCCGCGAGTTTCAAGCCGGGTCGTCCAGACCCGAATTCCGGGAGCGGGAATCTTATCCCGCCCCGCTCCTTCCGGTCAAGCAGACTTTCCCGCATTCCCCGAACCCGGTCCCCTGCCGTTCTGCCGCAGCTTTGTCATTGCCTCCGCCGACGGGATGGGGTAGACCTGATGTACTGCCGTTTCTTCTGCCGGAGAGCCATTCATGCCGCGCTGCGTCTGCATCCTCCTGCTCGCCGCACCGGGGCTGCTCGCCGCTCCGCCCGCACCAGCTTCGTCACGCATCGACATCGAGCCGGCAGCGGTGAAACTGACGGGGCCGCGAGCCAAGTTCACCCTGCTCGTCA
>CAYYJM010000055.1:20891-27258 GCA_964471755.1 uncultured Alcaligenaceae bacterium
GTCACTGAGGTACTCGGCAGTGGTGAAGTCCGCGATCGCACCGGTGATGCGACGTTTCGTTCCGAGTCGCCGAGCATCGCCATGGTCAACGCTCGAGGGCGGATCGAGGCGATCACCGACGGAACCACGCGCATCATCGTGCAGATCGATCAACAAACGCGCTCCGTCCCGGTGGTCGTCGCCGGGACGACCGAGCCGGTCGCCTGGCACTTCGAGAACCACATCACGCCGATCCTGAGTCGGTACGGCTGCAACAGCTCGGGCTGCCACGGCAAGGCGGAGGGCCAGAACGGCTTCAAGCTGTCGGTCTTCGGCTTCGACCCGCCGTCCGACCATGCCGCCCTCACACGCGAGGCCCGTGGCCGACGCCTCTTTCTCCCGGCCCCGGAACATTCGCTCCTCCTCCGCAAGGCGACCGGTCAGGTCGCGCACGGCGGCGGCTCGAAGCTCAAACCCGACTCGGCCGATTACCTCACCCTGCGCGACTGGATCGCCGCCGGGGCTCCGCTCGGCGCGAAGAAGGGCCCCGTCGTGACGGCGCTTCAGATCGAGCCGGGGCCGCGAACGATGCGGCCCGGCTCGCGTCAGCAGCTCCGCGTCCGGGCGACGTGGGACGATGGCCATGAGGCGGACGTGACCCACCATGCCCGGTTCCAGTCGAACAACGACAACCTGGCCGTGGTCGATGAGTTCGGCCTGGTGCAGACTCTCGATCTGCCGGGCGAGGCGACGATCATGGCCGCTTACCAGGGCCAGACGGCCATCTTCCGGGCCGTCCTGCCGCGAGCGAAGAAGATCGCCACCTACCCGGACGTGGCCAGCAACAACGCCCTCGACCGCCACGTCTGGGCCCGACTCCGCACCCTTCAGGTGATTCCCTCCGACCAGTGCGACGACGCGACGTTCCTGCGCCGGGTGACGCTCGACATCCTCGGCGTGCTGCCGACGCCGGCAGAGGTGCGGGCCTTCCTGGCCGACACCCGACCCGACCGGCGGGCCCGACTCGTGGACGCCCTGCTGGAACGACCCGAGTACGCCGACTACTGGGCTCTGAAGTGGGCCGACCTGCTGCGTGTCGATCGCCAGGCTCTCGGAGCGAAGTCGGCCCAGGCGTTTCATCGCTGGATTCGGGCCCGGTTCATGGCCAATCGCCCCCTCGACGCCTTCGCACGGGACGTGGTCACGGCCGAGGGACCGCTCGACGAGGTGCCGGCCGCGGCCTTCTACCAGGCCGTCAAGAAGCCGGGCGAGATGGCCAGTCACCTGAGCCAGGTCTTTCTCGGCGTCCGGATCGCCTGTGCCGAATGTCATCACCATCCCTACGACCGCTGGAGCCAGACGGACTACTTCGGGATGCAGGCGTTCTTCACCGGGGTTCGATCCGAGGGCACCCGGGCCGATACGGCGATCGTCGGCGGAAAGGCCGGGCCGAGCCGGCATCCACGAACCGGGACGGCCATCCTGGCTCACGCCCTGGGTGAGCCGGAACCCACGGCCAGCGAGAGCGGCGATCCGCGTCGCCGACTGGCGGAGTGGATGACGAGCAAGGACAACCCGTACTTCGCGCGGAATCTCGCCAATCGGATGTGGGCCCACTTCCTGGGCCGCGGCGTCGTCGAGCCGGTGGACGACGTACGAGCGACGAATCCGCCGACGAATCCGGAATTGCTCGACGAACTGGCCCGCTTCCTGGTCGAACACCGCTTCGACGCGAAGGCCCTGATCCGCTTCATCGTCACGTCGCGCGTCTACCAGCTTTCGACGAAGCCCAACGAGACGAACGATCGCGACGAGCAGAACCACTCGCGGGCCCTGCTGCGACGGGTGCCGGCCGAGGTGCTGCTCGACATGGTCAGCCAGGCGACCGGCGTCGCCGAGCGGTTCGACGGTCTGCCGCCAGGAACGCGGGCGGTGCAGCTGTGGGACAGCAAGGTCCGCCACTACTTCCTCAAGACGTTCGGCCGACCGGCCCGGACGACGGCGTGCGAGTGCGAACGGAGCAGCGAACCGGGCGTCTCGCAGGTCCTGCACCTGCTCAACGCCCCGGAGTTGCAGACGAAGCTGTCGCATCCACGCGGCACGGTGGTGACACTGCTCCGTCAGCACGACGCTGATGGGCCGGTGGTCGAGGGCCTGTACCTGGCGTTTCTCGGCCGACCGCCGACGGAGCGCGAGCGTGAAGTGGCGACGGCGCACCTGGAACGTCGCAAGGGCCAGCGACGCGAGGCGGCCGAGGATCTGGCCTGGGCCCTGCTGAACAGTCTGGAGTTTGTGTTCAATCACTGAGCCATTTCGCCGACGGGGAAGCGTTGCGATGGCATGCCGTGATGTGGCCCGCCACGGAGTGGCGGATTTTTGTCGGTTCCGCCTCGTTATTTCGCCTGCACCTTCGCGAACCAATCGTTCACCAGTGTTGTGATGGTGGTCAGAGCCTTGTCCCGGTACGATTGGCCGTCCGGAAAATGGGCGTTGGGATCGAAGGCACTGTCGGCCCCGGTATGCGCGAGTGGCCCCAGTTCGATGAGTGTGATCTTGCCTTGCCGCTCGGCCCGGAACCAGGGCGAGTTGTACGACAACGGCCAGCGCCAGCGATCGGGAAACATCCGATAACCCAGGGTCTGGATGTGGTCCTTCGTGCCGTACAGATGATACAGATGATCGACGCGCAGCAGGCCCGGATCGGCGGAGATAACACCGCCGATGGAAATGACCAGGATCGGCGCGTTGATGATTCGCGTTAGATAGGTCACGGCTCCGACGGCGATCTGACCACCGCCGCTGGTGCCAACCAGAACAACCGGTTTCCGACTTCCGAGCCGATATCCCTGGCGGATCAAACCAAGCAAAATCTCCTTGGCGACGCCGAGATTGTAGATCGGACCATAGCGCGAATCGGCGGAGACCGCGACCTGGAACAGATTCCGGAAGACAACAAGACGCAACATCCAGGCGTTGGGATTCTTCGGCCGCATCGCCTCGATGCGCCGCCAGAGCCAGGAGAAGAAACGCTCACTCGTCAGGCCCATGTTGGTGACCGAATACGGAAAGACGTCGCGAATCACCTTCGTGCCCGGAATGCGCTTCTCCAACTCGTCCTGGAAGGGCTTCTCCTGCATTGGAATCGACGATCCCGTCAGGGCACCGATTCCCGACAGGTAGACGATGTAATGCGCGGCCTCGGGTTGGTCCGTGGCCGCGGCCTCGGCGAGGAGTTTGTCGCGTGTCGCCGATTCGAGGATGTCCTGGCCGAACCATCCGGCCCACCACCCCAGCGCTTCCAGCGGCGCGAGCAGGGCCGTGATCACGAACCAGACGACCGCGCCGAGGAGCAGGAGCTGCACGATCTCGATCACGGGGTAATCTCCCTCTCTCCTTCCGCTGGTTTCAAAACGAGATACTCCTGCACGATTTGCTGGACACTCTCATCGGGTGAGAAGCCGAAGAACTTCTTCCAGAACCAGGATCGCAGGGCCACGACTGGATGCCCGATCGTGTGGGACGCGATGACAACGAGGAGCCAGCCCAGACCGACAACGAGCAGCGCCTCCGTCCAGTGGCCGGAACACTCGTAGGCGATGATCCGCACGGTTTCGAGCAGGCTCCAGGTCTGGAGCAGTCGGAGGACTGGCGGGCCAAAGTAGGGCATCAGGCCGAGAAAGCCGAACGCCAGCGGGGCGGAGGCGAGCATGATGATCCGGGCGGTCGCGTCGAAGGTGAGACTTCCGGGAAACCACCAGGCGGCCACGAGCCAGGTCGCCGTCGCCCAGACGAGCAGACCGACCGTGTAGAGCAGACCGTTGAGGCCCAGGGCAAGAACAAATCCCACCGGCTTGACCCGGCTGGCGAACAGCACGACGCTGTGCCCCAGAAGCAGCGAAGCGCCGCCGACAACGGCGACGCCCACGCAGACGGCAAAGGACATCGTGCCAGCCTGCACCCCCTGGAACAGGGCCGGGTCCAGCGTGAGGCCGTGCCCGATGGCGGACAACACGGCGGACAGATACTCGAACACGACCCACATGCCATCCACCTGCGAAACGAGAGACACCAACGAACCCTCCCGGCGACGAGCTGTCACCGGGAGGGTACGGATCGATCAGTGACGCGGTCGCCGACCCGGTTTCAGGTCCTCGATGTTGAAGACCGCACCATCCTGCCGGCCGGTCATGTGCGAGAATTGATCTCGCGGCGGGTTACTGGTGATCGTGAACACCGCTCCATCGCCCATCAGGACGAGGCACCGACCGCTGCCCGGGATGCACCCCAGCGGTGGAACGCCGCGCACGTCGCACGGGATGTCCTCCGGCTTGGTCCACGGCACCGCCGTGCCGCTTTCGCCGACCATGGCCGTGTTGCTCAGGCCGTCGGAGACAGCGGAAATCCGGCAGCCCATGCTGACGCCGGGCTGCTTGCGGTCCTGCGTCGGGTCGAAGATCGTCCCGGGGCCGCTGAAGCCCTGGACGAAGGTGTAGCCTGGTTTCACCTGCACGCCCGCCGGCGCGGCGAAGATCTTCGGCATCTTCTCCAGCAGCTTGATGTTGTGCGGACTGTCCCACGGTTCGTCGAGCTTGAACTGTCGGTAGAGGTCCTGCTGTTCGATGTACGGCAGGATGGCCACACGCCAGCTCAGCAGCGGCTTGCCCTGAGCCGAGTAATAGGCGGTGCCGGGCAATGCCCCCATGGTGTCGTGGTAGTTGTGCAGGGCCAGGCCGATCTGCTTGAAGTGGTTCATCCGCTCGGTCGAGAAGCCGCCGGGCATGGGCATCTCGCGGAGCAGCACGCCGACCAGTTCCGGCTCCAGCGGCAAGGTCGTCGTGGCGCTGACGGTCTGGCCGTTGACGCTGATCGTTGTCTTGCGCAGCGCCTCGCCGACACGATCCAGGGCCCGAACCACCTGGACTGCGGTTTCCTTCTCCAGGCCGACCTCGTCCATCCACCAGCGCGGCAGAACCTCGCGCAGCACGTAGAGGGCGATCCGCAGCGAGGCCTGGGCGTCCTCGACCTGCTCGGGCCCGCTATAGGCCAGGTTCAGACTCACCGTGGCCGTATCGTCGGTCAGTCGGACGGCCAGGGTGGCCGCCTGGTTCAGCAGCAGGGGTTTGTACGGCAGCGCTTCCGGTGGCATCTCCTTGACCAGTTCCCGCATCGTCGGCCGCATCGGTTGTTCGTTCAGATCAGGAGCAGGAGCCACGGCCGGGTCGGGACGTTCGATGACCCGGGGAGGCGGCCCCACGCCAACGGCCGGTTGGCCCGCAGCGCCCGGCAGACCGCCCGCCTCGGGAGGGGCTGGTGACAGACCCGGAGGCGGTGGGCTCTTCTCTTCGGGAGCCTTCGGGAAGTCGTCCTTGCGGAATTCCTTCTTCCCGTAGGGAGCATCCTTCGTGGCCGGGGCCACATTTTTTGTTGTCGCCTGGCCTCTGCCGAACAGACCGATCATGTCGTCCGGCCGCAGGCCGATGACGAACTGGGCCCCGTTCTCGGCGGCGACCAGGCCGCGATACAGGGTCGGGTCAGGCCGACCGGTCTGGACTCGGTCGAGCAGGACGTTGATGTCCCGCTCCCGGCCGATCAGCAGCAGCGAGTCGCTGTGGATCCGGATCACGTCGGGACGCTGGCTGCGGATTACGTCCTTGTCCCATTCCCAGGTCGGACCGAGAGCCTTCAGCACCGACTCGGGCGTGAACTTCTTGTTGCTGACCATCAGACCGACCGGATGCTGCATCCCCCCGGCCGGGAAGGCGATCAGGAGCCGTTGCAGCCGGCGTGGCGAGACGCCCAGGTGGTGGGGCATCTCACGTTCGACTTCTTGCAGGTGTTCGCGCATCCGGGCTGGCAGGTGTTTCATCAGCGGATGATCGAGCAGGTCACCGGGCATCAGGGCCAGGAAGCTACAGCCGGAATCGCCGACCAGGATCGTGGCCGGCTCCTTCAATGTCATCGTGCCCGGAGGCGGCTTGACGGGTTCAAACCCCTTCTGAGCGGCAGTGGGAGACAGACTCGCGCCGAGCAGTGCCAGCAAGGCCAGCAGACCCAGACCGCGCCTCGGCCAGCGCGGGAATCGAGAAGGATCTTTCATCGCAGCGACTCCGAAAGGGATGGGATTGATCCTCACATGTGACTGGCAGGGTACATGCTATCCGCCCGGAGGTGACGCCGCAATGGGGCAGCGAATCGGTCTGTCGAGCCAGAGGTATAGGAGGGTAGGCCGATGGTCAGCGAAAGGCCACCAGGCGACGACCGGAAACGCGGCGACATCGCTCAGTCCGCTCAGTCAGTGTTTTGAGCCTGGGAGTTTGGGATTTCTCGAAGGGTTGGTGGGCTCTCGCTGGCGCTCGGCCCCATACGCGCCAACTTAAGCGAATGGGCG
>CAYYJM010000056.1:0-26884 GCA_964471755.1 uncultured Alcaligenaceae bacterium
CACACGGTCGCTGGAACTGCTCCGCGAGTTCGGCTTCCCGGTGGACCGACACACCCAGACCTTCGACACGATCGACGAGGTGATCGCGTTCTGTGAGAGCTGGACCGAGAAACGCCACGACCTGCCGTTCGAGACGGACGGCATGGTGATCAAGGTGGACAGCTTCGACCAGCGCCGCCGACTCGGGACCACGGCCAAGGCCCCCCGCTATGCGGTCGCCTACAAGTTCGAGGCCGAGCAGGCCATCACCCGGCTCAATGGCATCGAGATCAGCGTCGGCAAGGACGGCACGCTGACGCCGGTCGCCCTGCTGGAGCCGGTCCACCTGGCCGGCACGACGGTCAGCCGGGCGAGCCTGCACAACGCCAGCGAGTTGGCCCGCAAGGACATCCGCGTCGGCGACAACGTCGTCGTCATCAAGGCGGGCGAGATCATTCCCTACGTCGTCCAGGCCCTGACCGAGTCGCGCACCGGCGTCGAGAAGCCGTTCGAGTGGCCGGCCACCTGCCCAGTGTGCGGCTCGCCGGCCATCCGCGAACCGGAGGCCGTCTCCTACGTCTGCACCGGCGGCGCGACCTGTCCGGCGCAGATCCAGGGCCGGCTCGAATCGTTCGCCAAACGGGAGCGCATGGACATCTCCGGCCTGGGCGAGACGCTCGCCGAGCAGCTCGTCAAGAGCGGCCTGGTCAAGACAGTGACCGACCTGTACCGCCTCAAACTCGACGACGTGATCAAGCTCGAACGCATGGGCAAGAAGTCGGCTCAGAAGCTGCTCGACGGCATCGCGGCGAGCAAGCAGTGCGGCCTGACCCGGCTGATCGCTGGCCTGAGCATCTACGGCGTCGGCGACAGCATGGCCGAACTGCTGACGGCCGAGTATCCCAGCCTCGACGCCTTGCTCGCGGCCAGCGAGGAGGAACTCGCCCGGATCAAGGGCTTCGGCCCTATCCGGGCCCGAAGTGTGCATGCCTTCTTCCACAATGAACATGGCCAGAAGCTCGTCGCCGACCTGCGCGACCTGGGCCTGAAGCTGACCGAGGACGTGAAGGCTCCGCCGCCTCCGGGTACGTCGCAGCCGTTGGCCGGCAAGACGATCGTCGTGACCGGCACGCTGCGCAACTACGATCGCAAGACGATCGAGACGAAGATCAAGAGCCTGGGCGGCAAGCCGACCGGTAGCGTGAGCAAGAGTACGACCTTCCTCCTGGCCGGCGAGAAGCCCGGCCCGGACAAGATCAGCAAGGCGGCGACGCTGGGCGTGAAGGTGATCAGCGAGGACGAGTTCGAGGCGATGATCGCCGGGGCGTGAGGCCGGTCGGACGATTGCCAGCTCGAACGAGGATGCCTACGATAAGCAGCGATCCCTGCGTCGGAGGCCGAACCTTGACCACGAAGCGAATCCTCCTCACCGCGTTCGGCTCCTACGGCGACCTGCACCCGTACATCGCCCTCGGCCTGGCACTGCGTGAACGCGGATACGAAGTCGTTCTGGGCACGCACGAGCCGTATCGTGCCAAGGTCGAGAGCGAGGGACTCGCGTTTCATCCGATCCGGCCGACGTTCGACATGCAGTCTCCCGAATGGCGAGCGACGGTCAAACGCGTGATGAATCGGCAGGATGGGCCGCGCATCGTCTTTCAGGAGATGGTGATGCCCGTCCTGCGCGACAGCTACGCGGACACGGTCGTCGCCGCCGAGGGATGTGATCTGCTCGTCTCGCATCCGCTGACGATGAGCGTCCGGCTGATCGCCGAGAAGACGAACCGACCGTGGGCGGCGACGGTGCTGGCTCCGGTGTCCTTCTTTTCGCTGTACGATCTACCGGTCCTTGGCGGCAGCCCGAGTTACGCATTCTGCCGCTGGCTTGGCCCGTGGGCCATGAGGCCCCTGCTCGGCCTGGTTCGCTGGGTGTCGAATGGCTGGGTGAAGCCGTACCGCGATCTGCGCCGCGAACTGGGCTTGCCAGACGATGGGCATCCGATCTTCGAGGGGCAGTTCAGCCCGTACCTGAACCTGGCCCTGTTCTCGAAGGTTCTCGCCAGTCCGCAGCGAGACTGGCCGGAGCGAACCTTCGTGACTGGATACTGCTTCCACGATCGCGAGGCAGGAGCCGGCATGACGCCGGAGTTGCTCGCGTTTCTCGACGCGGGACCGGCACCGATCGTGTTCACGCTGGGATCGTCGGCCGTCCTGAACGCCGGCAACTTCTACATCGAGGCGGTGCGGGTGGTCCAGCGTCTCGGCTGCCGGGCGGTGCTGCTGGTCGGCAAGGAGGGAGGCAACGCTTTGCCGGACTCGCTGCCGCCGACGGTCCACGTCGCCGGTTACGCACCGCATTCGGAATTGTTCCCCCGAGCCAGCGTGATCGTCCACCAGGGCGGAGCGGGCACCCTGGGTCAGGCCCTGCGCGCGGGCAAGCCGATGCTCGTCGTGCCGTGGGCGCATGACCAGCCGGACAACGCCGACCGCGCCCGGCGTCTTGGCGTGGCTCGCGTTCTGTCGGCCCACAGGTGGAGCGCCGCGCGAGCCTATCAGGACCTGTTCCCCCTGCTGAACGAGCCGGCCTACGCGGCCCGAGCGATCGAGGTCGGCCGACAGGTCGCCGCCGAGGATGGTCCCGGCGAAGCGGCCGCCGCCCTGGGTCGGCTTCTAACTTGAGCGCTCGCCTCCCCGGTTATCACTGAATCCCAAAGCGAGATCGAAACATGCCGGATGCCGTGTTGTGGGACGTGGATGGAACCCTGGTCGATACGGCCGAGTTGCACTTCGCCGCCTGGGTGGAGGTGTGCCAGGAACTCGGCCGTCCCTTCACCCGTGACGACTTCACGGCGACGTTCGGCCATCGCAATCCGGAGATCTTCGCGTACCTCTTTCCAGGACGATTCAACGCCGACGAGGTGGCCGATCTCGGTGAACGCAAGGAGGTTCTCTACCGCGCCGCGGCCCGGCGTCAGGGCGTGGAACTGCTGCCGGGCGTACGGCCTCTGCTGGAGGGCCTGCACGCAGCCGGCTTCAAGCAGGGGATCGGCTCGAGCGCTCCGCGAGCGAACCTGGAGATGCTCGGCGAACTGACCGACGTGGATCGCTTCATGCAGGCGGTCGTCGGCGCGGAGGACACCCAGCATGGCAAACCGGCCCCGGACGTGTTCCTGGTCGGTGCGACCCGACTCGGCATCGACCCGGTTCGCTGCGTGGTGATGGAGGATGCCATCGCCGGCGTGCAGGCGGCAAAGGCGGCCGGCATGAAGTGCGTCGCCGTTCGTTTCGTCGCCCATCACTCGGCGGAGCGCCTGCGTGAGGCCGGGGCGGATCGGATCGTGCCGTCGCTGGAGAGTGTCTCGGTGGCCACGATTCGGGAACTGCTCGGGTGAGCAGGGCGCGGGTGGACAACCGCGGCCCGGATCGCTAGCCTGACCGTATCGCACCGCCAGCCACCCGCACGCGGATCATCATCGTGGAGCCAGCCAGCGTTACCATTGAGGGCCTCGGTCCCCTGCCCGTCCATCGGCCCGCAAGTGTCGCCGAGGCCGGCGAGGTGGTCCGTCAGGCCCGCACCGAGGGCCGTGCGATCTACCCTCTCGGCGGACGGACCCAGCTGCACGTCGGCCGTGCCCCGGTGCGGCCCGGCGTCGGCCTGGACCTCACCGGCCTGACGAACGTCATCGACTACCCGGCCCGCGACATGACGATCACCGTCCAGGCAGGGTTGCGCGTGGCCGAGTTGGAGCGCATCCTGGCCGGCGAAAATCAGCGTCTGCCGATCGACGTGCCGCACGCGGACAGAGCGACCATCGGCGGTATCCTGGCCCTGAACACCAGTGGGCCGCGACGCTACGGCCACGGCACCCTGCGGGATTACCTGATCGGCGTGAGCGTCCTCGACGACGTCGGTAACGAGACGAAGGCCGGGGGGCGCGTCGTCAAGAACGTGGCCGGCTACGATCTGTGCAAGCTGCACATCGGCGCGCTGGGCACGCTCGGCATCATCACCCAGGCGACGTTCAAGCTGCGGCCCCGACCGGCGATCGTCGCCGGGACCGTCTCCGGCGAGCGACTGGAGGCCGTTCTCCTGGCCCTGCACACGTCGCGAACCAGGCCGGTCGTCGTCGAGATCCTCAACGGTCGGGCTCGCCAGTCGCTCGGACAGGCGCTGCCGGAAGGAGAATGGGTTGTCGTCGCGGGCCTGGAGGAGTCGGCCAACGGGGTCGCCTGGCAGACGACGCAGTTGCTCGCCGAACTGGACCAGGCCGGGGCGACCCATGTCCAGGTCGTCGCGGGCACGGCGTCCGACCCGCTCTGGGCCGAGCTTGCCGGAGGGAGTGACACTCCGGCGGCAGTGACCCTGAAGGCGAACCTGCTGCCGTCGGCCGTCGCGGACTTCTGTCGAACGCTGAACCGTCGGCCCGAAGGCTGGGCCGTGCAGGCTCACGCCGGGTCGGGGATCGTGTGGGCCTTCGCTGCGGAATCTATCGGCACCGAGGGCGTCGAGGCGACGCTGCGCGAGTTGCTGCCACTGGCACGGCAGGCCAGCGGGAACGTCGTCCTGCCGCGCTGTCCGGTCGCGTGGAAGGCCCGCCTGCCGATCTGGGGCGAACGGCGCGGCGATGTCGTGGTGATGCGCAAGATCAAGCTCGCCCTGGACCCGGTCGGTCTGTTCAACCCCGGGCGTTTCCTCGAAGGGATCGAGTCATGACCGAGCGAACGGCCCTGCCCCTCGTCCCGTCGGACAAGCCGGAACTCGGCAAGAACATCGACTACCAGCGCTTCATGGACTGCGTCCACTGCGGCCTGTGTCTGGGATCGTGTCCGACGTACGTCGAGACGGGCAACGAGAACGACAGTCCGCGTGGCCGGATCTATCTGTGGCGGGCCGTCACCGACGAGCGCGCCGAGCTGACGCCGGAGGTCGAGGGGCATCTGGATCTATGCCTGGAGTGCCTGGCCTGCGAGACAGCGTGTCCGTCCGGCGTGCAGTATCGCCAGATCATCGGCGGCTACAAGAAGGACATGGCCCGGCTGAAGGGGCCGTTGCCGCGTGTCGGCTGGCTCCAGCGCTGGATGGTCCTCAACCTCACGCCCTACGCCTCACGCATGCGTTGGGCCCTGTGGCCGTTACGGATCGCGCATCGGCTCGGCCTGGAGGGCGTGACGCGCTGGCTGGGGAACGTGATGCCCGGCGGCCTGCGGCGGATGAACGAGATCGTGCCGCGTCTGAAGCGGGACCCGGGCCGCCTGCCGGAGGTGCTGCCGGCCGAGGGGCCACGGCGAGCGCGCGTCGCCCTGCTGACCGGCTGCGCGGCCGATGCCTTCTTTCCACAGACGACCTGGGCGACGGCCCGCGTGTTGCAGAAGAACGGCTGCGAGGTGTGGGTGCCGCGCCGACAGAACTGCTGCGGAGCCCTGCACTGGCACGGCGGTCTGGTCGAGCCAGCGCGGAAGTTCGCGGCAGACAACTGCGCGACGTTCGGGCCGCGTCTCGACGAACTGGACGCGATCGTCAACAACGCCGGCGGCTGCGGCCCGGTGCTGAAGGAGTATGGCGAGATCCTGCACGGCACGCCGAACGAGGCCGTCGGCGAACGGTTCGCCGGAAAGGTCCGGGACGTTCACGAGTTCCTGGCCGAGTTGGGGCCGATCAAGCCGACGCATCCGCTGCCGATGCGGGCGACGTACCACGATGCCTGCGGTCTGGCCCACGCGCAGAAGATCCGCCAGCCGCCGCGGCTGCTGCTGGGCCTGATTCCGGGCCTGGAACTGGTGCCGCTGGGCGAGAGCGAGTTCTGCTGTGGAGCGGCGGGCAGTTACAACATCACGCAGCCGGAGATGGCCGCGAAGCTCGGAGCCCGCAAGGCGCGGAACATCGAGGCGACGCAGGCGCGGGCCGTGTTCGTGGCCAACGTCGGCTGTCAGTTGCAGATCGGCCGACACCTGCGCGACGTGGACCCGACAGTGTGGGTGGCCCATCCGATGGACGCCCTGTGGGCGAGCTACAGTGGCGAGTTGCCTTGACATCTCGGCCCGCTGGCGCATAATGATCGTCAGCCCCGCGCCGCATCGATGGGCTTCATAACGGCGCACTCCCTTCCCTATGAGCAACCACAAGCTCCGCCAGGCGATCGCCCTTGAGGCGGCCCGCCTGATGTACGAACGTGTCGAAACCGAGTATTACACCGCGAAGCGCAAGGCAGCGAAGCGACTCTGTCGCGGTCAAGCCAGGCCGGAAGATCTGCCGTCCAACGCCGAGATCCGTGAGCAGGTGCAACTCTACGCTCGCATCCACGAGGGCGAGCAGCGGACACGCAATCTGCGCGACATGCGTCTGGAGGCGCTGCGCATGATGCACCTGCTCCGGCTGTTTCGGCCGCGTCTCATCGGCAGTGTCATGACCGGTCATGTTCGCAAGGGCTCCGACATCGACCTGCACATCTTCTGCGATTCGCCCGGTCTGGTAGCTGGCGTCCTCGAGCAGAACGGCTGTCAGTTCGATCTGGAGCGCAAGCAGGTCGTCAAGCACGGCGAGGAGCGTGTCTTCACGCACATCCACGTTCACGATCGATTCAACTTCGAGCTGACGGTTTACCCGGAGAACAAGGCCCACTATCCGTTCCGGAGTTCGATCACCGGCAAGACGATGGAGCGAGCGAGCATCGTCGAACTGGAGGAACTGATCGCTCGGGAGTATCCGGACCTGGTCATCGACGAGGAACTGGCCCGGGCCGAGGCCGAGCAGGTGGTCGATCCGTACCCGGTGTTTCGGTTGCTGCTCTTGCCGCTGGAGGAGGTGAAGGGCTCGGCGAAGTACCATCCCGAGGGGGATGTGCTGTACCACTCGTTACAGGTCTTCGAGCTGGCTCGCGACGCCCGGCCGTACGATGTCGAGTTGTTGCAGGCGGCTCTCCTGCACGACATCGGCAAGGGCCTGGAACCGAGTCGTCACGTCGAGGCGGCCCTGGAAGCGCTGGACGGTCTGATTACCGAGCGGACGGCGTTCCTCATCCGCCATCACATGGACGCGCATCTACTTCAGCAGGGCAAACTGGGCACCGGCCTGCGGCGCGAGTTACAGGCGTCGCCAGATTTCGACGATCTGATGCTGCTGGAGGAATGCGACACCCGAGGCCGAGTTCCGGGAGCGATCGTCGGCACCGTGGATGAGGCGCTGGATTACCTGCGTCAGACGGAGCGTGAGAACGAAGGCTGAATCGGCGGCCAGGTCGGCCTGCCGTGACGATCCCATTTGCGGCAGAATGATTGGTCTAGGAGGTGACCCATGACTCTCCCGGCGACGGAGATCGTCTATCCCGAGAACGATGGCAAGCCCATGTCGGACAACACACTTCAGTTCGAGTGGATTCAACGGCTGACCGCCAACCTGGCCGCCCTGTTCCGTGGCCGGGCCGATGTCTTCGTCGGTGGCGATCTGCTCTGGTATCCGGTGGAAGGCTTTCCCGAAATCCGCCAGGCTCCCGACACCTTCGTCGTTCTGGGCCGACCGCAGCACTATCGCGGTTCTTACCAGCAGTGGAAAGAAGACAACGTGCCGATGACCGTTGTCTTCGAGGTTCTCTCGCCCGCCAACACCAACACCGAGATGCGCGCCAAACTGGAATTCTATCAGGAGTATGGAGCTGAGGAATACTACGTCATCGATCCGGACTCGAACACGCTGGAGATTTACCGTCGGCGGGGCGATGCTTTCGCGCCACAGCGATTGCGCGGGGAGCGATACACCAGTCCGCTTCTGGGCATTCACTTTGACCTGTCGGAGTCCGAGTTGATCGTTCGCTATCCCGATGATCGACCGTTTGTCCACCTCGCTGATGAACGCCATCGAGCAGACACGGCGGAGGAACGTGCTGGCGCCGCGGAGGAGCGAGCTGGCGCTGCGGAGGAACGTCTGGCCCGGGTGATCGAACTGGCCCGGAAGGTCCGACAGGGCGTAGCAACCGCAGAGGATCTGGCCGACCTGGAACGACTCGCGAACGGTTGATTGATCCGCATCACCGAAAAGACACGAAGGATACAAAGAAGCCGCTGGTTTTCTTTGTGTCCTTCGTGTCTTTGTGGTCAAATCACCTTCAAGGAGGATCGCTCGATGACCGGCCATGACCATCCGCATGCTTTCGCCGCTCTGCTGCCGCGTGTTCACGAGGGCCTTACCCTGGCCTCACGCCGCAACTTCCTCAAGGCCGGCCTCGCAGGTCTTGCCGGATTGTCGCTACCGCACCTGCTCCAACAGCGTGCGACGGCCGGTTCCTCGGCAAAAAAACGCAAGGCCGTCATCCTCCTCTGGATGGCAGGCGGGCCGAGCCACATCGACACGTGGGACCCGAAGCCGAACCGCCCACCCGAGAATCGCGGACCGTTCGCCGTCATTCCCACGCGCGTGCCGGGCACCCTCGTCTGTGAACACCTGCCGAAGCAGGCCGCCATGATGGACCGCTTCACCCTCATCCGGTCGATGGACTCGCGCGGCAGCAACCACGAACCGAACACGGTGATGCAGACCGGCAACACCGAGGCGGAACCGCGAACCAATCCGCGAGCGATCACCTATCCGGCCATCGGCTCGATCGTCGCCCGGTATCACGGGGCGAATCATCCGACGATGCCGGCTTACGCCGCCTTCCAGAAGTCGCGGTCGCGTCTTGCCTATGCCGGCACCCTCGGCAAGCGGTTCGATCCATTCCTGGCCAACACGGCGACTCGGTTACCGATCTACAACCTCGTAGGCGTCGATTCCGGCAAGTTCAGCACGCCGGCCGCCTTCAACCTGCCGATCGATCTACCGCGTGATCGCCTCGGCGATCGGCGGGCGCTTCTCGGCCAACTCGATTCGCTTCGGGCCGCACTCGATACGTCCGACGCCATCGAGGCGATGGACCGCTCGACGCAGCAGGCGATGGACCTGCTCGTCGGCCGACGCATGCAGGACGCCCTCGATCTGGATCGCGAACCGCTGGCGATGCGGGAACGCTACGGCAAGCATCTCTGGTGCCAGCAGACCCTGCTCGCCCGGCGCATGGTCGAGGCCGGCATCGCCTTCGTGACCCTCGACCTGAGCTACCACACGGCGTCCGGCACCTGGGATACGCACGGCGACAACATCCCGCCCTATGGCGGCATCAGCAAGGGACTCAAGCCGTTGCTCCCGCTGTTCGACCACCTGCTAACGACCCTGGTGGACGATCTGGCCCAGCGCGGCCTGCTCGATGATACCCTGGTGATCGCCATGGGCGAGTTCGGTCGGACGCCGCAACTCGGCACCCAGGGCAGCACCGATGGCCGAAATCACTGGCCGTTCGTCTCCTGTGTCTGCCTGGCCGGTGGCGGCCTCAAGCATGGCCAGGTGATCGGTTCGACCGAGAAGGATGGCAGCACGATCGCCACGCGGCCCGTGCAACCGGCCGATCTGGCGGCGACAATCTTTCGTCACTTCGGCATTCCACTTACGTCGGAATATCTCGACGGCACCGGACGGCCGATTCCGATCGCGTACCAGGGCCGGGCGATCGAGGAATTGTTTTGACTCCGGTCGCCGCCAGGCAGGCGACTCCTATCGAGAACGTCACGAGGTCATTCATCCATGCGCTGTTCGCTCTTGATCCTCCTGTTGGTCCTGTCCACGGCTCTCGCTCAGACCGTAACCCAACGACAACCGAAGGCCGATCCCTCACTGGTCCGCATCGAGGACAAACCGGGCCTGCCGCGCGTGCTGATCATCGGCGATTCCATCTCGATCGGTTACACGCTGCCGGTTCGCAAATTGCTCGACGGCAAGGCGAACGTCCACCGCATTCCGGAGAACGGTGGACCGACGACGACCGGCGTCGCCCGGATCGACCGGTGGCTCGGTGACGGCAAGTGGGACGTGATTCACTTCAACTGGGGCCTGCACGACATCAAGCGGGACGCCGAAGGTAAACTTCAGGTTCCGCCCGAAGCGTACGAGAAGAATCTGCGTGAACTGGTCGCTCGGCTGAAGAAAACCAACGCGAAGCTCATCTGGTGCAGCACGACTCCGGTGCCAAACGCGAAGGTGTCGCCGGTGCGCAAGAGCGAGGACGTCGTCCGGTACAATACCATCGCGAAGAAGATCATGGATGAAAACGGAATCGCCATCGACGATCTGTACACCTTCGCGCTGCCGAAACTGACGAAGATCCAGCGCAAAGCCAACGTCCACTTCACGCCGGAAGGCTCGGACGCTCTGGCCGAGAAGGTGGTGGAAAGTATTCGCAAGGCCCTTCCCGTGAGCAAGTGAACGAGGAGTCTACCCGTGGTGCGTGCTGGTCTTTGCTCTCTGATGGTCGTTGCGGCCGTGGTAATGGCGCAGACGACTCCGCCGCTCAAACCTGCCGATGCGCCGTTGTTCCAGGTTCGCGGCCGGGTCGTGTCGCAGCAGGGCAAGCCGCCGACCGGGAAGAAATTTACCTTCCGCATCTCGACCGCGAAGGCGGTCACGGCCGAGGCCGACAGTTGGAGCGACTGGCTCACCTTCGGCGCGGACCAACGGACGGCCACACTCAAGGGATATCCGGCCATCTACCTCAAGGGGTATCCGGTCGTCACGTCGGTTTCCGTCTCGGGCATGATCGATCCCACGGTCGTTGAGATCGAAGTCAAGTTCACGGAAGGCGGCGAACCGATCAAACTCTCCGGCGAGTTGTTTGGTCCGTCGCTCGGGTTGATTCTCTGGCGTGAGGCCGGCAAGGCGCGTGTTGACACGATGGCCGGCTATAATCGCCGCTACTGGAAGGTACTCGACGGCGTGAAGCTGGATGAATCGAAGCGTCCAAAACTGTTCCCGATCGTCGAGCGTTTCATCGGTGGCGACAAGGACCGCCGGGCCTGGAAGGAAGGGATCGAACAACTCTCCCGCGCCGGATTCAGCGCGATCATGCTCCCGGCCCAGAAAGAGATCCGCGATCTGTCGCTTTCCGTCGGATTGGAGCGCACGGCGTGGGCCGTCTACAGTCCGCCGGGGTATGCCTTCGGGTTTGATCCGAAGCACACGCCGAAGAGCCTGGACGACTGGGCCGAAAAGATCGCCAAACCGTACCTCGATGCCGGTTACGCCCGGCAGGACATGGCTCTGTTCGCCATGTCCGACGAACCCGGTTGGTACTATCCAAGGATGTTGACCACGCTGGAGAAGACGCCAGCCGCGATGGTTCGATTTCGAGAGTATTTGAAACGTCAGAATCTCACGCCCCGGGATGTTGGATCCAGTTCGTGGGACGAGGTGAATCCAATCGGTCGAAGCAAGGCCGGCGACCTGGCCTCGCGGCGTCTCTTCTACTGGACCATGCGGTTCTTCTCGCACGACTCCGCGAAGTATTTTGCCGACTCGACCCGGGCGTTGGAAAAGGCATTTACTCCGGGCATGCCGATCCTGACCAACTGGAACTTTTTCGCCGGCCGTCTCTACGTCCCCGGTCCGGTGGCGAACAATCCGGACAAGATGAGCCCCGACGCGGCGATGGGCGGTCAGGACTGGCTCGAGTTCGGCAAACTCCGTGGCGGCACGATGCTCTGGACGGAGGACTGGTTCGGCGACAACAAGGCGTATCAGTGGTCGTACTACTGCTCGCACCTGCGCTGCGCCGCCGAGAAGAGCGGCGTGCAGTTCGGCGGCTACGTCATTCCGCGCACGGCCGGCGACCGAACCGATGGTATCCTGCAAAAAATTCTCTGTGTCGTTGGTTCGGGCGGCAAGGCGATCAAGTATTTCGTCTTCGGCCCCGAATACAACTTCCCGGGCAACTGCTACTCGGAGAAGGCCCAGGTTCTGCCGAAGATGGCCGAAGCCCATCAAATGATCGGAGCGGCCGAGAGTCTGCTCTGGCCGGGCAAACGGCCCGCGCCGCAGGTCGGCATCGTTCATCCACGCAGTGCCCAGTTGTGGGACGCGAAGGATCAAAAGATCGCGAAGGGCCTCAGTGACGCGACCAACAACAATCTCAACGGCTCGACGGTGGATTACCTCGCCGAGGTGTTCAATCTGTATCTCGCCCTGCAACATGCCAACATCCCTGCCGATCTTGTCGATGAAGATGACCTGTCACCGGAGGGACTGAAGCGCTATCGCGTGCTGTATGTCACGTCGCCGAACATCCCCGCCGAGCGACAGGCTGGCCTGGCGGCGTGGGTCAAGGCCGGCGGCACGCTCGTCACCGTCGCCGGGGCCGGTCAATTCGATCGCTACGACGATCCATGTCCGACCCTGACCCAGGCGACCGGCATTCGCGAGAAGGTGCGATCCCGCCTGCTCGTACCGAACACCCTGGCCCTGAAGGAAGCCGCACGGATCGATGGCGACGCCGGCCTCGTCGCCGTTGGTTCCGTGAGCCAGATCGATGAGAAACAGGATGGCGTTGAGCTGCGTTTTCAGGATGGTCGGCCCGCCCTGATCGAGCGAACCGTCGGCAAGGGCAAGATCGTCCACTTCCCGTGGTTTCCGGGCCTGTCCTACTGGCATTCCACCCGTCAGACGAAGGATCGACTCCCGGTCGGATTCAACGAACGCATCCGTGAGTTGATCGCCTCGCCCACGAAGACGGCCGGAGTGATTCCGCCGGTGCGAATCGATGCGAAGATGGTCGAAACGCCGGTGTTGGTTTCCAACAATGGCGCAGCGATCACCCTGCTGAACTGGCGCGGCGAGGCGTTGGAAAAGACAACGCTCACGGTGCGAGTCCCGTTTTCCGTTCGTGAGGCGACCAGCGTGAAGCAGGGCAAACTGGCGTTCACCCGAGTCGGCGAGGACGTGGTGTTGACTCTCCCGCTCGGTGCGGCAGATATCGTATTGCTTCGACCATGACGGCCAGTCGCTTTTCTGTCGTGGGGTCGTGACAATGTCAACGTGTCCGGCCTGCTCGAACCACTGTCTGACGTCGGCCCGCTTTTGCTCCTCCTGCGGAGCGGCCCTGGTCGGACCATCGTTCCCGCCAACGATCGAGTACGTACCGCCGCTACAGGCGGACGGTGCCGTCGGTGCCGAACGTTTCGCTCCGGGCCAGGTTCTCGCTGGCCGATATCGCGTCGTCGCCCTGCTCGGTGCCGGTGGCATGGGCGAGGTCTACCGCGCCGACGATCTCACGCTCGGCCAACAGGTCGCCCTCAAATTCCCGCCGCGTTCCCTGGTCGCCGATCCGGACCAACTCGCTCGCTTCCGCGCCGAGGTTCGCAGTGCGCGCCAGGTGACCCATCCCAACGTCTGCCGGGTCCACGACATCGGCGAACACCAGGGCCAACCGTTCCTCATCATGGAGTTCATCGACGGTGAGGACCTCGCCAGTCTGCTCAAACGGGTGGGCCGACTCCCTGAGGAGAAGGCGATCGAGGTCGCTCGACAACTGACCGCTGCTCTGATCGCCGTCCACGAACGGGGGTTGCTTCATCGCGATCTGAAGCCGGCCAACGTCATGCTCGATGGTCGCGGTCGCGTCCGGTTGACCGACTTCGGCGTCGCCGTTCTGGCTCACGACGCCCACGATGTCGGTACCGGGACGCCAGCGTACCAGGCCCCGGAGGTGCTGGCCGGGCGTGAAGTCACCGTCGCCAGCGATCTGTTCGCGCTCGGACTGGTTCTCTACGAGATCTTCACCGGTCGCAAGGCGTATTCGGCGACAACGCGCGGCGATCTGGAGCGGGCTCATGCCGGCGGGCCGCCGTCGAAACCGTCGAGTCACGCGACCGGGATCGACTCAGGAGTCGAACGGATCATCCTGCGCTGTCTGGCGAATGCTCCGGCGGATCGGCCGCGTTCGGCCATCGAGGTGCTGGCGGCACTGCCGGGCGGCGATGCTTTGCAGGCGGCCCTCGCCGCAGGGCAGACACCCTCGCCGACGCTGGTGGCCGACTCTGGCGGCACCGGTCGGATTCCCCTCTGGCTGGGCGGCCTGCTCCTGGCGGCCGTCGTGCTGGGATTGCTGGCGTTCGCCGCATTGTCGGATCGTGCCTCCCTGCACCGCCTCGTCACGCTTCGTGATCCGCACTACCTGCGCGGCAAGGCACGCGATCTGCTCGAACAGCTTGGTCACCCCCGCCAACCGGTGGACTGGGTTGAGGGCTACCTGATCGATCCCGTCGCCCAGGAGGCGGCTCTCACCGCGAGCGACCCGCGCCGGACCCTGGCGATGGATCGACCGGCGGTCCTGGCCTACTGGTATCGGCACAGTCCCTATCGGATCGTCCAGCGTCTGAGCCCGAACGACATCTCCGGCTATGGAGTGCCGGGCCTGCCCACGGTGGCCGAACCCGATCTGGCCCCTGGCGAGGTCTGCGTCGTGCTGGACGGCCTTGGCCGATTGATCGAGTATCACGCTCAGCCCGGCGGCCCCGGAACTCACGATGGGCCGACCGACTGGAGCCGTTTCTTCCAGGCGGCCGGCCTCGATCCGATGGCGTTCGACGCGGTGACACCGAACCGCGATCCCGGTGCGCGGGTTTCGGAATGGTCGGCGTTCGAGGGAGACGATCCGTTCCGGTTCGGCTCCCGCCTCCGCGTCGAGCGAGCAGGTCGCGATGGCCGGGCGGTCTACTTCTGGGTCGGGGACGCTGCTGCCCCGGACACGCCGGATCGGTCCACGATTGGAGCCGTCCCAGTCGAGGCGGAGGAGCAGGTGTCCGAGTTCATCTACGCCGCCATTCGGCTTCTTGCCCTGACGGTCGGCGGTTGGCTCGCCTGGTGGAACGTCCGGCGTGGGCAGGCGAACCTGGCCGGGGCGCGATTGATCGCGCTGGTTTTCATGGGAGCGTTTCTCGGCATGTGGATGACGATGGGCCATCACACCCCGAACCTGGCGGATGAGTGGGCCACTCTCACGCCGGCCGTCGGGGAGGCCGTCCTGAACGCCCTGGTCCTTGGGATCATCTACCTGGCCCTGGAACCGTCAGTGCGGCGCGTCCGGCCGAGCTGGCTCATCGGCTGGAACCGCCTGCTCGCCGGCCGCTGGAGCGATCCGCTGGTCGGCCGAGACGTCCTCGTCGGCTGTCTGATCGGCGTCCTGTGGGCGATCCTCATCCCGATTCAGCGTACCCTGCTGCCGGAATGGCTTGGGCAAGCGATCGCTCCCTATTCCGTGTGGATGCCGACGCTCAGTCTCAGTCCCATTGGGCCGATTCTCGCCTACGTCTGGTGGGCGCTGCTTTTCTCGCTGCTGAACTTCTTCCTGCTCATGCTCATCTATCTCCCGACCCGGTCTTTATCGCTGGCCGTCGTCCTGTGGGCTCTGTTCAAGTTTGGCCAGTGGTCGGGATTGTTCGCCGGCTCGGCACCGATCGGCATGGTCATCCTCGCGGGGGTACTCGTCGCGCTGTCGCTGTTCACGCTACTGCGCTTTGGACTACTGGTGTTCGTCGTCTTTGGCTTCGTGCGTGATCTGACCACCGACCTGCCAGTGACACTCGACTGGCAGGCCTGGTACGTCACGGCGGGGATCTGCACGCTCGCCGTCGTGATCGGCCTGGCGGCGTTCGGTTTCGTGACCTGCGCCACCTTCGGGGACGATCCGGACGGAACGTCGGTCACTTGAACTCCTCCGCGACTGTCACCGTTCCGTCACCCGCAACCGCGTCGGAGTGCCGAACGCCTCGCGTGACGGATCGTAATACTCGTACACCCGACCGCCCGGTGCCTGGGTATCGACCACCTGCACCGCCTCCAGGCTGTACGGCAGTTCCAGGCTCGCCTTCCTCGGCATCTCACGCAGGTAGACCACGACTCGGTTCCCCTCGACCTGATACCGCGCGATCAGGTTCTTCTGGACCAGGTCGGCGAAGTCCTCGCTCCGGACGCGGAAGCCGCCCGGAACCGGCACCTCGACCAGCAGCATCGCCGCCGCCCGGTCTGGGCCGTTCGTCACCCGAACCTTCGCCGCGATCGTGCCGCCACGCTTCACCTCCGTCTGACCATACTCGACGGCCAGGGCCAGCGGGGCGTTCGCCTGGTCACGCTCGCCAGGAACGTGATAGCGGTACGTCACCTGGAAGCCGGCTCCCGTCTTCGTCGGCTCGCTCACCTCCAGCGCCTGCTTGCCAGCCTTGAGATGCGCCGTCAGGTCGATCCACTGCATGACCTCGGCCTTGTCCTTCGGCACACGGATCGTCTGGGTGTGGTCGCCGAGCTTGACGAGGATCTCGCGATCCTTCGGCTCCTCGGCTTCACTGGCCGAGGCGGCGAGCAGTGCCCGCAGACTCAGCACCGTTGCCTGGGTCGAGTGCCAGGTGCCCTGACGGTCCTTCTGGGCGACGAGCCAGGCCAGGGCCTGCCGGACCTTCTCGGGGGCCTTCTTGCCCTGGATCAGGGCGATCGTCGCCAGGGCTGTCGTCTCGATGTCACCGGCCTGCCCCGCGCCGTGGAACGTCGTCCGCTCATCGCGCCGCAGCTCCCAGTACGCCTGGCCGGCTGGGCCGTCGATGGCCTCCAGCGCGAGCCGCTCCAGGTACGGAGTGGCGGCACTGCCCGACGGGTCGAGAGCGAGCAGGGCGTTGGCCACCAGGGCGAGCGTGTTCGGGTTGCCGATCAGATCCGGCCGATGGTTCAGCAGGAAGTCGCGCGTCAGGGCCGCGGAGTGGTCCTCCCGGCCCCCGGCGAAGACAGCCCAGGCGACGTACGCCGTCGTGGCCAACTTCGCGCCGCCGCCGGTTGGATCTTCGTGCAGCCCGGCGCGGTCGCTCGACCACGAGCCATCGCCGTTGCGCTTGCCGAGAATCCATTGCCGGGTCCGCTCGATCAGGCGCGGATCGACCTCGTGGACGCGGGCCATGTCCTCGAACTCCATCAGGCCGTAGGCCGACAGGGTCAGGTTCGCCGGCGGTCGGCCGAACCAGTCGAAGCCGCCACCAGACACCTCGAAGCCGACCAGCCGTTGATAGCCCAGCGCGATGTAGTGCCGGGCCTTGGCCGCGATCTCCGGCCGATCCTGCCGCGTTCGCCGCAAATAATCCAGGGCCAGGACGTTCGGGTACGTCGTCGAGGACGTCTGCTCGAAGCAGCCGTACGGCATCCGGAAGATGTTGTCGAGCCCCTCGACGACCTGGCTGAAGCGCGACGGATAGACCTTGACGATCAGGCGAGCGCTGCTGTCGATGGCGTTGTCCGGCAGATTGATTGCCGTGGTGTAGGGTGTCTCCAGGCTGCCGCTGGCGGTCAGGTCGATCGGTCGGCCGTCGGGCAAGACCTCGATCGGCCGACGGATGGCGTCGGCGACCTCACCGGCGACGGCGCTCACCTCGAGTTGCCGCGTGCCGGCCTTGCGGACGGCGATCCGGTACGTCACCGCCTTGACCTCACCCGGCTGGATCGTCACCTTCTGCTCCGTGTCGCCGGCGACCAACTCGTACCAGTCGGCCGGCTCCAGCTTCAGCGTCACCGTCTGGGCCTTGTCGAGATAGCTGGAGACGACGACGGGAATGGACACCTGATCGTTCCGCGTCAGCGACACCGGCAGGTTGAAATCGACGAAGAACGGCTGGAAGACCCGCAGCGGCATCTGGCTCGCGCCGAGCCGTCCTCGGGCATCGACGGCGCTGGCGGAGATGCGCCAGGTGGTGATCGAATCGGCCAGCGGCAGGGTGAGCGTCGCCTCGCCCTTCTCGTTGGTGACGAGTTCCGGCCGCCACAGGAGCGTCTCGGGGAAGTAATCGCGGACACGCGGCGAGCCGATCTCGTCAGGGCCTCGCATCGCATCGGTCGCATCGAAGAGCATCGTTTCCTTGCTCGCCGGTGCCATGTCGCTCACGGCCATGCCGACCGCCTCGAACGTCGCTTCACGAGCAGACGGAACCGTCAGCATCAGGACGAGGAACAACGGCACGGCGAGCAGGGCGAAGCCAGCGTGCAGGGCGATCGCCTCGCGCACCGGCATGAAGATCCACAGCGACGAGTACGCCAGGCCGACGCCGATCAGGCCGAGGACGAGCCAGCCGGTGAAGAGCCACGACATCGCCGTCTTCTGGAGCCGGGCCACCTGCTGGACCTTGTCGCGAAAGCTGGTCGCCTCCAGCGACAGCAGACCGAGACTGTCGGATTGCGTTGGCTTGACCCTATCGTCGTCATCCGGTTCAAAGCCACGCTCGGACAACTCGAATCGGTTGGCCCGAGCGCCGCCGACCGCGCCGCCCGGCAGGGCGGTTCGAGCGGTCACGCTGAAGACAGCCTGCTCCCGTGCGCGGACATTATTCCCCTGCTGGCCCGGAGCGGCGGGCGTCCACTGATACCGCGTCGTCACCGCCTCCAGAGCCTTCGGGTCGAGCGTGAAGTAGCTACGTTCGCTGCCCGGCTTGAGTGGCAGCATCGCGTAGACGGCCTCGTCCACGCCGGCCAGGCTCAGGGCCCCGACGACCGGCTTGCCGTCGGCGGTCAGTCTAAACTCCAACGTTGCCTCCTCGCCCGGCCGATACTCGACATGGTCGAAGTTCGTCACGCACCACATCTCAACCTTCAGTTCGCCGGCCGGCAGTACCTGGACGAGACGCGTCTTCTGCAAGGCCAGTCCCGTCGGCCCGAACCGATACGCGAACAGTGACAGGGTGCCGACCAGGTCCGGGCTCAGGTCGATTTCCAGCTCGCCCTTGCCATTGGCGACCGCGATCGTCTCGCTGCGGAGCGTGTAGCGTTCGTTGCCCTCGCGGAGCAGATCGACGAAGACCGGCTCGCTGCCGGCTCCCGTCACGGTCACCTTCATCGTCTGGCCGCCCTGGTAGACGGCCCGGTCGGTGCGGATGAGGAAGTCGCCGTTCGACGGGCCAGCATCGAGCGTCCGCGTGCCCTGATCGAGGACCCGGCCCGTTTCGCTGGTCGCCCGGTAGACGAGCGTCAAGCCGCCGTGCGGCGTCACCTGAAACGACGTGACGCCGTGCTGATCGGTTGCCAGTTCCTCCAGGTGACCATCGATCGTCAGTCGAATCTGAGCCGGCGAGCCGTCAGCCTTCGTCGCGACGACGTGAATCGTGTTCGGCACACCCGCGACGAGGGTGCCGTTCTCCGGGAGCAGGTCGATGCGGTACGGCCGGCTGGTCACGAGGCGCTCGGCATGGCGGGCGTTGCTCTGCCCGGCGGTATCGGTCACCTTGCACGTCAGGCCGAGGCGGAACTCGTTCCCGCTCCCCGGTTGCAGGGCGCGATGACGCAGCGTCGCCCGGCCTGCGTCGTCGGTCTTGCCCGAAGCCCACGGCCCCTCCGGGCCGGTCATCACGACCGCCCCGCCGACGACCGGCTTGCCGGTGACGTACTTCGCCTTGACGTTGCAGACGATCTCTTCGCCGGGAGAGTAGAACGGTTTGTCGAAGGCGAGATCGACGGCGAGCTTCGGCAGGACGTACTTCTGGATCGGCACCGGTTGCTTGCTCTCGCTGTCGCCGATCCGGCAGGCGAGGGTGTAGCCGCCCTCGGGCAACTCGGCCGCCAGCGGACAATCGACGGCGGCGAGGCCGAACTGGCTCGTCGGCACCGTCTCCTTGAACAGGACGTTGCCCTTCGGGTCGGTCAGCGTGAAGACGGCCGGCTGATCGGCGACCGGCAGGAGCATCGGCCGACGCAGCGACAGGGCTCGCAGATGGATCGTCTGGCCCGGCTGGTAGAGCGGCTTGTCCGTCGAGAGCATCACCTGCCAGGAGCGCTTGACGGTCACGACTCGCTCGACCACCTCCGGCTTGCTCGGCGTCCGGGCGGTGACGCGCAGGCGGTAGTTCCCCTCGGGCAGATCGGGCAGGGTGAAGACCGGCTGGCCGATGCCGCCGGCGTCGGTCTGGAACTCGGCCAGTGGCCGGACCTCGTCGCCGGGCGTGACCAGTTCGACGGTGACGGGCACCTTCGCCAGCGCGGCGTTCGCCTTGCGATCGAACAGACGCACCCGGAGCGAGCCCTTCGCCTCGGCCAGGAAGTGGTTCTGCCCCAGGACCACCAGATCGACCGGATTCGCTCGCAAACTCGCGTAGTAGAACTGCGTGCCGACCAGGACCAGCACGCAGGCAGCGAGGCCGGTCAGGGCGTACCAGAGCCGGCCGCGCCAGAGCCGTCGGCCGTCGCGAGCGTTTGCGTCCACCAGGTCGAGCGTCGCCTCGACCAGGTCTGGCGACGCCTCCGTCGGCGGTACGCTCTGGAGAGCCGTCAGTCGTTGCCGGGCCCGGTCGAGGGCCGCGCGGCACGAACCGCACGCCTGGCAATGCTCGGCCACTCGGCGCGTCTCGGCCCCGTCGAGCAGATCGTGCAGGTAATCGTCCACCAGGTGGTCGACGTGTTTCATGAGGGAGTTCCTTCGTGGGAAATCAGGAGACCGTGTTCGCCTCGCCCAGCGTGCGCCGCAGTGCCGCCAGGGCATGGTGCATGTGCGAACGAACGGTCGCCTCGGACAGATTCATGACCTCGGCGATCTGCGCGTAGGGCAACTCGTCCCAGACGCGCAGGGTGACGACGATGCGTTGCTGGGTCGGCAGTCCCTGGACGGCGAGGAACACCTGTCGGGCCGTCTCCTGCCGCGTGGCGAGGCCCTCGGCCGGCGTGGTCGCCCCGGCCAGGGTGTCGGCGTCCAGACCGACGGCCGGTTCCCGTCGGCTACGCAGGTGAGCCCGACAACGATTCAGCGCGATGGTGTAGAGCCAGGGTCGGAACGGTCGCGGCGGCTGGTAGAGCCGACGATTCGTCCAGACGGCCAGGAACACGTCCTGGAAGAGATCCTCGGCCCGGTGCCGATCTCCCACCAGCCGATGCAGGAAGCTCAACAGCGGCGTGGCGTAGCGACGAACCAGCAACTCCAGCCGCTCCGCCCGCCCGGTGGCGACCTCGGCCATGAGCTGCTCGTCGGCCAGCGATTCAGACCCCATTGACAGCCCTCCCGTCCACGTTGTCGTCATCCACTGGTATGCGCGCCGTCGATCGGGCGTTGAACGCTTCCGAGCTTTTTTACCGACCGACGCGGTAGGGTTTCGGATCGACATGCGGCGTCGTCCCGGCCACCAACTCGGCGACCAGGCGGCCGGTCGCCGGAGCCATCGACAGGCCGAGCATGTTGTGGCCGGCCGCGATCCAGACATTGGCCAGTGCCGGGCTCCGATCGATGATCGGCAGGCTGTCCGGCGTCATCGGCCGCCAGCCCCACCACGTCTCCAGGACCGGCTCGCCCTCCGGTTCGTGCAGGTACAGCCGGGCTCCCCGACGCAGCAGCTCGACACGCTTCGGGTTGGTACTCGTGTCGTAGCCGGCGAACTCCATCGTCGAGCCGAGTCGGTACGCCTCGTGGAACGGCGTCACCGCGACGCGGTGTTCCTCGAACATCATCGGATAGGTCGGACAGCGTGCGGGACGAGCCATCGTCAGCGAATAACCCTTGCCCGGCTGGATCGGAATCGAGCAGCCGAGATGACGGTTCAACTGCGGCGTCCACGCTCCGGTCGCCACGATGACCGCCTCGGCCGCGATCTCGCCCGTCGCGGTGACGACGGCATGACAACGCTCGCCAGCGTGGCGAAATTCTTTCACCTCGCAGTTCTCGCGAATTTCGACACCACGACCGGTGAGAATGCGCCGCCATTCGGCCATGAGTTTGTCCGGTTTCAGATGGGCGTCGGATTCGTACAGCCAACCGCCGGCCAGGCCCGGTTTCAACGCCGGTTCCAACGCCGCGAGCTGGGTTGAATCCAATCGCTTCGCCGGCATGTTGAACTGTTCCCGGAGCAGTTTGTCCGTCTCGGCGTGGTGATCCATCGGCTTCGCATTTTGGAAGACGAAGATCAAACCTCGTTTCGTCCACTCACAGTCGATCGCCTCGCTGGTCACCAGCTCCTCATACATCTGGCGTGACGAATTCAACAGAGCCTGGATCGCCTGGCCGGCGGCTAGCATGTCACGGGTGTTGCAGCGCCGCAGGAAGCGCCACAGCCACGAGAAGAGTGCCAGGTCGAACCGTGGTTTGATGGCGAACGGCGAGTCCGGTTTCATCAGCGCAGCAAAGGTCGAACCGGCGACGCCTGGCATCGCCAGCGGCAGAGCGTGGCTCGGCGAGACGAAGCCGCAGTTGGCGTGCGAACAGCCCGCGCCGAAGCTGCCGCGATCGATGATCGTCACCGGATAGCCGGCCTTGCTCAGGAAGTAGGCACACGCCGCCCCGATGACGCCGGCTCCGACGACGACCACCCGTCCCTGTGTCGCGCTCATGTCACGATCCCCCGGGCGAACGGATCGCCCTCCTGGACGATCAGCGTCGTTTCGGCCGTGACGTAGGCCGTGCCGCTGATCGTCGGAATGATGCGTTCGCCAGCACGGCGATACGATCCCTCGAAGACGCTGCCGATGATGCTTTCCTGCCGCCAGGATTGCCCCTCGGCCAGGCGACCCTCGGCGGCCAGGCAAGCCAGGCGAGCGCTGGTGCCGGTGCCGCACGGCGATCGATCGTACGCCTGACCGGGGCAGAGAACGAAATTCCGGCTCTGGTTCGCCGGGTCGAGGGGCGGGCCGCACAGTTCGATGTGATCGATCCTCGCTCCGTCCGCTCCGGTGATGCCGTCGCGCTCCAGGGCCATCCCGATCCGCGTGGTGAACTCGGTGAGTTCCCGCACGCGCCGCGGCTGCAACTCCTGATCGTGTTCGTGGACGAGGAAGAACCAGTTGCCGCCGTAGGCCACATCGCCGGTGACAGTGCCATGTCCCGGCACCTCGACGCGAACATCGTGGGCGTGGCGGAAACTCGGCACGTTGTCGAGTCGGACGCGGTGCTGGCCTTCCAGCGTGAACGGCACGACGCCGACGGGCGTCTCCAGGGCGTGCCGGCCCGGAGTGATCTTGCCCTGGTGGGCCAGGGTCACGCCGACGCCGATGGTGCCGTGGCCGCACATGAGCAGGACGCCGACGTTGTTGAAGAAGATCACACCGGCGACGCAGTCGTTGCGAGTCGGCGGCACGAGCAGCGCTCCGACGAGAACGTCCGAGCCGCGCGGTTCGTTGACGACGCAGGCCCGAAAGGCGTCGTGGTCTCGTCGGAAGCGTTCGCGTCGCTCGGCCAGGCTGCCGTTACCCAGGTCTGGCCCGCCGGCGACGACGACTCGCGTCGGTTCGCCGCCGGTGTGCGAGTCGATGACCGTGATCCGCTCCATGGCTGTTTCCTCCGTTCGGGGATTACCATAGCCCGGCCCGCCGGCCCTCGCCAGTACCCATGCGATTCCCCTTCACGATGGTCGAGGATGGGGCCGTCCGATCGTCCGTGATTCGTGGCCGGCTCACATCAGTACGACCACACGTGCAGAACATCCACCGACTGGTCTTCAGGGTGGACACAATAGGCTGTCATTCACACACAAGTCGCAACTAGTTTTTTAGCAAGGGGTTGCGGCATAAGAATCCACATGAACACATGCGAACAAAAGCCCTTGTTTTCAGACACTCCCGCAACAGCAGTGAGAGAATTCGTGCCATGAGGCCGCAACTGACAGCAGGGAAACAACTTGCATTGTCAGACCCGGCGAAACACCCCGGCAAGGCGGCGATGCTGGGTCTGGGTGGCCGCTCCCGGCAGAACCAGGACTTCAGGTGAGGGAACCGCAATTCTGTCACCGCTGTTGCTAGAGTGTCTATTTTCAAGGGCTTTCTCGTCCTCGGTTGGCACGGCATAAAGCTGTGTATAAACGGCAGCGCTCCCGCCCACCCTATATTCTTTTTTCTTGGCAATCGCGTCACCTTCTGATCGAATAACCCTACGAGATTCCGTCCTCCGTCTCGGAGATGCCGCCATGTCGTGGTCCGATGCCTGCCTCGGTTTCGTGCGCAAGTACGGCAAGGCGGCGAAGGCCGTCGCCGGGGCCGTGCTGAACGTCGTCGCTCCGGGCAGTGCCGCCCTGGTCGGCCTGGTCGGTAACGCCTGCGATGCGGCCCACGAGCTGGCCGACACCCGCTTCGAGGAACACCTCCTCCAGGCGACGCGGCAGAACGCCGGCGAGCTGCAACGGCTCGGCGAACTGTTCGCTCTCCTCCAGGGCGACCTCGCTCGACTGTGCGACAGGGCGAACGAGGAGGCCGAGGTCACGCACCAGTCGATCGAGATCGAGGCGACCGTCCGCAAGGCCCTGGCCCGCGAGCCGAACCTCGTCGCGTCCCTGCGCAAGCTCGACGCCCTGACCAGCCGGTTCGACTGCCTCGAAGCCCAGAACCGCCGGCTGCTCGAAGGCCAGGACGAGATGCTGCCGATCCTGCGTCGGCTGAATCGCGTCGCCGACTTCATCGACGAGTGCGTCGGTGCCGGCCTGACGCCGCGCGACCTGGCCGAATCGCTGCGTCAGCGTCAGGACGCCGTTGCCGACATCCAGCAGGGCCGGGCCGGCGCGGCCCGGACGCAGGTCGTCGCCCTGGAAGGCCGACTGCGCTCCTCGGCCACGGTCCACGTTCTCGCGGCCGGTGCGGCCGTCGTCGATGGTGATTTCCCCGGGGTTCAGCGGGAACTCGGCAAGGCCGTGCGGATGAAGCCGGACGACGCCGAGTTGGGCGAACTGCACCGCCGGGCGACGGTGCTGGCCACGTCGGCGAAGGTCGGCACGTCGCGGCATCCGCAGCCGACGCCGGCCGGGACCCCGGCACGCTTGCAGGTCAGCGACGTTCTCGACGGCTGGACTCTGGAGGCGCGGCTCGGTTCCGGCGGCTGGGGCCAGGTCTTCCGCGCCCGGCGTGGCGACGAGGTGCGGGCCCTCAAGGTGATGCACCCGGAACTGAGTGCCGACGAGCGTTTCGGCGACCGCTTCCGGGCCGAGGTGCTGGCCCTGGCCCGGTTGCCGCTGCACGCGAACCTCGTTCGCATCCACACGTTCAACAAGTCGTCCGATCGCGGCTGCTGGTATCTGGTGATGGAACACCTCGACGGCCCGACGCTGGAGCAGCAGCTAAGCCAGAAGGGGCCGTTGGCCGTGGGCCAGGTGCGGACGGTCTTCACGGCCGTGGCCGAGGGACTGGGCCAGGCTCACGCGGCGGGGCTGTATCATCGCGACATCAAGCCGAGCAACCTGATCTTCCGGCGGAGCGATCAGAAGCTCGTCCTGGTCGATTTCGGTCTGGCGATCCTCTCCGCTGACGCCGGGCAGACACAGATCGGCGGCCGGACCCTCCAGTTCGCGCCGCTGGAACAGCGGCGCGGTCACGATCCGGCCATCGTCGAGCGACGCCGACAGGCGGACGCTCGCAGCGACGTCTACAGCCTGGCGGCGACGATGTACTTCGCCCTGCTGCACGACCGGCCCGACGTGCGCGGCCTGTTCGATGCCGAGCAGGCACCCACGGACCTGCGCGCCGTCCTGGCCCGTGCCCTGCATCCGACAAACCCAGCCCAGCGACACGCCAGCGGGGCGGAACTCGCCGAGGCGCTGCGAGCCCCGGCGGCTCCGGTGGTCGTTTCACCTCCCGCCCAGGAGACGCCGACGCAGCAGCGCATCAAGCGGTTCAAGGCCGAGGCGGCCGACCGTCATGCCGACGTACGGGCGTTGCTGGAACTGTACGAATTCGAGGCGGCCGGCGACGTGCTGGAAGCGTTCCGGCCCGAACTGGTGCCGTTCCGCGACAAGAAACTGACCGCCTCGGTCCTCACGACCCGTGACGAGCTGCGCCGTCTGGACGAGAAGATTCAAGCCCGGCTGAACCCGATCGATCCGCACGATCGGCTGCTCCTCGGACTGCTGGGCGCGTACCTGAAGCTGAAGCCGAACCACGACGAATATCACGAACTGGGCGCGGGGTTCCCCGCTCCCGAGGCCGGCAAGACGGTCCTGACGAACGACCTCGGCATGAAGTTCGCCTACATCCCCGATGGCACGTTCCAGATGGGCAGCCCCACGTCGGAACAGGGCCGCTACAATAACGAGACGCTGCACACGGTGACGCTGACGGAGTCGTTCTACCTCGGTGTCTATCCGGTGACGGTCGGCGAGTTCGAGAAGTTCGTTCAGGCGAAGAAGTACAGGACCGAGGCGGAGCAGGACGGCGGGGCCTATGGTCTCGTCGGCGGCCAGTGGAAGCAAGACGCCTCGATCACCTGGCGCCCCCCCGGCTTCGCGCAGACGGATCGTCATCCGGTGGTGTGCGTGAGCTGGAACGACGCCCAGGCGATGGTGGCCTGGCTGAACGAGATCGAGGCGAAGTCGGGGCTGGTCTATTCGCTGCCGACGGAAGCGCAGTGGGAGTACGCCTGCCGGGCAGGTACGCAGACGGCCTACTTCTGGGGCAACGACCCTGGCAAGCTCGGCGAGTACGCCTGGTTCCACGAGAACTCGGGCTACAATACCTACCCCGTGGAGACGAAGAAGGCCAACCCGTGGGGCCTCTGGCACATGTCCGGGCACGTCTGGGAATGGTGTCAGGATTGGTATGGACAACTCGGCTCTGAAAGTGGAAAAAACCCGAGAGGGTGTCTTTCAGGAGGCTCGGGCCGCGTGGTGCGTGGCGGCAGCTGGGACTTCGATGCCAGGCGCTGCCGTTCAGCGTTCCGGGTCGACTACGACCCAGCGAATCGCTACACGGGCAGCGGGTTTCGCCTCGCAGTTTCCATCCGAGCCAGGTAGGCAAGGAGGGAGGCATCCGGAGTGGAGTGGTACGCAGCCGAGCGCAGCGGAGCAAGCCGGCGGCGTACCACGGAGCGCAGGAGGCCTCCCAGTATCCAGGGGTGGGACAAGACCACCGAAGCCGATTGGCTTCTCACCCCCATCTCGAATCAATAGCCCGATCAGACACCACTACAGCCCGGTCTGTCAGAGCCGCACACGCAGCGAGCCTTCAGGTGAGCGGAGTAAGCGCACCACGGCCTTCACGGAAGGGCAGCGGAGGCGCATCACCGCTCACTCATCCGGGCCCTGGTACGCTTACTCCGCTCGGCCTGCGGCCTCGCTGCGTGCGCGGCTCTGACAGACCGCG
>CAYYJM010000057.1:0-6890 GCA_964471755.1 uncultured Alcaligenaceae bacterium
TCAGCGCGAACAGGACCGCATCGCGGGACGGGTTCTTCACGGCCTTCTCGGGGTCGGTCGGTGGTCGCAGGGTCGCCAGTTCCCGCTCGGTGGGCTTTCGGATGCGGACCAGATAGTCGAAGCGCTGGTAGCTGGGCCAGTTGTTCGGCCGGGGCACCGGCTGCATGAGGGAGAAATCCTGCCGCAGATAGGTGATGTCGGCCCGGACGAAGTCGCCACGATCATTCTCATAGTAGGCCGGCGTCGTCGCGGGGCCGGGAATGGCCACGCCGAGCGTCGGGATGGCACCGCGGACCATGTCGCCGCGCTCGAACGACGGCTGATGGCACAACGCGCAGTTCGCCAGATGATTCACCTTCACCAGTTCACGCATGACGTACTGCTTGCCCTTGCCGGCCAGGGTCGGCCCTGTCGCCGTGGGCTCGTCGAGCAACTTGACCAGCGTCGCCACGCTGTCCTGATCATTGAGGGCGACGAGGGCCTCGGCCGAATGCTCGGCGACCGGGATGAACGGATACCGCAGACCGGCCAGCAGGATCGGACGGTAATGCTCGGCCGGGCGATTCTTGAGAGCGTCCAGGGCGGCCTGGCGCAGATCGGGTGACAGATCCGTGACCGCGCGCATGGCCAGGGCCGTCGTCGCCCGGCGATCGGAAATCTGGGCCAGGCGATCGATCAGGACCTTGCGGACTGGCTTGTTCTCCGCCTGCATCATCTGCATCATCGTCGGGATGGCGTCGGCACTGCTCCAGTCCTTCGCGAAACCGAGGATGGTGTCGAGGCGGTCGGCGTCAATGCGCGGATCGGCCGGCACGCCACCGCGTACAACGGCGACACGTCCGGTGGCCGGATCGTGCATCGACTGCTCGTACGCGGCGCGGAGCTTGCGCGAGAGGGCATGCAGGTTCTCCGCATCCTCCTTGCCGAGGTGACAGTCCTTGCCCATCAGCATGGGCAGGCCGACCAGATCGATACGGTTGGGCGGCAGATTCGCCAGGGGGCCGTTGAACGGCAGGTTCCGCTGGTTCAGGCCTCGAGCCCGCTCGACGATGAATTTGGTGCTGCCAGGCACACGCTCCAGGCCAATCTCGGGAACGTCGTCCAGGTAGCGGCGCAGATCCGCTTCCGAGTACTTCTGGAGGCGGCCGACCACACGGCGAACGGGAGTCGGGTCGGGCATCGGTGCCGGCTCGGGCTTCTTCTCGACGATCGGCGGTTGCTCCGGCACCGGTGGCAGGGCCGGCAGGCCGCCCGCTGCTGGGTCCTCCGGTTCGGGCTGCGGCCGTTCTTCCGGATCGATCACGGGCATCGGCCGCTGCACGGATTCCTCAGGCGGAAGCGGCAGCATCGGCGGAGCCGCAGGAGCCGGGTTCAGCGACTGCGTGGGAGTCACCACAGCGACAGGCGGCAGTTCCTTCGGCGGGGTGCGTTCTCCCACCAGGGCCAGTACCAGGAGCGGAATGGCCAGGCAGATCAGACCGAAGCCGAGCAGGCCGGCGAACAGGAGCCGATGTCCACGGTCCCGCGTTGGGTTCGGGCGGGGCTGAATGACCGGGATCGGGGCGGCCTGTGGAGTCGGTTCACTGGTCAGGGCCGACCGTTCAGTCCACCAGTCGCCGGCCTGCGGGCCCGGAGCGGGCGCGGTCGCGGGCGCTGTGCCAGCCTCGCTGTGCTGGCACAGCGGACAGACCAGGGAGGCCCCGCCGAACGGGTCGGGGACGAGCGGACTGCTCGGACAGCGTGGACAGAAATGCGGCCCTGCCATGAGAATCTCCGCAGCCACGGAACGGATTGAGGGTGCGGCCCCCTGCCGGAAATGTCGGCTCAGGTATTGTGCCGTTCCGCGCTCGATTATTCAAACAGAATCTGATGCGTTTGCCAGAGGGCGAGTTTCGGTCGGTCACGCCAGAATGTCCTTGACCACGTTCCCGGCTACGTCGGTCAAACGATAGTCCCGACCAGCATGACGGTAGGTGAGCCGTTCATGATCGAAGCCGAGCAGGTGCAGGATGGTGGCGTGGAAGTCGTGAACGTGGACCGGCTTCTCGGCGACGACCGCGCCGGTTTCGTCGGTGGCTCCGTAAGCCAGGCCGGCCTTGACGCCGCCACCGGCCAGCCAGGACGAGAAGCACGCCGGGTGATGGCCGCGACCTCGGGTGCCGTCGATGCCAGGCGTTCGGCCGAATTCCGTGGTCCAGACGACCAGCGTGTCATCAAGCAAGCCGCGTCGCTTGAAGTCCGTCAGCAGACCGGCAATCGGTTTGTCGATCCGCCGGGCCAGCGGTTCGTGAGCGGCCATGTCGCTGTGCGAATCCCAGTTGTTCGACGAGCCGGTGTCAATCAACTCGATGAAGCGAACGCCGCGCTCGGCCAGGCGGCGAGCGATCAGGCACTGCCAGCCGAAGCTCTCCGTGTCGCCGCGCTTCAGGCCGTACAGGCCAAGCGTCTCTTCGCTTTCCTTCGAGATGTCGAACGCCTCGGGGGCCTGGAACTGCATCTGAAAGGCCGTCTCGAACGACTGGATGCGGGCAGCCAGGTTGGAGTCGCCGCCCCGGCGAAGCAGATGAGCTTTGTTCAGGGCTCCGGCCAGGCCGAGTTCCAGCTCCTGCAACTCGGCCGATCCTTTCTGACGCTGGACGTTCGGAATCGGGTTCGACCCCGGCACGACGCGGGTGCCCTGAAAGTAGGCCGGCAGGAAGTCGTTGGCGTAGACCTGGGTGCCGGCATAGGGCAGATGCGGTGCCAGGACGACGAACGCCGGCAGGTTGCGGTTCTCGGTGCCCAGACCGAACGTGACCCAGGAACCCAGTGACGGCCGGGCGACGAAGAACGATCCGGTGTGGATGGCGAGCGTCGCCTGGAAGTGTTCATTGTTGTCGGACGTCATCGAGCGGATCAGACAGACATCGTCCATGCGCTCGCGCAGGTGCGGAAAGAGATCGCTGACGAGGGTGCCGCACTTGCCGCCGGGCCTGAACTTCCAGCGCGGCTTGAGCAGCGGTTTCTGTTCGAGCGACAGACCGCCGCCGATGCCGAGTTTCTTGCCGTCGGCCCGGTCGAGTGCCGGCTTGTGGTCGAACGTCTCCATGTGGGCGACACCGCCCGTCGAGAAGAGAAAGATGACGCGCTTCGCCTTCGGCTCGAAGTGCGGCTTCTTCGGCGCGAGCGGATCGGCATCTGCCGCGAGCAACTCGGAGAGGAGCCCCGGCAGCAGCAGCGAGCCGCCGACGAGAGAGCGGAGGACAGCGCGTCGGTTCATCATCGGTGTGGTCCGCAATCAGGGTTCCAGGTTCATCCGCTGGCGCAGGTCGGCGATTGTTTCGACCTGAATGGCGGCATCGAACCACCGCTCCAAGGTCGCCATGTCGTTAGTACCTTCGATCGCCAATCGGATCGATTCGGGGACAGGATTCTCCAGGTGTTGGACTACCTTGAGCAGATTCGCGCGCATGGTCCGCAATTCTCCGCGTTCCTCGCCGACGCGTTCCCACCCCTTGATGTAGGTCGATTCGCGTGCCATCCACCCCTCCGTTGCTCGGATCCAGTCGGCCTGGTAGCGGGTCAGTTCAGCGAACACAATCGCCGCTTCTTTCAACTCGACCCGGCGAGACTCGAACGCTTCGCACTCGACGACGAGTTTCCACCGCTCGATGAAGTCGCGCGTCCCGCCGTCTTGCATCAGCGCAAGAAATGGCAGGATCGTCAAGCCGACTTCGCCGTTCTCGATCCGGGTCAAGGTCACGCCAGCATCCTGGCTCGCCACGTCCACGATGAACGGGGCAAGCCGGGTGCCGAACGGACCCCATGCCCATTCCAGGCGGGCCGGATTCTGCGTCCCGGTCAAGTTCAGTACCAGCGATCCGACTGCCGGCCCGTCGGGATGACACGCCGGGTTCACTTCCTTCGCCAGGAGCAACTCGTACTGTCCGCTCCGGTAGACGATCCCGCGTTCGGGTTCATCCTGGATCTCGACGACGAACCAGGTCTGCCGAGTGGGGTGGTCCTCGTCCCGCAGCAGGGCGACAAGGTCGTTAGTCCGGTCCGGCTCGCCGGGTGAGACGAGCCGGCGAGTGTCGTCCCAGGCGACGAACGTCAGCCGAGGAGGCGGATCACAGCACCCGAACGCCCAGGCAAAGAAGGCCGAACCGTCCATCTTGGCCAGTGGTCGGGCCGTCTGGTCGAACTGGCCCACGATCGGAACCTCAAGTTGATTCAGTCCACATACACGAACTCGTTGCTCAGGAACAGCGCCCGGGCCACGCTCTCCCACGCCTTCGTCGTGTCGCCCTTGAGTTTCTCGCGCACCCGGTCCAGATGCTGCGTGATGGCCGAGCGTTCCTCCGTCGTCGGAGCCCGACCAAAGGCCAGGGCGTACGCCTGATCGATACGTGCCCCATCGTCCTTCGCCGCGGCCAGCAAGCGGGCCGCGAAGCGCTTCGCCTGCTCATGCACGAACGGATCATTCATGAGGAACAATCCCTGGAGCGGCGTCGTACTCGTGATCCGGCGAGCCGTGCTGGCGTTCGTATCGGGGCCATCGAACAGAGCCAGGAATGGGTGCCGCTGGATGCGCTGGGTCATCAGGTAGACACTGCGCCGGTTCGTGTCGTAGACGGCCTTGAACGGGTTGTGCTGCGTGAAATTCCACGACGACACCGGCGGAAACGGATGCGGCCCACCGACCGAGCGGTCCAGGTTGCCGCCCAGTGACAGCAGCGTGTCACGGATCGATTCGGCGTCCAGCCGGTGGCGTGGGAAGTGCCACAGGTAGCTGTTCCCGACATCGATGCTGGCGTTGGCCTCGTCGTCGGTGCTGGCGAGTTGATACGTCCGCGACAGGACGATCAGGCGATGGAGCGACTTGATCGACCAGCCCTCGGCGATGAATCGGCCGGCGAGATAATCGAGCAGTTCGGGGTGGGTCGGCGGCTGGCCCATTTTGCCGAAGTCGTTCGGCGTGGCGACGATGCCCCGGCCGAAGTGGCCCTGCCAGACGCGGTTGACCAGGACGCGAGCGATGAGCGGGTTGGTCGGCTCGGTCAGCCACTTCGCCAGGTAGAGCCGGCCGCTGCCCTGGGTGTTCGGCGGCAGCGTCTGGCCGCCGAGGATGAGCGGAAAGCGTCGCGGCACCTCGGCACCGAGTCGTTCCGGATCGCCCTTGAGCTGAACGTGGGCGTTGCCGACCTTCTTGTTTCCTTTCGTTCTGCCCTCGGCGACAGCGTAAGCCAGTTCTTTCGGCGAGCCCAACGGCACCAGGTCATGCGGAGCCTTGTCCAGCTCGATGCCCGGCCAGGGGTAGCGCGTGCTGGCGAAGAAACCGTACAGGGCGTAGTAGTCGGTCGTGGGAAGCGGATCGAACTTGTGATCGTGGCAGCGAGCGCAGCCCATCGTCAGGCCGAGAAACGTCCGCCCCAGGTTGTCGATCGAGTCCTCGTAGGTGAGATACCACTGATAGCGGGCGTCCTCGTAGGAGCCGAAGCGGTGGGTGTTGGCCAGGTAGCCCGTGGCGATGACCCGGTCGCGGCGCTCGGCGTCGGTGCCGCCCGAGATCAGGTCGCCGGCGAGTTGCTCCCGGACGAAGCGGTCATAGGGCACGTCGGCGTTGAAAGCGTCGATGACCCAGTTGCGGTACTTGTAGAGTTGCGGCACCGGATAGTCGGAGTTGTCGCCGGCGGTGTCGGCGTAGCGAACGACATCGAGCCAGTGTCGGCCCCAGCGTTCGCCGTAGGCCGAGGACGCGAGCAGACGCTCGACGACACGCTCGTAGGCCGTCGGCGATCGGTCGGCCAGGAAGGCGTCGATCTCCTTCGGCGTCGGCGGCAGGCCGGTCAGGTCGTAGCTGACCCGGCGCAGGAGCGTTCGTCGATCGGCCAGCCCTGCCGGCTTCAGGCCGCGTTTCTCCTGTTCGGCACGGATGAAGCGATCGACGTCGTTGATGGGCCAGTCGGCGTCGCGCACTGCCGGTGGCGAGACCTTCGCCACGGGTCGGAAGGACCACCACTGACGGCCCTTCTCCAGGTCGATGCCGACGATGGGCTTGCCATCGCGCGGATCGGGAGCGCCCATCTTCACCCAGCGTTCCAGGTCGGCGACCTCGGCCTTGCTCAGTGGCGTCTTCGGTGGCATCTTCCTGTCATCGGTGTAGCGCACGGCGTGGATGAGCGGACTCTTCTCCGGTTCGCCGGGAACGAGGACCGGCCCGGAGGTGCCGCCTTGACGGACGCCGGCTCGGGTGTCAAGGCGCAGGTCACCCCGGATCTTCGCCCCTGGTGCCGCACTATGACAGGAGTAGCAGTGCTTGACGAGCAGCGGCCGGATTCGCTTCTCGAAGAAGGCGACCCCTTCCGGGTCGAGTTTCTCGGCCCCGACAAGGGGAGGACAGAGAGCCAGGGTCAGCAGCACGACCGTTGCGATCCGAGGCGTGATCATGGCAGGAGAGCCTCGTTGAGGTTACGGGGAGCCGCTTCGATCGTACCCCTTCCGGGTCCGGGCATCAATCATTCGTCCGGAATTCCCGGCGATCATTCTTCGTCAGCTTTCGCATTCCGGCCCTCGATCCCTCCCGTCTGGAAAGGTTCCAGGAAGCCGACGAAAATCGGCCCGACAGTCTGCCAGCGGGCTCCGTGTCCGGACGCAATCCGTGCCTCGAAAACGGTCCCCTGCTGGAAGTGGCCGTAGACGTTCCACCACGTCGCCTCCCGGAGGATGCGGCGAACGAGGCCGAGGGCGGTGCGATTGTGGTCGGCCACTCCGCCCCGGACGACGCCCCAGAAGGCAGCGCCGGAACGCGGCACGTGTTTTGTCCAGGCCCGACCCGCCGTCGTCAGTTCCTCGCCCGCGCGGAAGGGCGTCTCGGCGGCCCGGAGCAGATCACGCGTCGTCGGTGGAAT
>CAYYJM010000057.1:6948-26431 GCA_964471755.1 uncultured Alcaligenaceae bacterium
GCCGAGTCGCTCAGGCTGCCGGGCGTTCGCCGCATCCCCATCAGCACGAGCAGGCCGTCGAGGCCGGTCGCTTCGAGACGGTACGCGATCGCGGCGAGGCGGCGCTCCAGCGAAAGCGGTTCCGATTCCTCCAGGACCGGCCGCCACGGCTCGAACAGGGGCCCGAGCGGCGGCGTGGTTTCCTCCGCGAAGGTGGGCGGCGGTCGATCGATGACACCGGCCTGTCGCATCGCCAGGAGACGATCGGCGAGGCGTTCGACGTGTTCGTGCTGCCAGAGGCTGCCGGCCTCGTCGCGGAAACCCGGCGTAAGATACGGCACGGCCTCGAGCAGGGCGTCCGCGAAGGGAATGGGCATGGTCTTTCCTCCGATTCCGAGCCGGTGACGCGGAATCCGATTACACCTTCGACGGATCGCCGCCACTGCGTCGGCCGCGACGGGGCTTCTTCCCCTCGGCCTGTGGCGACGCCACTTTCTCGCCCTTCAGCTGGGCGATCCGGTCACGCAACTCGGCGGCACGTTCGAATTCCAGGTTCGTCGCCGCCTTCAGCATCTCGTTGTGCAGTTCCTCCAGGTACTCCTGCGTGACGAAGTCCTCCGCCTTCGTTCCGGCCGCCTCCTGGACCATCTTGCGTGCGGCGATTTCTTCTTCGATCCCACTGTTGATGGCCGACTGAACCGAGCGCGGCGTGATGTTGTGTTCGGCGTTGTATTGCAGTTGCATCTCACGTCGGCGGGCCGTCTCGTCCATGGCGCGTTGCATCGAATCGGTGACTCGATCCGCGTAGAGGATCACCTCGGCGTTGACATGTCGGGCCGCCCGGCCGATCGTCTGGATCAGCGACGTCTCACTGCGCAGGAAGCCTTCCTTGTCCGCGTCGAGAATCGCCACCAGCGACACCTCGGGTAGATCGAGTCCCTCACGCAGCAGGTTGACCCCAACCAGCACGTCGAATCCGCCCTCGCGCAGTTCGCGCAGGATCTGCACCCGCTCGATGGCGTCGAGTTCGGAATGCATCCACTTGCACTTCAGGCCGGCCTCGCGGAAGTAGTTCGACAGGTCCTCGGCGAGTCGCTTGGTCAATGTCGTGACCAGGGTGCGTTCGTTGCGTGCCGCCCGGGTTTCGATCTCCTTGACCAGGTCGGCGACCTGGCCGCGTGCCGGCCGAACGTGCAGCATCGGATCGACCAGGCCGGTCGGTCGGATGATCTGCTCGACCACTTCGCCGCCGCAGCGTTCCAGTTCGTAGGCCGCCGGCGTGGCCGACATGAACAGCGCCGTCCTGGCACGCTTCTCCCACTCGTCGAAACGGAGTGGTCGGTTGTCCATCGCGCTGGGCAGACGGAAGCCATGTTCGACGAGGGTCAGCTTCCGGCTGTGATCCCCGGCGAACATGCCGCGCACCTGCGGTAGCGTGGCGTGGGATTCGTCGATGACCATGAGGAAGTCGTCGGGGAAGAAGTCGAGCAGGGTGTAGGGCGGCTCGCCGGGTTTCTTGCCCGAGAACCAGCGGGCGTAGTTCTCGATACCGGGGCAGTGGCCGACTTCGAGCAGCATCTCCAGGTCGAAGCGGCATCGGGCCGCCAGGCGCTGCTCCTCCAGCAGTTTGCCCTCGGCCCGCAGGACGGCGAGGCGTTCCTCCAGTTCCTGCTGAATTCCTTCGACGGCGGTGCGAATGCGCTCTTCCGGCGTGACGAAGTGCTTGGCCGGGAAGATGTACAGTTCGTCGAGGCCGCCCTTGAGCGTCTCGCCGGTCGTTGGATTGATGTACGCCAGGGTGTCGATGTCATCGCCGAACAGTTCGACGCGGAGGCCGAACTCCTCCGACGCGGGCCAGACCTCGACCACGTCACCACGGACGCGGAACGTCCCGCGCGTGAAGGCGATGTCATTCCGCGTGTACTGAATGTCCACCAGCCGATAGAGCAGTTCCTCGCGCACGATCGACTCGCCGCGTTTGAGGTAGATCATCATCCGCTTGTAGTCGGCCGGCGAGCCAAGGCCGTAAATGCATGAGACACTGGCGACGATGATCACGTCTTCCCGGCTGACCAGGGCGCTGGTGGCGGCCAGGCGCAGACGGTCGATGTTCTCGTTGATCATCGCGTCTTTTTCGATGTAGATATCGCGCTGCGGGATGTACGCCTCGGGCTGGTAGTAGTCGTAGTAGCTGATGAAGAAGTGGACGGCGTTCTTCGGGAAGAAGCCGCGAAACTCCTTGTACAGCTGAGCGGCGAGCGTCTTGTTGTGAGCGAGGACCAGCGTCGGCTTGTTGATCTGCGCGATGAAGCGCGCGGCGGTGTGTGTCTTGCCGGTGCCGGTCGCACCCATGAGCGTCTGGACCGTCTTGCCCTCGCGGTAGCCAGCGACGAGTTGCTCGATGGCTCGCGGTTGATCGCCGGCGGGTTCCCATTTGCTGATCAGCTCGAACTTCGCTGTCATGTCGTCTCCTTTGTCGGCGATCCGGTGACTGGCGAGCCCCCCACGAAAGTGGGGGGAGTTTGCAGGGCGTGAACTCCCCCCACTTTCGTGGGGGGCTCGCCTGTCGCCGGGGGCTCGCCTGTCGCCGGGGGCTCGCCTGGCCCCGATGATGCCCTACCGACCGATCCGGATGTTCGCTCGAATATTCTCCAGCGTCTTCGGCCCGAGTCCCCGCACTCGGCGAAGGTCATCGACGCTCGTGAAGGGAGCGTGCCGTCGAGCCTCGATGATCCGATCGGCAAGGACCACACCGATGCCGCGCATCTGCATCAACTCCTCGGTGGTCGCCGTGTTCGGGTCCAGCATCACCCCTGTGGATCGCTTTGGCGTCCGTGCTGGATATACGTCTGGTGGTTCCGTCGGGGACGCCTGCCTGGCGATCGGCCCAATACAGACACGCTCCCGGAGTTGCTCGAACAGCATCGGGCCGATGCCCGGAATGTCATGCAGGTCGGCGACGTCGCGAAAACCACCCCGCGCCTCGCGGTATTCGACCAGACGCTGGGCCAGGGTCGGACCAATTCCGGGAAGTAACTCCAACTCAACCAGTGTAGCATTGTTCAGGTCGAGTGGAAAGGTTGATTGCAGATCCAGCGGCCGGCTCGCTCCGGCGGTCAGGTGCCAGGCGCGGAAGCCGAGGCCGACGGCAATCAGCAGGCAGATCAGTCCCAGGGCCGCCTGGACCGGGCGCGGAAAGAGCGGCGACTCAGGTTCCGACTGCGGCACAGGGTTCATCGAAGAAACCCGGACGGGTGCGGATCGCGTTGATTCTCGCGATCATTCTACCCGGCCCGCCGCAGGGTGAGAACCACGTACCGACAGAACCGGCCCAGAAAGGTCAGCCGCGGGAGCAGGGCCGCGTCCACACCGTCGAGCCAGCGCGTCAGCGGTCCCCAGCGCACGACTCGACGCACCATGCCCAGGAGTTGGTAGCCGTCGATCTCCAGATCCGGAAAGACCTCGCGCAGAGCGGCGACACCTTCGGCCCGGAGTGGCTGCTCATCGCGGGTCCGCTGCTTGCCGGGATAGGGGAGCCAGCGTCGAGCCGCCTCCAGGATTGGGTTGCCACCCCACGGTTCGCAGAAGACGGCGACGCCACCCGGCCGCAGCACGCGCTGGATCTCGCGAGCCCCCCTCGACAGGTCGAGGTGGTGCAGGATGGCGTTGCCCCAGATGGCGTCGAAACTGGCGTCCGGGTAGGGAAGTCGTTCGCCGTCGGCCTGGGTGAAGCGGATGCGGACGTCGTTTGCCTCGGCCCGACGCTGGGCCTCCTGGAGATAGCCGGCCGACAGATCGAAGGCGTCCACCTCGGCCCCGTGACGGGCCAGGACGACGGCCATCATGGCGTGGCCGCAGCCGAAGTCGAGGGCTCGCCTGCCGGTGAGCCGGCCAAGTTGCTCGAACGCGGGCCGAATCCAGGTTTCGTGGTCGAGATAGTCGGCATCAGCGAACCGGAGCCGGGTTGGATCGTCGAACGACTCCGCCCGCCGGGCGGCCTGGCGGTCGTGGAAGTCCTGTTCACTCTGAAGGCGTTCCATCGCCGATTCCTTGTTCCTTGTCGGTCAGATAGGCTTCAGGGGAGGATGTCCGCGACAGGGATCGCGGGCAGGGTCGCGCTACCCGGGACGAGTTGGATCGCATCGCCCGTTGTCAGTAATTGCTGCTGGCCGTAGGTCGCCTGGTCGCCGGTGCCGGTGGGCCGCGTGTAAACCTCGACGCGGTGATCCGGGATGTTCACGATCCAGTATTCGGAAATGCCGGCAGCGGCGTAGAGTCGCAGTTTCACTCCCTGGTCGAAATCGAGCGAAGCGTCGGACACCTCGACGAGGAGAGCGATGTCGGTCGGATCAGGATGCCGGGCGGCGTAGCGACGGGCCGGTCCACGGGCCACGATGACATCCGGTTCGGGCACGCTCTCCGGTAGAGTGATCGCACACTGCACGCGACACACCCAGGCAGGCAGGGGCACCCGTGCGATCAGTTCCTGTGCCAGCAGGGTCAGAGCCAGATCGTGGGGCGGATTGCGTGTCATCTTTTCAACCAGCAGGCCATCCAGCAGTTCGACCGGCTCACCTTCTCGCAAGACCTTCGCCTCGATCAGGGCCTGGTACTCCGCGACCGTGAAGCGCCGCAACCGGACCGTGGAGGTTCGACCGGAAGCGGGGGCCGTGGTCATCAGGGTCGTCATTCGCCGAACACCTCCTGATACGCCACCGCACTGAAACCGACGAGCAAGGTCGTGCCCACCTTCAAGGTCGGAGCCTTCAGGTTGCCGCTGGGGCCGAGCAGAACTGCCGCCAGGGTGTCATCGTCCGGGGCGTCCTTCGCCAGGTCAAGAACGACGATCTTCTTGCCCCGGCCGCTCACCACGCGGGCCATCGTCCGGGCAAGCTCCAGGGCCGCGTCTCGACCGATCTTCGTCTTGCCAGCCTCGACCACCTCGTTGGCCGCCGGGATCGCATGAGACTCAAGAAACTCCTGAGCCTTCCTGCACCCCTCTCAGCCCTTGCGGTGATACATCCAGGTGATCGCTGACATCGGTGGCACCCCGGTCTTGTTAGCCGCCGGCAAGCCGGCGGCTCAATGAATGCGACTTCAGTACCTCGGCATGCCCGGATCGACCTTGTCGGCCCAGGCCAGGATGCCGCCCTTGAGGTTCACCAGGCGAGTGAAGCCCTGCTCGCGCAGAAGGTGGATCGCCTTCAGGCTCCGCACGCCGCTCTTGCAGTGGACGATCAGCTCTCGATCGCGTGGCAGTTCATCCAGACGCTGGGCCAGGGTCGGCAGCGGTAGCAGCACACTGCCGGGGATACGGCAGATGGCGAGTTCTTCCGGGTTGCGAACGTCGAGGATGAACACGGCCTCGCCGGAGTCGATGCGGCGCTTCAGGTCCTCCGGAGTGATGTCGCTGCCAGGCGTCGCAGCGGGCGACGGCTCACCACGGACGCCGCAGAACTGCTCGTAGTCGATCAGCGCGGTGATCGTCGGATGGTCGCCGCAGAGTGGACAGCGCGGATTGCGACGAACCTTGAACTCGCGGAAGCTCATCTGCAAGGCGTCGTACAGGAGCAGCCGACCGATCAGCGGCGAACCCTGACCCAGGATCAGCTTGACCGCTTCGGTCGCCTGGATGCAGCCGATCAGACCCGGCAGGATGCCCAGGACACCTCCCTCGGCACAGCTCGGCACCTCGCCCGGTGGCGGCGGCTCGGGGTACAGGCAGCGATAACACGGTCCACGGCCTGGAGCGAAAACCGATGCCTGGCCGTCGAAGCGGAAGATGCTGCCGTAGACGTTGACCTTGTTCAGCAGCACGCAGGCGTCGTTGGTCAGGTAGCGGGTGGGAAAGTTGTCCGTGCCATCGATGATGACATCGTAGGGTCGCAGGATGTCGAAGGCATTGGCTGCGGTCAGGCGCGTCTCGTACAGATCGACCTGAACTTCGGGATTGATCGCCTGGATGCGATCGCGCGCGGAGTGGAGCTTGAGTCGGCCCACGTCGGCGGTGCCGTGCAGGATCTGCCGTTGCAGATTGGAGAAATCGACCACGTCGAAGTCAACGAGGCCGATCCGCCCGATGCCGGCCGCAGCGAGGTAGAGAGCCAGCGGTGAGCCGAGACCGCCCGCGCCGATCAGCAGCACGCCAGCGGCCTTGAGACGCTCCTGGCCGGCGACGCCAACCTCAGGCATGATCAGATGGCGACTGTAGCGGGCCATCTCCTGCGCGGAGAGGGTCGTCATGGTGCAACTCCCGGATGCGGCCTCAGGAACGCCGCGTCAGATCGCCCCGATGACCAGGCAGCAATTGTGGCCGCCGAAGCCGAAACTGTTGGAGATCGCCCGCGTGACACGGACCTCGCGGGCCGTCTTCGGGACGTAATCCAGATCGCACTTCGGATCGGGGTTGTCGAGATTGATCGTCGGATGGATGACGCCATGCTTCAGGCTCATCGCCGTCGCGATCAACTCGATCGCTCCGGAGGCCCCGAGCAGATGGCCGGTCATGCTCTTGGTACTGCTGATCTGCAAGCGACCGGCATGACTGCCGAAGACGCTCTTGAGGGCGATCGTCTCGCAGAGGTCGCCCTTGTTCGTGCTGGTGCCGTGCGCGTTGACGTAGCCGACCTCGCTGGGATCGACACCGGCATCCCGCAGAGCGAGTTTCATGGCCATCGCCGCGCCGAGCCCCTCGGGGTGCGGATCGGTGATGTGGTGCGAATCACAGGTACTCGCCGAGCCGAGCAGTTCGGCGTAAATCTTCGCTCCACGCCGACGGGCATGCTCGAGTTCCTCCAGGACGACGACGCCACCCCCCTCGCTGAGGACGAAGCCGTCCCGGTCGCGGTCGAAGGGTCGGCTCGCCCCGCCCGGATTCTCGTTGCGGCTGGACAGGGCCTTCAGCTGAATGAAGCCACCCAGGCCGAGCGGAGTGATCGCCGACTCGGAAGCGCCCGCGACCATCACGTCGGCGAGGTCGAGCTGGATCATGCGGAGAGCCTCGCCGATGGCCTGGTTGGCCGTGGCGCAGGCAGTCGAGACGACGGTGTTCGGGCCGCGGAGCTTGAACTCGATGGAGACGATCCCGGCGGCACTGTTCGGGATCATCTTCGGGATGCAGAACAGGTTGATCACGCGCGGCTGCTGCTCGCGCGTGAAGCGGGCGTTCTGCTCCTCCAACTCGTTCAGGCCGCCGATGCCGCTCCCGATGGCGACGCCACAGCGGAACGAATCTTCTCGGTCCATCTCCAGACCCGAGTCGCGCATGGCCTCACGCGCGGCCAGAAGGCCAAACTGCGCAAAGCGGTCAAGACGACGGGGCAGGGGCGCTTCCAGGAACGTCTCCGGGTCGTAGCCGGGCACCTCACCGCCAAAGTGGACCTTGAAGGCGGAATGGTCGAACTGGGTGATGGTGCCGATCCCATGCCGGCCGGCCAGCAGGCCCTCCCAGAAGGCGGCCACGTTGGTCCCCAGCGGGTTCAGCGTACCCATGCCTGTGATCACAACGCGACGCTTCATGGTCTGGCTTGCTCCCGCTCAATGTAGTCGATGGCCTCACCCAGCGTTCGGAACCGATCCGTGTGGTCCTCCGGGATCGTGATGCCGAATTGTTCTTCCAGGGCCATGACCAGTTCAACTCGTTCCAGGGAATCCGCACCGAGATCGTTCTGAAACGAGAGTTCGCGCGTCAGAAGAGCCCGGTTGACGCCGAGCCGTTCACAGACGATGTCCTTGACGCGATCCTCGATCGTGCCGACCATGCCAGGCTCCTCGCCCCGGGTGCCTCGTTCTCCACGAACCGGCCCGCGCGGAAGGCCGCCAGCACATCTAGATACCACAGGCCCCGCCTGGCCGGCAAGGCCGACTCGGTTCCGGAGGCGAGCGTGGAGCTGACGCTCCATGATCTTCACTTCCGAGCGAACCGTCACTCATGGGGCTGACGCCCCACGCTCGCCTTCGGCTCAGACCGGAACGGTGGCACATGCCACCCCGCGCTGGATCCGTTTCAGCAGCCCGGCCAGCACCTTGCCCGGACCGATTTCATAGAAATTGTCCACGCCCTCGTCGAGCAGTCCTTGCAGCAGAGCCTGCATGCGCACCGGCTGCACCACCTGCGAAACGAGCAGATCCCGGATCTCCGCCGGGTCCGTGTGGGGCCGGGCATCGACGTTGGACCAGACCGGGATACGCGGCGTCTGCAACGGTACGTCGGCCAGGGCCTCGGTCAGGCGGTCGTCGGCGGGCTTCATCAACTCGGTGTGGAAGGCCCCGGCCACGGCCAGGCGGATGCAGCGGTGTCCCGCCTCCTCGGCCTGCTGCTGCACCTGCTCGACAGCCGGCGTCGCTCCCGAGACGACCAGGTTGCCCGGACAGAGGAAATTGGCGATGCGAACCGGCCCCAGAGATGAGGCGGTCGCGACCAGTTCCTCGAGTCGGGCCTGGTCCATCAGCAGCACCGAGGCCATCGCTCCGGAGCGGGCGTCGGCGGCCGCCTGCATCGCCTCGCCACGCTTCTGCACCAGACGCAGGCCATCCTCGAATCGGAACGCGCCGGCGAAGGTCAGGGCGGTGTATTCGCCCAGGCTCAGCCCGGCGGCATACGCACACGCACCGACCAGGTCCGGCCGCTCGGCGGTGAGTTGCTCCAGGGCGGCCAGGCTGGCCACGAAGATCGCCGGCTGGCTGACGACCGTCGAATCCAGGCGTTCCTTCGGGCCGTTCAGGCAAACGTCGAGCAGGTCGTAGCCGAGTACCTTCCGGGCGGTCTGGAACAGCTCACGGGCCGGGGGACGCTGTTCCACCAGATCCTTGCACATGCCCACGAACTGGGCACCCTGACCGGGAAAGAGGAAGGCAATTCGACTCATGGCTGCGACCTTGAACGGCGGAGGAAGGGGAAGGCCTCAGCAACCTTCGAGTTCCTGGACGATGCGTTGATTGAGCCCGGCCCGGGCGTAGGTGGCGGCGATGGCCAGCGCGTTCTTGATGGCTTTCTCTCCCGAACTGCCATGACAGATGATGCAGATGCCATCGATCCCCAGCAACGGGGCTCCACCGTAGGTGCTGTAGTCGTGCCGATCATGCAGGTTGTGCAGCGCCTGCATGGCCTGAGGCAACTCCGCCTTCAGGGTGGCGGCCAACTCCTGGCCGACCATCTTCATGGTGAACTCAAACAGCCCCTCGCTGACCTTGAGGACGACGTTGCCGACGAAGCCATCGCAGACGACGACATCGGCCGCCCCACGATGAATGTCGCGTCCCTCGATGTTGCCGACGAACTGGTCGCGAAACGGACTGCCCGCGAACAGGGCGTGCGTCTCCTGGGCCAGTTCGTGCCCCTTGGCCTCCTCCGAGCCGATGTTCATGACGCCAATCGTCGGCTGCGGCTTCTTGAGGATGGAGCGGGCGAAGATCGCGCCCATAACGCCATACTGGAACAGGTGTTCCGGCGTCGGATTGACGTTGGCCCCCACGTCGATCAGGACACACGGCCCCTTCATGGTGGGCATGATGGTGGCGATGCCCGGCCGCTTGACGTTCTTCAGGAAGCGCCGACCGAGGAGGCCGCCCGCGACCATGGCCCCGGTGTTGCCCGCCGAGACGATGCCCCCGACCTTCTGCTGGGCCAGTAACTGCCAGCAACGGAGGATGGAGTTGTCGGGCTTGCGGCGCATGGCCTCGACCGGCTTCTCGTCCATGCCGACCACCTGAGTGGCGGAGAAAAGCTCCAGCCGATCACGATGGTCCGCTCCCTGGAGAAGGGGCTCCAGTTGCGGCAGGTCGCCGACGAGGACGACGTGAAGTTCGGGGTCCTGGGCCACTGCCTGAACCGCGCCGGTCACGATCGGACCCGGAGCGTGGTCACCGCCCATCGCGTCCAGAGCGATTCGCATGGGTTACTTCCCCTTTTCCTTCTTCTCGACGGGCAACTCGGCAATGCGTCCCTGGTAAGTGCCACAGGTGGCACAGACGCGATGCGGCAGGATCGGCTGCTCGCACTTCGAGCAATACTGAACCTGCTTCGGGGTCAGGTGATGATGGCTCCGCCGGCTGCCTTGGCGGGCGCGAGACGTTCGTCGCTTCGGTACGGCCATGTCGATGATTCCTGTCCAGAGCGCGGAGGCATGAAAGCTTGTAATCGTAGGGACTTCCCACTCGACTGTCAAGCAAACCGGCTTTCGCCCCGATTGAGCCCGTGCTGTCCAGTCGAGACCGACGACGCCGTCCCGGTCGTCTGCTATGATACAACTCGGACTGGCAAGTGTCCGGCCAGCGAGCAAGGAAAGGAACCGCGATGGACCATCTCTGGGCCCCCTGGCGTCTGGCCTATGTCGCCAATCCGAAGCCGACGCCCGCGGTGGAAACCTGCTTCGTGTGCGATGGCCTCGCCGCCAGCGACGATCGGGCGAATCTCTTCGCCCTGCGGACGCCCCGCGCCGTCGTGGTTCTCAATCGCTTCCCCTATAACAACGGCCACCTGCTCATCGCTCCCCTGCGTCATGTGGGTCGGCTCGACGACCTTTCGGGCGACGAGCATCTCGAGATGCAGACGACCCTGACCCGGATGGTCGCCCTGCTCGACGACCTTTTTCGCCCTGAGGGGTATAACATCGGCCTGAATCTGGGTCGGGTCGCCGGTGCTGGCCTGCCCGGTCATCTGCACTGGCACCTGGTGCCCCGCTGGAACGGCGACACGAACTTCATGCCCGTCCTGGCCGATACCAAGGTGATCGTCCAGTCTCTGCACGCCCTGTATGATCAGCTCGTTACCCGCCTCGGCGAGAGCCCTGTTCTCTCCCGTTCCCCGATCGTCTCGGAGGGACCATGACCAGGTCGATCGGCATCGCCGGTGATCCCCACGTCCTGTCCGACTGGCTGGAGCAGGAAGACCACCTGCTGGCCCCGTACGCGATGCGCAGCCGGGAGAGTCGCGGCCGGGCTCATCACGAGGAGCCGCATCCGTTCCGGACGCCCTACCAGCGCGACCGGGATCGCATCGTCCACAGCACGGCGTTTCGTCGGCTGATGCACAAGACTCAGGTCCTCGTCACGCAGACGAATGATCATCACCGGACCCGTCTGACGCACACGCTGGAGGTGACGCAGATCGCCCGAACCCTGGCCCGCCGACTGGCCTTGAACGAGGATCTGACCGAGGCGATCGCCCTGTCACACGACCTGGGGCATCCGCCGTTCGGCCACGCCGGCGAGATCGCCCTGGACGGCCGCCTGCGCGAGCGGGGCGGATTCGAGCATAATCGCCACGGCCTGCGCATCGTCGAGAAACTCGAATATCCGTACGCCCAGTTCCCCGGATTGAACCTGACCTGGGAAGTCCGCGAGGCGATGGCCCAGCACAGCAAACGGGCCGACGCGCCGGAGATCGCTCCGTTCCGGGCAGTCGGACAGCCCCTGCTGGAGGCGCAGATCGCCGACGAGGCCGACAGCCTGGCCTATGACGCCCACGACATCGACGACGCCCTGAGCCTGGGCCTGATCACCTCCACCGAACTGCTCGAGGTGGCCGGCTGGCGACGGGCCGTGGAAGAATCCCGTCGCCGTCACGGCGAGTTGCCCCCGGAACAATTTCAGACGACCGTCCTCCGCATTCTCATCGGCTGGCAGATCACCGACGTGCTGGAATCGACCTGGCAGCGCATCTGCCAGGAACGACTCGCTTCCGTGGCGGACGTGCGAGCCCGGGCCGACGTGCTGGTCGGGCCGTCGCCGGAATGGCGCGACCTGCGCCAGGAAATTGAAACCTTCCTGACGACCCGAGTCTACCGACACTACCGGGTCCAGCGGATGGCCCTGAAGGGGGCTCGGATCGTCACCGAGTTGTTCGATGAGTTTTGCCGATCCCCTGAGCTGCTGCCCACGCGCTACCAGCGCCGTCGGGAGAGCCTCAGCACCGAGCAGGTGGTCTGCGATTACGTCGCGGGAATGACCGACCGCTTCGCCCAGGATGAGTATCTGCGCCTTTTCCAGCCTTACGCTCCGCCCTGAGTCTCTAATGTATTCTTCAGGAGCCCTCGGAAATCTCGTTTGACCAGAACCCCCCGGTTGCCCGCTCCCGTGCTTCGGAGGTCCGACCCGTGCTGAAGACGATCCTGTCCTGGTTCACGCCGGATGACAAACCCCGACCGGGGACGGTCCTTCTGTGGGTTCTGCGCGGCTGCTTCGGAGCGATCATGATCGGGATCGCCATGACGGCGTTCCAGCATTTTCTGCACGCCAACAACCCCAGCGGTGCCACCTCACGGAGCTGGGCCGCCTTTCTGTCGATCCTGACTTTCGGGTTCCTCGTCATCCTGACCGACGTGCTGATTCGGGACAAGCAGATCACCACCATCTCAGCCGTCTACTTCGGCCTGCTGCTGGGTCTGCTCCTGGGCAACATCTTCGCGGCCGCCCTGCACCCGTTCCTCTTCGACGCTCCAGCGGACCGGCCCTCCTTCGAGAGCAATCTGCTGCGCATTTTCCTGACCGTCTTGTGTTGTTATGTCTGCGTCTCCACCCTGTTACAAACGAAGGACGAATTCCGCTTCATCATTCCCTACGTCGAATTCGCGCGACAGATCAAGGGAAATCGTCCCCTGGTTCTCGATACGAGTGTAATTATCGACGGCCGAATTGCCGATATATGCGACACCCGGTTCATCGATGCCGTGATCATCGTGCCACGCTTCGTGTTACAGGAACTGCAGGGGATCGCGGATAGTTCCGACAAGTTGAAGCGGAACCGGGGTCGGCGCGGTCTGGACATGCTCAAGCGGATGCAGAACAACGAAAAGATTGAACTGCAGATGCATGAGGCGAACATTCCGGAACTGCGCAACATCCAGAAAGTCGATGAGCGGCTGGTGGTTCTGGCCAAGGCGCTGGGGGCCCGCGTGGTCACCAACGACTTCAACCTGAACAAGATCGCCCAGCTGCAAGGCGTGGAGGTGATCAACCTCAACGAACTGGCCAACGCCCTCAAGTGGGTGGCTCTGCCCGGTGAAGCCCTGATCGTCAAGGTGGTCAAGCCGGGCGAACAGGTTGGTCAGGGAATCGGTTATCTCGACGACGGCACGATGGTGGTCGTCGAACAGGGGCGCTCGCACCTGGGCCAGGAGGTCCCGGTCACGGTTACCAGCGTTCACCAGACTCCAGCCGGTCGGATGATCTTTGGCCGGATAGAGCCACGTACACCGAGCCCCGCGGATCGGGCCTCACCCGGTGGCGGCTCCCCCGCTTCCTCGAACACCGGGGGATGACGACAACGGACCCCGATCCAGCGGCGGCTCCACTTCCGCACAGGGGAAACGCCATGTCACAAGGCGGATGGATTGGGGTGGTCACGATCGTCTCGCTGGCAGCGCTGCCGCTGCTGGCCCAGTCCCCTCAGGGTGGGCTCGGTCAGAAATCGGGTGCCTCCGACCACACTCTCGTCGAACGGCTCATGAACGCTCGCAAGGAGTATCAAGAAACCCTGGAGGCGATGCGCGCCTACTACATCGCCGTCGGCGACCTTGAACGCGCTCGCTGGGCCGAGGACGAGCTTCTCCAGTATCACCGGATTACCAAGCAGGCTTTCCGGCTCGATCAGGTGGTTCCGCCGGCGAATCTGAAGGCGGAACACAACATCCCCGAAGCGAACAACATGCTCTTGCAGGCCCGACTCTACAAGGACAAGGGCTGGGGCCAGGACTACACCGACAACCAGCGTCGGGCCGAGTTGTTGCTGGATACCCTGCTTGTCAAGTATCCCCAGTCCGACAAGATCAGCCAGGCGGCGTATCTTCTGGGCGACATCTACGAGGGACGGACCTACAAGCAGTACGCCCGTGCGGCGTTATTCTTCGAGCGCTGCTACCAGTGGAATCCGAAGACGCAGCTCGACGCCCGGCTACGGGCGGCTCGCCTGTACGAGAAGGCACTGAACGAGCGCGTCAAGGCGATCGAGATCTATCGGGAGATCACCACGCACGAGTCGGACCCGAAACGGGTCGAGGAAGCCGAGCGCAAGCTGACGGAACTATCCGGCGGCAAGTGATTCAGAAAACCGTCGGTCCCGGGGGCAACCAGGACCGACGGATGTTTGTCACTTCTTGACCGGCTGCGGTCGGGTCTTCTTGCGGGTCGGTCGAACGATGACGAAGCCGCCGTTCGGTCCCGGCACGGCTCCCTCGACGAGCAGCAGGTTGTTCTCGGCGTCGAACTTCACGATCCGCAGGTTGCGCGAGGTGGTCTGGGTGTTGCCGTACTGGCCGGCCATCCGGATGCCGCGTTTCGGTCGGCCGCTACCTCGGTTGCTGGCGTTGGACGCGATCGAACCACGCTGTCGGCTACCCTTCTTGACACCGTGCGACTTGCGCAGACCCTTGTAGTTGTGCCGCTTCATGACGCCGGAATAGCCACGGCCCTTGCTCGTGCCGACGACATCGACCCGCTTGATTTCGCCGAAGACCTTGTCCACGGTGAGAACCTCGCCGACCTGGACGGCGGGAGCTTCCTGGAAGCGGAATTCGCGGATGTGCCGCTGCGGCTCGACCTCGGCCTTGGGGGCGAGCGGCTTCTTGCCTGCGGTGCGACGCTTGGAGGTCATCTTGCCCGAGACGTGGCCGGATTCGGCGCGCGTGGCCTTGCGGCGCGGCTTGTCCCGGTAGCCGAGCTGGACGGCGTGGTACTTGTCCTTTTCCAGGTTGCGGATCTGGAGGACGGGGCAGGGGCCGACTTGCAGGACGGTGACCGGGGCAATCTTGCCCTCGGAATCGTAGACCTGCGTCATGCCGACCTTGGTGCCGAGCAAACCCATCGTCATGGTGGAGAACCTCGCGTTGGCGATGCAACTGTCTGCGAGCCTCACCCGAGGCCCACGAGCATCATTGCAGCGACGGCCTGCGTTCGCAGCGTCGCGGAAAAAGTTACGATAGCGGAAGCCCGTTCGAGTGTCCAGGTGGAGAGCCTCGTCATTCGGCGGCAGAGTTCTGGCAGCGTTACGACAAGGGGGAGTTCAAGAAGTAGCATCCCCGTTAGCCGGACGCGCCAGCGACGGATCATTCGCCGTCGCTGGCGCGTCCGGCTAACATGGGGTGACCGACGAACGTCAATGCGCCGTCGCTGGCGCGTCCGGCTAACGGGGAGGAGGATTTCATGGCCATCGCCTATTTTTCGACGTGGACTACCTATGGGACCTGGCTTCCAGGAGACGCACGCGGCTGGTTTGAACACGGCCAAGGCCTTCGTGAGCCTGACCGGGCCCGTACACTTGAAGCCGCCTTCCTGATGAACGAAGACGCCATTACCCTCGACCTTGAGCAACGACGCATCGTCACCGAAACCATCACGGCACATTGTGCGGTCCGCCAATGGCTCCTGCACGCGGTGAATTGCCGCTCCAATCATGTCCATGTGGTTGTGACGGCCAACGCCTGTGCCATCGAAATTCCGCGCGAGCAGTTCAAGGCCTGGTCTACCCGCAAACTCAAGGAAGGCCAACGACACCAGGGCGTGGCAGACGCTGCCCTGCGCAAGACGTGGTGGACGCAGCGTGGCTGGGACGTGTACATCGACGACGAAGACCATCTACAGGAAGTCATCGCCTACGTACTCGAACGCCAGGACCGTTAGCCGGACGCGCCAGCGACGGCGAATGATCCGTCGCTGGCGCGTCCGGCTAACGAGACCGCAATCCTCGCTTACAACTGGCGCTGCTGCAACTTGACCCCCTCGGCGATCAGCTGAATGATCGCGGCCGGCACGGTCAGCTCCAGTTTCAGTTCCTTGCCGCCATCGAGCGTGGCCCGGATGGTGTCGCCACCGGCCGGGTTGGCTCCGAAGACCTTCTTGAACAGCGGTTCCGCCTTCTTCGCCTGGTCGGGCGGGAGCAGACCCACCACCCGGGCGAGGTTGATCGAGCCGCTGGCGATACCCGCCGGACGCGGCTTGTTCGCCAGAGCCGTACGCACCGCGCCCAGACTGCCGTTGCCGAAGGCGAAGATCACCGCATTGTCGCGGAAGGCGAAATGCATCGTCCCCTCACCGAAGAGACGCTTGCCATCCGGGTCCAATTTGGGGGCCTTCGCTCCGTGAATGTTGACGCCATCGACCTTGTCCAGATCGAGGGTCAGACCGACGGCCCGCTTCTCGTTCTCCTCCATCTGGCCGACCGCCGTCTTGAAGGCCTTCTCCAGGCCGCTCCCCTGAGCCACCCGCGCCGTGGTGACCATGATGTACTTGCCCCCCTCGGCCGGCACCAGAGCGAGTCCCAGGTCCACATCGCCGGCCTTCAAAGTCGGCAGCAGACCATCCGCCAGCGCCTTGACGGCCGCCTTCGCGCGGGGGTCGGTGATCTTTTCCAGGTCCTTTTGAAGGTTCTTCTCGGTCTGTCCGACCAGAAGTTCGCGGGCCTTCGCCGGGAGACTGGTGTTCAGGACGCCGCTGAAGATCCCGCCCGTGGGAATCGCTCCGGCGGCCACGCTCGGAGCCTTGCCCAGATCGGCCAGGCTCTTCGCCAGGGCGGAATTGGCCTGCGCCGCGAAACTGGCGGTCACGCTGACCTGCTGCTTCGCCTCGTTCAGATCGAGCTGGAGCGTCAGGGGACCGCCCTCGTTGATGAGACTCTTCATCAGGTTCGCGGCCAGTTCCATGCCGACCAACTGGCCCTGTTTCTCCGCTTCGGGCATGTTCTCCGGCAGGTTTTCCTTCTGCTTCGTGAACTCGTTCTGGATCGCCTCCAGGGCCAGGGCCTTCATGCCAGGTGGGATCTGCTCCAGGTCGAACAGAACCGTCGCCAGGCCGATCTGACCGGCGGGGAAGAGGGTCTTCGGATCGGCCAGCTTCTTCGGGTCGATGTAGGCGTCGTCCTGAACGGTGAAGTAGCCGTAGCCGTTGGCGAATCGGAGGTAGCCCGGCAGGGGGGAGCCGGTCACGTCGATCTTGTAGGCTCCGTTCTGGAGCTTATCCCAGGTGATGTTCTGCTTCTTGAGGAAATCCAGGATCTTGTCGGAGTCGGCGACCGGGACCATGACGACGATCTCGCTGTCCAGGCCGTTCGGGCCGGGCTTGCCGTACAGGCCGAGCGGCTTCGTCGTGTCGAGCCCCTCGATGCCCTTGGGGCCGGTGAAGGCCTTGAGGAACCCCTCGACCTGATCGAACTCATCGACGCGATCGATCAGTTTGGCCAGGTACTTACCCCGGGCGGCGAGGGAGTCCACGGAGGCGAGGCGGACGACGACCGTCGGTTTGTCCGCGGCGCGAAGGCCGGCAGGCAACAACAGCAACGCGGCCAGGGTGGACACCAGTAAGGAACGCAAGCGCATGAGAGAACTCCTGCTCGGCGGTAACGAAACGTCCGTGGTTCCATCCAGTGATGGACCGTACCGGTACTACCCGTTATACTCCCCCTCGGTGTCACGCCGTCGAAAAAGTGTCCCCCAGGTTCTCCCGGAGACCGCGTCATGAACGTTCGCGCCGTTGTCGTGTTGCTGCTTGCAGGCTTACCGGCTCTCGCGGCCGACACCGGGCCTGTCTCGATTCAGGTCGAGGAAGGCAAGGCCATCACCTTCAAGCTGGGCGACCAGCTCGTGACGCGGTATCACCTTGCGCCGACCGTGGCCAAGCCGTACTTCTGGCCGGTCCTCGCGCCGGGGAACCTGGCCGTCACCCGGGCCTGGCCCATGAACGACGCACTGGCCGACGACGCCAAGGATCACGTCCATCAGAAATCGATCTGGTTCTGCCACGGCGACATTATTCCCGAGGGGATCGAGATCAAGTCGCTGATCAAGGGCGTCAAGGGCGTCGATTTCTGGTCGGAGGCTCCGGGTGCCGGCAAGATCGTCTGCGTCAAGGTCGGTGAGCCGAAGATTGAGGGCGACAAGGGAAGCGTGACGACCATCAACGAATGGCGCACGGCCACCGGCAAGAAGATCCTGACGGAAACGCGAACAATCAGCCTGCACAACCTGGGCGGCACGCCGCTGCTGGTCCTCGATATCGACCTGCACGCCGACGTTTACCCGATCACGTTCGGTGACACCAAGGAAGGCTCGATGGGCGTCCGGGTGCGGACGAGCCTGACCGAGAAATCGGGCAAGGGCCTGCTGACGAACGCCGAGGGCAAGACCACGGAGGGAAGCGCCGGCAACAAGGCGAAGAAGGGTGTCTGGGGCCTGGTTTCCGACTGGTGCGATTATTCCGGGCCGGTCGATGGCAAGGAAGCTGGCATCGCCGTGTTCGCGGACCCGGCCAACGCCCTCAAGTCGGCCTGGCACTCGCGGGGTTACGGCCTGATGGCGGCCAATCCCTTCGGTCGGGCTCATTCCGGTTTTCCCGACCAGGTCGGCAAAAATGACCTCGTCAAGCTCGGCAAGGGCGAGCATCTCAGGCTACGCTTTGGCATCCTGCTGCATGCGGGCGATGTGAAGGCGGGCAAGGTGGCCGAGCGCTTCCAGCAGTTCACGCGGTTGGGGAAATAAGCGGATGAACGCGATCCCGTTGTTCGTCGGTCTGGACGTGGGCGGCACGACCATGAAAGGTGGCGTCGTGGACGACACCGGGCGGATGCTGTCCGCCGTGAGTCTGCCGACCGAGCCGCACCGCGGCCAGGAATTCGGCCTGGAGCAGATGTGCGAGACGATTCGCCAGGGCATCCAGGCGGCCGGCCTGTCGCTGGCCGCGATCCAGGCCATCGGGGTCGCGACGCCGGGCTTGATGGACATCCCGGCCGGCATCGTGATCGATCCGCCGAACCTGAAGCCGTGGCGAAACGTGCCGGTTCGGGACCACATCCAGAGTGTCTTCGGCTTGCCGACGGCTTTTCAGAACGACGCCAACGCGGCGGCCTACGGTGAGTACTGTTTCGGAGCGGGGCGGTCCTGTCGCAGCATGGTTCTGTTCACGCTCGGGACCGGCATCGGTGGCGGAATCATCCTGGGCGATCAGGTTCTGGAGGGCGAACACAGTCACGGCGGCGAGGTCGGCCACATCAAGGTCGAGATCTCGCGGCCTCGGCCGTGCGGTTGCGGCCGGTTCGGCTGCCTGGAGGCGTACGCCAGTGCCAACTCGGTCGTCCGGCGGATGCAGGAACTGCTCGCGGCATCAGAGGAACCGTCTCGTCTGCGTCGGATCCAGGATCTGACCGCACGCGACATCTTCGACGCCGCGGCCGGCGGTGACGCCCTGGCGGCCCAGATCGTCGAGGAAACGGCCTTCTACCTGGCCGTTGGCGCGATGAACCTGATGCACATCATCAACCCGGAGATGATCGTCTACGCCGGTGGCATGATCCACGCGGGCGAACCGTTCCTGGAACGGATTCGTTACCACGTTCGCGCGATGGCCTTCGAGATCCCGGCCGAGCGCACCCTGATCCGCTACGCCCAACTCGGCAGCGACGCCGGCCTCATCGGTGCCGCCGCCTGTGGCCGCCACCTCTACCATCTTCTTGAACGATGAATGATGAACGATGAACGATGAATCAGAGACCATTCCTGAAGCGACTCCCTCTCCCCCGGTA
>CAYYJM010000058.1:0-7309 GCA_964471755.1 uncultured Alcaligenaceae bacterium
GGAGTACCGGGGGAGAGGGAGTCGCTTTCCGTGTAGTCTCTGAGTCGCACTCACTGGGTCGGTGGCTCCGGCGACTCCAGATGGACGACTGGGTTGCGGACTCCGAAATGGATGGTGCGTCCGTCATTGAAGACGGGCGCGTCGGACTGAAATCTCAGGCGGTGCTTGCCGGGTGGAACCTGTAGTTTGAACGAACACGGCCCGGAGGCCCCGTTCTCCAGGTGGACCTGAGCCTCCGCCAGGCCGCTCACCTTCACGGTCGAGGCTCCGCCACTGGGAGCGCAGAACATCAACTGCACCGATACTGGTGCCTTCTTGTCGGACCAGTTCTCCACCGTCAACTGTCCCACGGCTCCAGTACACCAGCGCCAGTGGTCCGTCGGGGACCGTTCCTCCTCATCGAAGGGCGGCTCCCAGTTCACTCCAATCGGGGTCTGTGCCGCCCAAACCCGCTTCTCCCACTCCGCCGCCGGTAGGCTCGCCTGTAGCCGCTCGCTGAAACTCTTCAGAGGGAAGAAAATATCCCGTCCAGTGGCTGACACGATGGGATCGACGCCAAGCAGGGAGCCCAGACGCTGTTCGTACTCTCGTAGGTGTCCTGGCCCTTCGGGGAAGCCATACCGGTCGAGGTGTATCCCGGCGTAACCACGGAGAACCAGTTCCTCGACGAGTTCTTCGACGGGGAGTTTGGCCAGTTGGGCCATCTGATTCCCTGCCGGCCGGCCACGCACCGCCCCGTGGCTCACCCGAAGGGTCGGTGAATGCATCAGCAGCCGGAAGTGGTCGTAACAGTTCATGGCCCCGATGGGACCGCGCTCGGGGAATTCCGAAAAGGGCAACTGGAAGATCATGCCATTGGGCGGGATCTGCTTCTCGATCGCCGCGGTGAAGTCGGCCATGGCCTGGTATTCCTTGAGGTTCCTGGCATGGCTCGGGACGTCGGCCTTCGAGGTCTGCTCCCAGACGCCGAACAACAGCAACCCGACACAGACGACCCCGGCGAATCCTCGTGCTGGCAGCGAAGTGCTGGCCTTGATCATTCGGTCGAGCAGGATGGCGAACGCGGCCAGACCCAGAAAGGCGATGTAGACGCTAACCCGATCGTAACAGCGGACCTGGGGACTGACATAGGTCGCAAAGAGAGACCCGCCGCCGCCAATGGTTGCCAGGAGCATTCCACACACCGCCAGCAGGCCGATGTCCGCCAGCAGATCGGATTCCTTCGCCCCATTGCCCCGTGCCAGCAGGCTCAACCCTGCCCCGACGAGGCCGATCACGCCCAGCAACCCCATCGAACTCCCGAAATCGTTGACAAGTGGTCTTCCGGGAGTGGTATCGTAGCGGCGCTTGACCTCGGCGAGGTAGCGGATACGGTGATTGGTCCGGGGCAACACCAGTTGCGACAGGTTAAGCCCGAAGACGTCCGCTTCGGCTGGGTTGCGCCGGGCTACCAGTTCGTTCTCTCCTTCAGCCAGGCGATGCCACGCCCACGGCGCTACATTCAGGGCCAGTCCGCCGCAGACGACCGCGATCAACACCGCAGTCGAGAACAGAGGACGGAAAGTGCGTGCCCGACAGGCCTGCGTGACACCACCCAGCAGGAAGAAGAAGCAGCCGAAGAACGCGTAGTAGGTCCCAATCGAAGAAGTCAACGCCGCCACCACGAGCGCCAGAATCCAACGCCCGGTGGATTTATTCAGCTCACCGCGCATCAGCCAGATGGTCACCAGCAAAGGCAAGGGAAGAAGGTAATAGCCGGACAGGAAGAGATGATGTTGACCACGCCAGAGATGATAGGGTAAGAACGCGAAGAGTACCCCGCCGACCAGAGCCGGCAGGTATCCAACCTCCAACCGACGAAGAACGAAGAGCATGATACACGTGCTCAGGACGAAGGTCGCCAGGTAGAACACGTTGATAACCCAGTAGGTGTTTCCTCCCAGCAGAGCGATGACGCCAATCAGGGCAAAGTGCAATCCTTCCGCCGCCGGCCAGTCGTTGAGGTTCATACCGTGAGGGGCTCCAGCCCGGTTGCTGTAGGCATACCAGCCAGTTTCCAGGAGATTCTGCACCCACACCTGCGAGACAATGGCGTCCCCTTCGTTCTGCAGGGGGATCTGCAGGTTCACCCGCCAGAGATCCAGGACGAAGACGAGGAATCCAACGCAGAGAATCGCCGCGCCCAGGTAGATCAGCACGGAGCGAAACGGCCGTATCGTTTGCATTATCCCCTCGTCCTGCTCTGGGTACTCGGCGCGAGGGCCGTATTCCTACCCGGTTGAGGTACTCCGCGCCGCGACGTGCTGGGCGATCGGCACCTGAATCGGGCAGTTGGACTCGCCTATTTCCAGTTATCCGGCCCGGGTTGTACCGACTTCGATTGTCCGAGTCAATTCGACTCGCAGTCCATGAGCCGAAGGGGCAGCAAGCCGGAGTGATTCACCCGGTGCGAAACGGTCGTGGCGGTGTCGATGCCGGGCGATACAATACCCCCGAACCGAATGACCACCGGGGAGGGGCTCGCAATGGTGCCGACAATTCTGTTGACCCTCAGCCTGGCGCTGGGGCAGGGAAAGGTGGAGGCCGATCTCGTCCTCCGCGGTGGACGGATTCACGACGGACAGGGGAAGGCTGAATACGTCGGCGATGTGGCCATCCAGGGCGATCGCATCGTCGCGGTCGGCACCTTCGAGGTGGTCGGCCGACCCCGCGTCATCGACGTTCATGACCTGGTCGTCGCGCCGGGATTCATCGACCTGCACACCCACAGTGACTACCCACTGACACGCGCGACGACCCGCCAGAATCTGAACTACCTCACCCAGGGCGTGACAACCGTGGTTACCGGCAATTGTGGTGCCGGTCCACACCTCGTCGCGGCCTGGATGCGCGAGCTGGAACAGGGCGGCATCGGCAGCAACGTCGCCCATCTGGTGCCGCACAATGCCGTCCGTCGGGCCATCCTCGGGAACGTCAACCGGGCCCCGACTGCCGCCGAGTTGAAACGCATGGAGCAACTCGTCGAGCAGGGCCTGCGCAACGGCTGCTGGGGCATCGCGACCGGCCTGATCTACAATCCCGGGACCTACTCGAAGACGGACGAGTTGATCGCCCTGTCCCGTGTCGTCGCCCGGCACGGCGGTATCTACGCCAGCCACATGCGCGACGAGGGGTCCGGTCTGCTGCCGGCCATCGAGGAACTCCTGACCATCGGCCGGGAAGCCGGCCTGCCGGTCCATGTCTCGCACATGAAGTCCTCGGGCCGCAAGAACTGGGGCAAGGCCGCCGACGCCATCGCCCTGATCGAGAAGGCCCGGCAGAATGGCCAGGTCGTCACGGCGGATCAGTATCCGTACATGGCCAGCAGCACGTCCCTGTCGGCGACCATCGTACCGACCGTCTACCGCGAAGGCTCGGACCAGGACTTCATCAAGCGGCTCGACGATCCGGAGACGGGGCCGAAACTGCAGGCCGCCCTGAAAAAGGCCCTGGAAGCACGACGCGACGGGGCCGACATCCGCATCGCCTCGTTCGGCCGCAATCGGGCCTGGAACGGCAAGACCATCGCCGAGCTGGCGACGCAGGAGCGGAAGACGCCAGTGGAAATCGCCACCGAGATCCTTCGCAAGGGCGGCGCTCAGATCGTCAACTTCTCGATGAGCGCGGAGGACGTCCGGCTGATAATGAAGTCGCCCTGGGTGGCGACGGCCAGCGACGGCTCGGCCCGCGTACCGAACACGGCCGAGGTGCCGCATCCGCGCGTCTACGGCACCTTCCCGCGCAAGATCGGCCGATATTGCCTGGAGGACCGGCAGATCTCGCTGCCGCAGGCCATCCGCAGCGCGACTGGTCTGCCGGCCGACATCCTGCACCTGCCGCAGCGCGGCTATCTCAAGGCCGGCTTCTTCGCCGATATCGTCGTCCTCGACCCGAAGACGTTCCGCGATCAGGCGACCTACGACCGGCCGCACCAGTATTCCACCGGGGTGCGTCATCTTCTGGTCAACGGCAAGTTCGCCATCACCGAGGGCAAGCCGACGCCGACGCTGGCCGGCCGTGTCCTGCGGCACAAGGACAGGGAGTGAGTCTGGCCCGCGGCTCACTCCAGGCCGGCTCGACCCAGGATGACGACGTCGCCCTCCTTCAGTGGGCCCTTGATCGCGACTCGATCGCCGGAGGGGCCGAGGATCTCGACCCGGATCGGCTGGAGCACCCCCTGCTCGAAACGGATGACCAGGGACTGATCCGCCGGCTGTGGGTTGTACTTGAAGTCGCGATAGGCTTCGCGGACGCTGGCCGGCAGTTCCTCGGGAAGGGGCCGCCACTTCAACGCCGCCGGAGGAACGAGCAGCACGCCTTTCTGGCCCGGTAGCTGAATCTGGGCCGTCGCCTTGCCCAGGACAGTGAGCTGCTGTTCGCGGTTGGGCACGCGAGCCTCGACGAGACTCCCCGGGAACTCATCGCCATCGCGCCAGATGGGTAGCACCTGCTCGATTCGGGTCTGGATGCCGGCCACCCGAAGCGGCATCCCTGCTTTCAGGGAGCGAGCCGTCGCCGCATCGACGGCGGCGCGAAACTGCAGGGTGTCCGGAGTGGAGGCGAGCAGGACGAGCCGCCCCGTGGCGGCAGCGACCAACTGACCGATGCTGGCCTCCACTTCCAGGACGACGCCATCGAAGGGGGCGATGATCCGGGTGGCTTCCAGGTCCAGTTCGGCTTTCCGAACGCCGAGTTCCGCGAGCTTCAGGTTGCCGTGGGCCTCGCGGACACGATGGCGTTGCTCCTCGACCCGGCTCTCGGCCTGGGCGAACTCCTCGGGCGGGGTCGCCTTGGCCTCGAGTATCCGTCGCACCCGCAGCAGATTCATTTCGGCCTGGCGCAGATGGCTCTCGGCGCTGGCGACTTTCGTCTTGAACTGGTCCGCCTGGATCAGGGCCGCCTCCCGCGCCAGCCGTGCGGCCCGGTCGTCGATCTGCACGAGAACCTCGCCGGCCTTGACGCGGTCGCCATCCCGCACGGTCACCTTGTCGATGAGACCGCCGGTCTGGGCGCGGAGCGCGACGAGTTTTTCGGAGCGGAGTATGCCCTCCAACCGAAGTGTCGGTGCGAAGTCACCACGCTGAACCCGCGCGACGTTGAAGGAGGTCAGGTCGAGCCCTTTTGGCGGTGGCTGGGCCGGATCGCTGGCCGAGGTCGCGGCCGGGAGAAGGAGCAGGGCGAGCAGCAATCCGAGTCGTCCTGAACGGATGATCATGAGAAAGCCTCCACGGTGCGAAGAATGGGGCAAACCCCAGTATCGTCGCAGAATGGGGAAGGGTCAACACCGGGAGAAGGCGGAGAAAATGGGAGGCATCGAACGGAAGGAAGCCGCCTCCTTTGGGGGGACGCGGCTTGGAGGGGAACAATCGTGGTCAGCGAGCAGGTTCAGCTGCCGCTGCCGAGGCTGCGACCGACGTTCTCGCCGATCGTGTAGCCGGCCTGGTTGCCGACCAACTCGAGCCACGGGCGAGCAACCGCACCAGCGACGAAACCGACGCCCGCGCGGGCCAGGCCTTCAGCGGCCTTGCCACCGGTGACAACCTCGAGATCCAGATCGGACAGCACTTCGGTGTTAATCTGCATGGTCTCCACCTTCTTAATCTCGCGATTCCTGTTGATCATTGCACACGAGAGCCAGAGGGACTGGCGAACCGCGGAGCGGGTCAATGCTCCGACGGAACGCCCTGGATGAGGGGTCTGTTCCTGACCGGAGAGGCTCGTCGCGGGAAACCTGCGAGAACCTCTTGGAGCGGTATCTTACCGTGCTTCAGCTACCCAGGAAGCTGTTGACGATGGAAGCCGTGGCATTCTGGACGACGCTGGGGACCAGCTGCTCGCCAACCGCGCCACCGAGCGTCTCGCCGACAAAGCGACCGACGCCAGCCGGGGACTTGCCAGCGGTGACGACTTCCAGGTTCAGGTCCGACAGCTCGGCCGGGGCATTCGAAACGTGCGCCGACATTGTTCGATCCTTTCTAAATGATGAGACGCGAAACCGATTCGTCGCGAAAACCAAGATGCGGCCGCTTGAGAAGTAAAAAGCTCGTTGGAAAGAAAGCCGTTTGCCTCTCGTCTTGATTTTCCTGTGGTAAGGGTAACAAAGCGCTCCCGTTTCGCCAAGGGAAAAACGGCAAAAAAGGAAAACTCGGTTGTTTGGGCAAAATCCGTTGGTCCGGCAACCTCCAATTCTTCGCTCCAGGCGGTCGATCATCCGAGGAGATTTCGCAGCGCCGATTCCAGAGTCGGATGCCGAAACGAGTAGCCCAGTTGCAGGGCGGCCCGAGGTAGAACGCGTTGTCCGGTGACGATGACGTCGGCCATCTCGCCCAGGAGCAGACGCAGGCCCCAGGCCGGAGCGGGAAGCCAGGTCGGACGGTGTAGGAGGCTGCCCAGGACGCGAGTAAACTCGGCGTTGGTGACCGGGCCCGGCGCGCAGCCGTTGAACGGACCTGAGGCTCGCGGATTGTCCAGCGGCAGCAGGAAAAGATTCACGAGATCTTCCCAGTGAATCCAACTCATCCACTGTCGGCCGCTGCCAAGTCGGCCGCCGACACCCCAGCGGAAGGGCGTGAGCATCCGGGCCAGGGCACCGCCATCACGGTCTAGGACCATGCCGACCCGAACCGTGCAGACTCGAACACCGAAGGCCAGAGCGGCGAAGGCCTCCCTCTCCCATTCGGCACACAGATCGCCAAGAAAGTCGTTGGCGGGAGGGCTGTTCTCATCGAGTTCCTCGTCGCAGTGTGGACCGTAGTAGCCGATCGCTGAGGCGTTGACGAGGATCTTCGCCTGCCCTGTGGGAGTGATCGGTTGCTCGCGCAGGGCCGCGACGACATGGCGCGTGGAGAGCGTTCGGCTCTCGGTGAGCAGTTTCTTGAAGTCGGCATTCCAGCGCCGGGCCAGAACGTTCTCGCCGACGAGGTTGATGACGGCATCGCAGCTGGCGAGAGTCTGCATCCAGGGACCGATCTGCATCGGGTCGCCCTGAACGATCTCGACTCCCGGGCCGAAAAGGTTCGCGGCTCGGGCCGCACTGCGGGTGAGTACGACCGCCTGGTCGCGGCGTTCGACGAGTGGGCGCACCAACCGGGTGCCAACCAGGCCCGTACCGCCGGTGACGAAGACTCGCATGGCTGCTCCTCCTGCTGCGGTTGTACTCCTGAGGCTATCTGTAGGTTGAGGCGGAAGACTGGCAACCCAGAGTGGTGTACCACTCTGTGGCATATTTCTGTCATCCGCGACGGAGTCTCGGTCCACAGGAAGCCGCGAC
>CAYYJM010000058.1:7319-16619 GCA_964471755.1 uncultured Alcaligenaceae bacterium
CGCGGGCCACTTGGCATGCACCCGCGCAGCGCGGTGAATTGTCCGATTCTGGGCAAGCCCTGTCCGGGGACGATGTGCAGAGACCAGGTGAAACCCTGGGTTGACCCCTGGCGACGGTTCAGGGGGCAACCCGACCGAAACTACTCCTCGATGCGCAGGGCGTAGAAACCGGCATCGCGGGCGAGCATTCGCGAGGTGCCGACCAGAGCCTTGCCATCGCCGGTGAACAGCCAACCGTTGAAGACCTGCTCCGTCCGCGGCAGGTTGACCGTGAACTGGATCGAGTGGTTCGGCGTGCCCACCCGGCCGCGCAGGTCGTACTTCGCCCCATCACGGTCGGAGTAGAACGCGCCAGTGACGTTTCCATCCTCCTCAACCTTGAGAACGAGCTTGCCCGAGCGCCGGCCGTCGTCGTAGAGCTTGTAGGTGCCAGTGAAGTAGCGCGGCTCGAACGGATCGGCAACGACGACCTTCCCCGCGCGAGCCGGTTCGATCTTCTTGTCGTGCTTCACGACGATGGCGAAGGGCGGCTTGTTCAGGGTCTTGACCTTGACCGTGTCGCCGTCCTTGATGACGACGAGGTCAGCCAGGATCTCCTCGGGAACGACCTGGCCCAGGTCGAGACTGAAGCGGAAGCCGGGATAGAGCTTCAGCCCCGCACCGTGAGTCAGAATCGTCTGCTCCTCGCCCTCCTTGTAGGTGACGTAGCGATCGATGAGGAGGACCGGAAGTAGTCGGTCCCCTTCGATCTTCTGGCGCGCGGATTGAACGAGGACCTTGGCGTTCCGGCCCTGGGTGGTCTTGAAAATGAGGAACGTGCCATTGGTATCGGGCAGGACGCCGTCGTATTCGGGAAGATCGTCCAGCGCCAGTGAGTGGACCTGCTTGACGTTCCCGCTGCTGTAGGTCTTGAGCAGGGTTCGATTGAGGTAGTAGTCGAACGGGCTGGGTTTGGTCTCCGGGAGGGGGGCGGCGTGTAGACCGACTCCCAGCGTCAGGATTCCGACCAGTGTTCCCACCAGCGATAGCATGCAACGCAGCATCAGCGTGCCTCCCCAGGTGTCGGCGACCTCCTGGCCGCCATGTCCTCAGTGTATCCGACGTGCGGACTCCCAGAGGAGTTCCGTGCGCAGAGACACCGAAACACCAGAGAGGTCAGCCGAGCGTGACTCGACCGCACCCGGGTGCTGCTCGCTTACGACCTCCGCCGGAAGGGGCATTCAGCACTTGCGGAGGACGCCGACCAGGACGCCAAGAATCTGCACATCCTGCGAATCATCGACGTAGATCGGGTCCATCTCGTCGTTGGCCGGGTCGAGGCGGATGCGATCCTTCTCGCGGTAGAATCGCTTCAGGGTGACCGCGTTGTCGATCATGGCGACGACCCGCTCGCCGTTGCTGGCGGTCTCCTGCCGACGGATGACCACGAAATCGCCGTTGTCGATGTGGTCCTGAATCATCGACTGACCACGCACCAGCAGGGCGAAGTGGTCGTCGCCGCCGAACAGTTCGTTGAAGTTGAGTTTCTCGTCGAGATCGGCGACGGCCGCGATCGGTGTCCCGGCGGCGACCCGGCCCATCAGCGGCAGTTCCGTCCCTCCGCCCGGTCGATAATCCACCAGCTGGATGGCACGGGCGTGGTTCGGATCGCGAAGGATGAACCCCTTCTTCTCCAGGGCCTTGAGGTGGCACATGACCCCGTTGGGGGACTGAATCTCGAAGCGCAAACCGATCTCACGGACGGTCGGCCCGTAGCCGCGCGACTCGATGAGGTTGCGGATGAAATCGTAAATCGCACGCTGTTTCTCGGTCAACGACTGGAAGTCGGGCATGGTCGCCCCCCCTGATTAATGGTCGGCAACGTGGGGTCTTACAACGCTTCCGCGCTCCTCCACGAGCCGAGGCGTTCCCAGGGCCGATGCCCTCCTGGTTGGCCCAGTTGCGCGCTGCCCGATGAGTGGACAGGGGCTCTCTTCCCGACCCTCATCGACATTCGTGCAACCTGTACCGTAGTATATTGGACGTGCGTACACAAAGAAAGAGGAAAATTCCGACATTTCGCGGAAAGCTGGACGTTACCGCCCGCAGGCGGTACGATCGCAGGATTCCGTCGAAGCTTGTTGCGATCGCCTGTCTTCGCACATCGAGGTTCGTCACTAAAGGACACTGGATGAGTAGTGCGGTCTCTTGCTGGTATGGCTCTGCCCTTGATTCGCTTCTGGCTCGTCGCGATCTCGACGCGACGCACGTCTGCCAGATGTTCCACGCCATCCTCACCGGCCAGGTGGGCGACGTCGAACTGGCCGGCCTGCTGGTCGCCTGGCGGATGAAGGGCGAGACGGCGGAGGAACTGGCCGCGGCGGCCGCCACGCTGCGTGAATACATGGTGCCTGTCGAGGCGGCCCGCGTCGGCCTGCTCGATACCTGCGGCACCGGCGGCGACGGCTTGCAGACGTTTAACATCAGCACCGCGACCGCTCTCGTCGTCGCCGGCTGTGGCGTCCCGGTGGTCAAGCACGGCAACCGGGCCGTCTCCAGCCAGAGCGGCAGTGCCGACGTTCTGGCTCATCTCGGTGTCGATCTGGAGATGGACGCGAAGGGGGTTCGTCGCTGCCTCGACGAGGCCGGGCTGGCGTTCTGCCTGGCTCCGCGCTTCCATCCTGCCCTGCGTCACGTCGGCCCGGTGCGCAAGCGACTCGGCATCCGCACCCTGTTCAACTGCCTGGGCCCACTGGCGAACCCCGCTCGGGCTGGCCATCAACTGCTCGGCATCGGCCGACGTGAATGGCTCGAACCGATGGCCCACGCCCTGGGCCGACTCGGCACGCAGCGGGCCTTTCTCGTCCACGGTTCCGATGGGCTCGACGAGGTCACCCTGAGCGGAGCGACCAACGTCTTCGAGGTTCGTGGCGATCGTGTCGTCCAGCGCGAGTGGACGCCGGACGATTTCGGCCTGCCCGCCTGTCGTCTGGAGGCTCTGATTGCCGAAGGGCCGGCGGCCAGTGCCGCGATGATCCGCCGCGTCCTCGCTGGTGAGGCCGGGCCTGCTCGTGACGTGGTCCTGGCCAATGCCGCCACCGCGCTGCTGGCGGTCGATTCGGTCCCGAATTTGCACTATGGAGTCGCCCGGGCGGCCAGGGCCATCGACTCCGGCGCTGCCCGTCGCGTGCTGGAGCGGCTAATCCAGGCGTCCCGATCCCGTCCCGCAACGGAGGAGTGAGCCATGCAACGCAAGGTCGTTCTCGTCTCCGATCCCGGCATCGACGGCGCATTCGCAGCGGCGGCCGCTCTGTTCGACCATGAGCTGGACGTCCTCGCCCTGGGAGCCACGGCCGGCAACGTCTCGGCCGAGCAGGCGACGCGTAACGTCCACCTGTTGCTGGAGCAGTTCGATCCGCCACGCTTCCCGCGTCTGGGCTCGGCCCTGCCGATCGACTACGAAATCAACGCGACCGACCTGCACGGCCCTGGCGGCCTGGGCGGGCTCGATCTCTCGATCAGCAAACTGCACCCGCCGCCGACAACGGATCGGCTCGTCGCCGACCTGGTTCGTGAATATCCGCACGCGATCACCCTGATTGTCGCCGGGCCATGTACCGTCGTGGCCCAGTTGCTCGACCGCGACCCGGAAACGGCGAAACTGCTCGAGCGCATCGTCATCGTCGGTGGCACCTGGCGGGAGCCGGGTGATCATGGGCCGGTGACGGAGTTCCACTTTGCCTGCGATCCGCCGGCGGCCCGTCGGGTCCTGCGCAGCGAACTCCCCCTGACGCTGATCCCGCTCGACGTGGGCCGACGATTGCTGCTCAGTCCGACCGATCTGCTGCAACTGGGGCCGGAGGGCCCGATCTCGCCGCACGCCACGGCCGTGGCCGGGTTCCTGCGGCAACTCGTACCGACGGCCCTCAGCGCCACGATGAACAAGTTCGGCATCGAGGGCCTCTACCTGCCCGACGTCCTGGGCGTGATCGCCGCCGGCTATCCGGAGTTGTTCACAGTACGGCGGATGACCGTGGACGTGGAGCTGCGCGGCACCCTGACCACCGGCATGGCCGTCTTCGACCAGCGCTGGGGCGTTCTGCCGACGCCGGGCCTGGAGGTGGCCACGGACGTGGACATCCTCGCCGTCCGCCAGCACCTGCGCCGCGTTCTTCAGGGGGAGTGATTTCGCCGACACGCCGGCGACGAGAGGAAGGCGGGGTGCCTCACGCACTCCGCCTTGTTCTTTTCCGGTCGGCCCATTAGTCTACCCGCCGTGCGGTGACTCCTCGGCCAGGGACGGCCGGGCACCGTCGCTCTCCGTGATTGTCTGGCCCGCCCCGGCGTCCGGTTCTCCCACTCGTCATCGGCCTTTGCAAGGATGCAGCCTATGGCCTGGTTCCGTCTTTCCATCCTGCTGGCGGGTGGCCTGTTTGCGGTCGCTCTGGTCTGCCCGGCCGCTCCACCGGATGCGAACCGGCTGGAGAACCTTCTCGCCATCCAGACCGCCTTGCAGCAGGCCCACGATCACCTCCAGCGCGGCCATTACCTTCCCGCTGTCCAGGCTCTCGAAGCGAAGGTCGCGATCATTGACGGCCATCGCGAATATCTGCGCACGCTCCGCGATGCCTACCTTGGCCTGATCCGCGAGTTGCGTCAGAGCAACAAGGCCGACGAGGCCGAGACGTATATTCGGCGTCTGAAACAGGTCGATCCGGGAGCCATTCTCGAACTGGGTGGCACGCCGGCCGGTTCCACTGCCAGCACCACGCCCGCTCCTGTTCAAAAGGCTGCGGTGCCGAACCCGTTCACGAAGCAGCGATCCGAGCCCGCTCCGACCCTGGCCGCCCTGGCGGCCAGCACTCCGGCTCCGGGTCAGACGAACGCCGTTCGCGGCGTCGCCGGGAACAGCGATCCGTTCGCCGAGGACAACAGCACCCAGATGCAGGAGGCTCGCGGCTTCCTCGTCCGGGCCGAGCGGGAGTTCGCCGATCGGAATTACTCCCAGGCCCTCAAGTTCTACGAATTGGCCAACAGCCTGGCTCCGCAACTTCTCAAGGACGCCCGTGATCGCTGGGCCTACTGCAAACTGCACGGCGTCGTCGCTGCTCTGAATCAGGCCGATAACAAGACCTCGCCGCAGGAACTGGAACAGGCCGTCCGCCAGGCCATGAGCATGGCCCCGGACAAGCTCGATCGTTTCGGCCAGGAGTTGCTGCGCAAGATCGCCGATCGCCAGGGTCTGGCCGCGAGGAGTGACACGCCTCCGGCAGCGGATGCCCAGGTCGAGGTGCGTCATCTGGCCCGCCAGGGCAACTGGGCCGTGACCGAGACGGCGAATTTCCGCATCTTCCATCAGGTGTCGCAGGACACGGCCGAGAAGGCAGCCCGCCAGGCCGAGGCGACCCGCCTGACCATGACGCGGAAGTGGTTCAACGAGAATCCAACGCCGTGGCAGCCGAAGTGCGATGTGTATTTTCATCCGACCGGTCAGGACTATGCCCATGCGACTCAGCAGCCGCCATCGGTCCCCGGCCACTCGACGATTCAAAACGAAGGCGAGCGCATCATCACCCGTCGAATCGATCTCCACGTCGATGATCCCAACGCGCTGATCGGGGTTCTGCCACACGAGACGACGCACATTGTGTTGGCCGGTCGATTTGGCCCGAAGCCGCTGCCGCGCTGGGCCGACGAGGGCATCGCGGTTCTGAGCGAACCGGCCGATCGAATCCAACGCCATCTCAACAATCTGCCGCAGCACTATCAGGACGGTCTGTTGTTCAAGCTGTCCCATCTGCTGTCGATGGACAACTACCCCGACGCTCGCTCCGTGGGCGCGTTCTACGCCCAGGGTGTGTCGCTGTGCGATTACCTGTCGAAGCGAAAGGGCCCGCTGGTGTTCACGCAGTTCCTCCGCGACGGCATGCGTGGTGGCTGGGATGCGGCCGCCCAACAGCATTACGGCCTGCGAGGGATCGCCGAGCTGGAGCAGCAGTGGCTCGTCGCGACGGTGAAGTCTGGCGGTCAGGTCGCGCGGAGCGATCGGCCGAGACAGTGACGGCGCAAAAAGGTCCCCGGACGGCGTAGCCTGTCGTCCGGGGAGGGAGTAAACTTCCAGGCAGTTTACAGCGTTGCAACTTGAGTTCATGCCCACGGTAATCCGTTCATCCTTGCCTCAGCCTGATCTCCGGCGTACTGCTGTTGTACCACCTCCTCGAAGGAATAACCAACGCGAAGCGAGGAGGGCGGGATTCGCACCCGCACTTCCGGTTGTCGAGCAAGGACCTCGATTGGGCAAGCAACGCGCGTCCTCAGCCTTGCGTGAGAACCTGAGCCTGGGGTGTGTCGCCCTTGCCTCTGCTGGTTGGGCTACTCCCCCGCGTTGGTCAATGGGGGAGGCAGGATTCGCACCTGCACTGGAGAGACGACATCGTATCGAGCCTGATCCTCAGCCTGAGCCTGCACGCAAATCCATTGTATCACCTTCCCGCCGAAAATGTAGGGTGGGCCGAAGCGCCGCTGTGACCTGATACTCCCTGAGGCCTGCCCCAGCGCAGGCCCACCGATGCTCCGACGGGAGCGCAGCGACACCGCAGATGCCTTGATCGGTGCCGCTGCGCTCCTGAGTGAGGTTTGGTGGGCCTGCGCTGTTCCGGCCTGATGTGGCGATCGGGCGTCGATGGCGCTCCCGCCCACCCTACGTTGGTCACCGACCAAACACGAAGTTCAGCAAGGCCTCGCCGCACTTTTGCCGTTCGACGTCGGCCAGGTTCGCCTGCTCGCGGGCTACCTTGATCGCGTCCTTGAGTTTGCGCACCCGTTCGAGCATGGCGTTCTTCTCGTCGGCCGGGATGCAGCCGGAGTAGAGTACCTTCTGCCAGACACCGACCGGCGTGTCGATGTACAGAATCTCGACCTGGGCCGGATGTTCCTTCGTCGCCGGGGCCTTCTCGAAACGGGTCGGCTCCTTCTTCGTCCGGATCGATTGCGACGGCTTGCTGCGCAGCAATCCAATGGCCGGGTCGTGCGTCCACTCCTCCGCCGGGTCCGGCGTCGGCAGCTTGGTAATGAACGACTCCAGGTCGTTTACTTGCTTTTCGAGGAAGAGCAGATTCGTCACCGGAACGTCTTTCAGAATCGTGACGCCATCGACGACGACATCGGCCTTCGCCTGCTGGTTACCGACGTCCTGGCTCAGGGTCAGATCCCACAACTCGGCCCACTTCGCCCGGGCCTGATCGATCAGCGACACCGTCTTCTGCTGCACCTTCTGCGACTCGGCCGGCAGACGTTCGCCCTGCTCCTCGTCGTTGGGTTTGTACGTCCGATCGAAACCGGCGAACAGGCCGTCCTTCTGAATGAGTTTGTAGATCTCGGTGATGGCCTTCTCGACCTCCGATTTACGGCCGGTGACGAGGGCGTTGATCTGATTGAGCTTCGGCATGAGAGTGAACCTCGATGTCAGTATTTTTCCGCCAGCTTGTCGGCGGCTAACGGAGATCCCGATCGCGCTGCCGACGCAGCGCCGTTTGAACCTCCTCGATGAACGTCGATCGCGCCCGGGTCGTTGGCGGTCGGCGCTGGTCCATCTCCCCGTCACCCAGACGGAAGAGGCGGATCGTCCTGAGCTTCACGTCGGCACGGAGCAACGCCTCGACGCCGAGCATCACGGCGACGTGGTGGGCGGCCCACGCTTCCTTCTCGCTCCGCGGCGGCACGTTCCACAGGAGCAGATGCCAGGCTCTGTCCGCGTCTTGCCAGAATATATCTAGAAGACCCTCGATGACAGGGAGCGGTTCGCGCTCGCTGCCGAGGTCGAGCGCGTACGGCACTTCACGCCGCACCTCGTGTGCCGTGGCCAACTCGGCTCGCAGCGGCGAACGGGCGACGCCATCGAGCATCAGTTCCAGGCCGGGCCGCAGGGCACGATCCTGCCGGCGCAGCACGGCATCGAGATCGGCTCGCCAGCCGGCCGGATTCTGGAAATCCCAGCGCGCCAGCACTTCACGCAAGATCGCCGTCACGGGCTCGGCGACGTGACGCAGCAACCGATCCCCCGGCCTGGCCCAGGCGTGCCGGTCCGAGCCGTCCTCGGCTTCGTATTGCCAGGCCACCTCGGCGGGAGCAAGCGGCGTCGTCGCCAGCAGCGTGCCCTCACCCAGCGACCGGGCCACCTCCTCGACGCTCATCGGCGTCAGGCCGCGCGGGGACGCCGGTCGGGGCTCGACGGCCGCACGCAGGACGGCGACCGGTTCCAGCGGTCGGGGCGGAGCGGGAGGAAACGGCGACACCTCCGACGGCGGAAACATCGGCGTGAAGACGCGCACGGTCGGCACCTCCGCAGGAGGCGTTCCCGGCACCCGACACTGGCCCGTGTCGAGGTCGAATGCATCGGCCAGCGTCAGCAGCCACGGTGCGTTCGGCAACGACTCGGCCGGCCGCGAGCCGGACAGAACGAGGTAGTCCATCGCCCGAGTGCAGCCGACGTACAGGACGCGCAACTCCTCGGCCCACTCCTCCATCTCGGTCGTCGCCTGGCGAAGCCGCCAACCCAGGGCCGGCAACTCGCGGCCCTCCTCGTCGCCAGGGCGGACGACCAGACCAAGGCCCGCGTCCCACTGGCCCAGACCGCCCGAGGTCGGCCGATCGATCCGACTCAGGTCCGGCAGGAAGACCACCGGGAACTCCAGGCCCTTCGCCTGATGGATGCTCATGAGCCGGACGACGTCGGCGTTCTCCGGTTGTGTGGCCGCCTGCTCCTCGCGGGAACCCGTCTGCACGAAATCGCCGAGTCGGGCGATGAACTCCGCCAGGCCGAACAGGCCGGAGCGATCGAAAGTCCGGGCCAGGTCGATCAGTTTCCACAGATTGGCGAGCTTCCGGTCGCCGAGTTGCTCGAACTGCAAGGCGGCGTCGTATGCCGAGTCGGCCACCGCCCGCTGGATCAGGGCCGCGATCGGCACGCGATCCTTCTCGATGCGCCAGGCGTGGAGGAACCGTCGCGCTCGCCGCACTATCTCGACCTGATTCGGTGGCAGATCGACTTCGCGTGACACATCGTTGACACCGGCCCAGAGCCCCTCGGAATGGCGGGCGAGGACGAACAGGGCCTCGTCGCTGAGACAGCAGAACGGCGAACGCAGGACGCCGGCCAGAGCGACGCCGTCGTGCGGATTCTCCAGCGTCTGCAACAGGTGGAGCAGATCGTAGATCTCCTGCTGAGCGAAGAACGCCCGGCCGCCGACGAGGTAGTAGTCGAGACCGTACCGACGCAGGGCTGCCTCGTAGGTGGCGACGTGCGTCATCGCCCGGAAGAGC
>CAYYJM010000058.1:16629-26389 GCA_964471755.1 uncultured Alcaligenaceae bacterium
AGGCCGTACGCGGCGCAGGGTCGGCATCCGGAGCCCCTCTCCCTCCGGTACTCCGGGGGGAGAGGGGTTGGGGGGAGGGGGGCTCTGCCTGTCAGTGAGCGGTGCCGTCCCCCTCACCCCCGGCCCCTCTCCCCCGGAGTACCGGGGGAGAGGGGAGTCCTCTACGACCAGATCCTCACCCTGAACCATCGCGGTGATGCGTCGGGCGATCCACTCCGCCTCGTTGCGACGGCCCGCCGTCACGCCGCCGGTCGAGTCGGGATCGTCCGGATCGATAGCCCCGCGGGCCGGCTGCTCGCTCCACAGGAACTCGATGCACGGCCCCGGACTCGTTTGCGGTCGATGGGCGACGAGCGGTTCGTATCCCTCCAGGCGCGGCCCGACCAGCAGGTTCGTGAAACGCAGGATCGCCGGCTGACTGCGGAAGTTGAGCGTCAGCTCCTGCCGCCCCTCGTGCGGCACTCGCTCGCGCAGGCCGCGGAAGAGATGCACGTCCGCCCCGCGGAAGCGGTAGATCGACTGGCTCGCATCGCCGACGGCGAACAGTTTGCCCAGTGGCAGCAGGGCCCCGGCCAGCGACTCGACCAGTTCCATCTGCACCGGGTCGGTGTCTTGAAGTTCGTCGATGAGCAGGAAGCGATAGCGTTCCTGCTGCCGCTGTCGGGCCTCGGCGTTGTCCGCGAGCAGATCGCGTGAGCAGAGCAGCAGATCCTGGAAATCGACGACGCCGGCGGTGTGCTTGCGAGCGGCGTACTCGGCGTGGACCGACGCGACGACCCGGCCCAGGCGTTGGCCCATGACCACCGCGGCGACCAGATTCTCTTCCTCCAGAGCCGGCAGTTTCTCCGGCAGCGACTTTAGCTCCTCGCGAAACTTCTCCAGGGCCTCCTTGATCGGCTCGTAGATATCCGGATCGGGCCAGGCCTTCGCTCCGATTCGGCCGACGGAACCCGCCTTGCACAGTTCCTCGATCGCTCCGGCCAGGTCGGTTTCCTCGCCCAGGCGTGGCAGACGCTCGCGAAGGGTGGCCACCCGGCCGGCCATCTCGGCGTGCGTCGTCGGATGCGCCTCCAGCAGGCGCAGGGCGCGCACGATCTTCGGTCGAGTGCGGAGCAGGAAGGGGAGATAGCGCGTGCGGGTGAACTCGCGGGCCTGCTCAAGCCAGGCGGCCGCGATCTCCTCGGTAGGCCGGTCCAGCCACGGCCGCCAGATCCGGGCGTCGAATTCGGTGAGCAGAGCCCCGACACCGCGGACGACGATCGGCCAGCCGTAGTGGTCGATCAGGTGACGCAGATCGTCGCCCGCCTGACCTTCGGTGGTCAACAGCTTCTGCAACCCGGTCTGGAGCGCGTCGTTGCGAACGTTGACGGCGAGGACTTCCTCCAGCACATCGAAGCGCGGATCGAGGCCGGCCTCGATGGCGTGCTGACGGAGCAGATTTCCACAGAAGGCGTGGATCGTGCAGATCGGCGCGGACTCGAGCCCGCGCAGGTGACGAGCCCATGTCTCTTCCTCCTCGGCCGGGGCGTCACGGACCCGGCCGAGAAGCGTCTGGCGAATGCGGCCGCGCATCTGCCGGGCAGCTCGCTCGGTGAACGTGATGGCGACGAGCTGACCAACCTCCGCCTCGCCCTGGAGGAGGTGCGACAGGTAGCGCGCGGTCAGGACGTGCGTCTTGCCGCAGCCGGCACCAGAGGACAGGACGACCGAGGCACCGCGCGTCTCGACCGCGCGCTGCTGCTGAGGAGTGAGGCTGGCCATACCGGCATGATAGCCGGACCCGGCCCGGTCACGGAACCTTGAATTCGATCGTCGCCGGTTTGACGCGGTCGGCGTGGCGAGGATACGACAGGGTGACCCTGGCGACGCCGGCCGGCGCTTCGGTGGGGATCCGCACGGGACCCGCGAAGAAGTAGAACGTTCAGCCCTCGTGTTCGAGGTCGATGCTCTGCTTCAGCGACCGCCCCTGGCCGTCCGGTGCGTACTCGATGTCAGCTCGCACCGGGCCGAGGTTCTCGCTACAGGTTTCGTCGTAACTCGCGAACGTGCCGACTCCAAGACCGGGCGTGCCGAGCATCAGCCGGAGCTTGGACACGCGGGAATTCGCCCCGGTCGTCGTCCGCGACAGGGTGTAGACCCGCCCGTAGCGGGCCAGTGTCAGCGGACCGTTGAAGTGGATGATCGGAGCGTTCGCGGGTTTGCTGCCCCACGTTGGCTCCTCCATCTGGCCGTTGCCAACGTACTGCCCGCGCTGCCCGAGTACGTTGAGCCGGAGGTAGAATGTCCCGACACCCGATGGAGCGTACAGCAACAGGTTCGAGTGAACCGTGCCGTCGCGCTCCTGGATCCGACCGATGGTAAAACAGGTGCCGCGCTCGGTGACCACCTTGTCTTCCGGAGCGGTCAGGTCACCGTCACCCTTGCGATCGATGTAGACCGTGTTGCCGTCCTGAACGAGCCAGACGCGGGTCGCTGCGTCCTTGCCGAAGACGAGCAGGCAGTAGCGGGGCGTTCCCTGGTAGGTCGGCTCCTTCGCGATGGTTCGCGGGATCGCGGTCAGGTCGGTCGCCGAGACCGCCGAGGCCGGCACGGGCAGTCCTGGCAGGACTCCCAGGGTCAACAGGAATGGTAGAAACACCTCGGACCTCCTCGCTCAAAGTTACCGGACGGGATTACCGCTTGCTACCCAACCCAGCGAGAAAGCGGAGAACCAACCGCCAAAATCGTTCGACACTGGCTCCCGCCTCACCCCATCGAGTATAGTACGGAGAGACCTCTCCCCTCCGCCGAGGGGATTCCTTCCTGGCCGCGTGCCGATGACCGAACCGAGCCCTCCGCTGAACGTGACGCAACAACTGCTCCACCAGATCGCCGCTGGCGACGCCGCAGCCGTCGATGCGTTGTTGCGCCACTGCGGCGATCGGCTGGCGGCGCTGACCCGCCGGATGCTCGGCGATTACCGCCGCGTCCGCCGCTGGGCCGAGACGGACGATGTGTTGCAGAGCGCCCTCGTCCGCCTGCTCGCCGCCCTGCGCAGTGTCCGACCGACGACGGCTCGCGACTTCCTCGCCCTGGCAGCCTTGCAGATCCGACGCGAGCTGCTCGACCTGACCCGTCGATTCTACGGCCCGGAGGGCCTCGGTGCCAACCACGACAGCAGCCCGGCCGGTGAGCCGATCGAGGCTCGCGAGGGCCCGGCGTCTCTGGCCCAGTGGCGAGAACTGCACGAACAGATCGACCGCCTTCCCGACGACGAACGCGAGGTCGTCGATCTGCTCTTTTACCAGGGGCTGGGCCAGGCCGAGGCGGCGTCCTTGCTCGGTATCTCGCTGCGGACGGTCCAGCGCCGCTGGCACGCCGCCCTGTGTCAGCTCCACCGCGTCTGGCATCGGGATGATGGAGGGACAACGCGATGACACCGAGTGAGCATCTCGACGAACGGATGCTCCACTGGGAGGAGGCCCGCCACCGGGGAATCTCTCTCTCGGCTGAGACGCTCTGTGCTGACTGTCCCGAACTCGTCGTGGAACTGCGTCAGCGCATCCAGGCTGTCGAGGAGATGGAGGGCGTTCTCGGCGTCCGGCCGCGTGATCCGCGCAAGACACTCCGGGAAGAGACTCTCCTCGCGGCCTGTCCTGGTTCGGAGGGGCCGCTTCCGCAGGTGCCCGGCTACCAGCTCGTGCGCGTCCTTGGTCAGGGCGGCATGGGCATCGTCTACGAGGCCGTGCAGACCGAACTGGGACGGACGGTCGCCCTGAAGATGATCTCCGGCTCACGGCTGGGGCCGAAACTCGTCGCCCGCTTTCGTACCGAGGCCGAGGCGGCGGCCCGGCTCCAGCATCCCAACGTGCTACAGATATTCGAGATCGGCCAGGTTCAGGATCGCCCCTTCTACTCGATGGAATACGTTCCCGGCGGCAACCTCGATCAGTATCTCGCCGATGCCTCGTTCACGCCGCGCGAGGCGGCCCGGTTGATCGAGACGCTGGCCCGTGCCGTTCACGCGGCCCACGAGCGCGGCATCGTGCATCGGGATCTGAAGCCGGCCAATGTCCTGATCGCCGCCGACGGTACGCCGAAGATCGCCGACTTCGGCCTGGCCAAGCGCCTCGACGAGGATTCCGGCCACACGATGACCGGCGAAATCCTCGGCACCCCGGCGTACATGTCCCCCGAACAGGCGGCCGGGGTGAAGGACGTCGGCCCGGCCACCGACATCTACTCGCTGGGAGCCATCCTCTACGAGTTGCTCACGCACAGGCCGCCGTTCCAGGGAGCGAGCCCCCTGGATGCGTTGCGTCAGGTCACGGGCGAGGATCCCGTTCCGCCGTCGAAACTGGTCACCGGTCTGCCGCGCGATCTGGAAGCGATTTGCCTGAAGTGCCTGGAGAAATCGCCCGGCCGGCGCTACGGCTCGGCCCTGGAGCTGGCCGATGATCTGGGCCGCTACCTGGACGGCCGGCCGGTCGTCGCCCGGCGAATCAGCATGGCCCGCCGGGTCTGGAAGTGGATTCGCCGTCATCCGCTGGAATCGGCCCTCGCTCTCGTCCTGCTCGTCCTGGCCTGCCTCCCTGGTGTCGCCTGGGTTCGCGAGTATCAGCAGCAGCGCGAAATCCGCTTACGAGCCGAGGTCCAGGCCCCGCTCGCGCGGGACATCCTGCGTCGCCATTGTGCCGAGTGCCACGACCGCGATGGTACGGAGCGAAAGGATTTCGACGTCCTCGATCATGCCCGCCTGCTCTCCCGCGACCGGCCGCTCGTGATTGCAGGAGCGCCGGACGACTCGCGTCTGATCCAGCGCATCGCTGACGGTACGATGCCACCGGAGGAGGAAGAGGTTCGTCTGCCGCGTCTGTCGGAGCAGGAATTGACGATCCTGCGCGAGTGGATTCAGGGCGGCGCACCGCCCTTTCCGGAGGGCGGCGAGCCGCCTCCGCCGGTCGTGCCGTACTCGGCCCTGGCCGCCCGGACGCGGGACATCTTCCTGAACCGCTGTTACGAGTGCCACAACTACGACGTCAAGGAGGGCGGTATCAAGATCCTGCATCACCGGTTGCTGGTCACCGTCCGCAAGGTAGTCGTCCCTGGTCGGCCCGACGAGTCGGAACTGTTTCAGTTGTTGATCGGCCCGGACGATGCGCATCGCATGCCGCCGCCGCCGGCAGAGCGGCTGCCGGAGGCCGAGATCGCCACGATCCGGGATTGGATCCTCGCCGGAGCGCCGCCCTTCCCGAAGGAGGAGTGAGCGGTCCCGGTCATCGACCATGAACGCTCACCAGCGAACGGATCGCGCCGACCAGGGCACGGAATTCCCGCAGCCCCTGGCGCGAGCGACCCCAGGCGCGTCGGCCTCCCGCCGGTGTCGGCACCTCGGCGACCAGGTAGGTCCGTGGGCCGAAGCGCCAGACGTAGCGCGTCACGAGAGGGTTCAGAGGATGCTCGCCCCAGGCCAGTTCCAGGCGAACGTTCGCTCCCTGCCAACTCGGGCGGAAGGCGTCGTCGAGGTGGCCGACCGTCTGATAGATGGCGGCCACGTCCTGACACCAGCGTTCATGGTCGTCCGCCTGGGCCGTCTCCGCCAGCTGAACCTTGCTGGCCGCCAGAACGACGTACGACACGGCCGAGAACGCCTGGCGCTCTCGGACGTAGTAGTGCAGGGCACCCTGGACGCTGGTAAAGACCTCGCGTCGGCCCAGGATCGCCGTCACCAGCCCGAGCAGAAGGAACCAGCCGCCGACGGTGAACAGAGCCCAGCGCGTGTGCTGGAGCAGTTCCGCCCCGAAGCGGAGGTGCATGTGCTGGGCCAGGATCGGCAGGTCGATGCCGAACCCCTGTAACGCCCCGTTCCAGCGGTCGTAGGTGAGCAGCAAGGTGCCGAGCAGACCGCCAAAGAAGAACAGCAGCGGTGCGTACTCGCAGATCAGGGTGTAGGCCCGGAGATTGCCGCACAGCAGACGGATGCGATGCGTCCCGCGAACGAGCGTGAGCAGGTAATACGCCACCGTCAGGACCAGGGCGGCAACGTCGAGGACGGTGATGAAGATCGGCATCGGTCACGGCTCCCCGGTCGGATCGACGGTCAGGCCTGCTGCACGCTGACGCGGCGCATGTAGTCCTGATAGAGGCGGAGAACGTCGGCGTCGAAACTGTTGTCGTTCAGGTAACGCTGATCGAGCGTGGCGGCGAAGAGAAAGCGATTGGGGTGGAGGCGAAGGTAGACGAAGCCGCCCATATCGACATCGAAGACGACGCGGGCGTTGTGCCCCTGACCGCTGCTGGCCAGGGTGCGGTTCAGTTCCTCCAGGGCATGAATCGCCCGCGCGGCGATGTCGTCCCAGACGGCCACCTGCTGGGCGCAATCCTGAGGCGGCAGGGCGAAGCGGCCGAGGTTGAGCAGGATCTGCGCCGTATCGACGCAGTCCAGTTGCTTCTCGATGTGACCGTCAGAATCGATGCCGTAGATCGCGGCGTAGTCGATTGCCGGTGACCAGAAGACGTGGTAGGCGAACAGATTGTGGGCGGTGAGCGTCGAACGGACCCAGCCTTGCAGGGCGACAAAGGCGAGGCCGAGCAGGACTAGAATCAGGCCGGTCATCCAGACGTAGAAGTTGGCGTCGATCGCCGAGGCGAGAATGGTCGTGACGACCACCGCGCCGCAGAGCAGGATTCGCTGACGCGGGTGACGGATCGCTGGCAGCGACACCCGCGTGAGGATCAGGCCAATGACCGCGGCGAAGCCGACGCCGAAGTAGACGACGGTGATGCTATCGTGTGGCGTGATGCCGACGACGGCGATCATGGCACCGAGCAGGATGATCGGCAGGCTGGGCACCTTGATCAGGAAGATGCCCCGCCAGCCGAGTTCGTCCCAGAGCGTGCGGTTCACCTGCGGTTCGGTGGTCATTGGCGTGTCCTGAGGTCTTAGCCGGCGACCCAGCTGCAATCGACCGGAGTCCAGCCGACCAGTTCATCCGACTTGAACCACAGAGCGATCTCGGCCTGGGCGTTCTCGACGCTGTCGCTGCCGTGGACGAGATTGTTCTGGACGCTGATGGCGAAGTCGCCGCGGATGGTGCCGACGGGAGCCTTGACGCCGTCGGTGCTGCCCATCAGGTTGCGGGCGGCGGCGACGGCCTCACGGCCCTCCAGCACCAGGGCCACGGTCGGGCCGCTGGTCAGGAACGAGATCAGCGAATTGTAGAACGGCCGTTCCTTGTGGACGGCGTAGTGCTTCTCGGCCAGGGTCGTGCTGGCCTGCACCAGCTTCAGACCGACCACCTTGAGCCCCTTGCGCTCGAACCGGGCCAGAATCTCGCCGATCAGATGGCGTTGCACCGCGTCGGGCTTCAACAGGATGAGCGTCCGCTCCATGAGTCTCTCCAAAGTACAGGTCGATTTCCGTGACGGACCATTCTAGGGGCTGGCGTCATCGCCGGAGCGGGGGTACAACGGGGCGGCAGACATGTCGCCGCCGGTTTGTCGGCGGAGGATCGAAGCACCGCCGGCAAGCCGGCGGCTAAATGAAGACAGGATCCACCATGCCGAAGACCTATCGCGTCGCCGTCATCGGACGCACGGGCAAGGGGAATTACGGCCATCAGATCGACGTCGTCTGGCAGAAGCTGGCCAACGTCGAGATCGTCGCCGTCGCCGACGAGAATGAGAAGGGCCGGGCCGCCGCCGCGACCCGGCTCAAGGTCAAGAACGCCTACGCCGACTTCCGCGAGATGCTCGACAAGGAGAAGCCGCACATCGTCAGCGTCGCCGATCGGCACCTCGATCTGCACCGCGACATGGTCGTCGCCTGCGCCCGGGCCGGGGCGAGCATCCTCATGGAAAAGCCGATGGCCCGGACGCTCGAAGAAGCCGATGAGATGATCCGCGCCTGCGAGATGCACCACGTCAAGGCGGCCATCGCGCATCAGACCCGCTACAGTCCGCGTCTTCAGGTCGTCCGCGATCTGATCGCCGCGGGCCGACTTGGCGACCTGCTCGAGTTGCGCGGCCGGGGCAAGGAGGATTCTCGCGGCGGCGGTCAGGATCTGATGGTTCTCGGCACGCACGTCTTCGACCTGATGCGACTCCTGGCGGGTGATGTACGCTGGTGTCACTCGCGCATCCTGGCCGGAGGCAAGCCGGCGACGAAGGCCGACATCACTCAGGGCGGCGAGGGCATGGGGCCGATCCTGGGCGATCATCTGCACGCGACGTACGGCTTCGACCGGGGCGTCCTCGGCAGTTTCGGCAGCCACAAGGCGAAGGCCGGGGCCGGTTCGCGCTTCGGCCTGCACGTCTACGGGACGAAGGGCGTGCTGACCCTGACGACCGGGTCGCTGCCGGATGTCTACCTCCTCGAAGACCCTTCCTGGTCGCCAGGCAAGAGCAAGGCCGCGTGGAAGGAGGTCACCAGCGCCGGCGTCGGTCAGCCGGAACCGCTGACGGATCGCTCGCTCCTGGCCGGGAACGTCTGGATCGCGAAGGATCTGATCACGGCCATCGAGCAGGATCGCCAGCCACTGGGCAGTCTTTACGACGGTCGAGCCGCCCTGGAAATGATCCTGGCCGTCTACGAGTCGCATCGTCAGCAGGGCGTCGTCGCGATACCGCTGAAGAACCGCAAGCATCCGCTGACGATGCTGTGACACGAGGGTCAGTTCTTCTGCGGCTTCTTGACGGGCTCGAGGATTAGCTCGACCTTCGTGCCTTCCGGCGGGATGCGCTCGGTCCAGGCGTGGAAGAGACGATCGTCGAACTTCTTCGGGCTGCGCACCGGCAGATCGAGCATGGCCGTGTCCATGTTGCACAGACAGATCAGGTCGCCGTAGTTGGCCAGGTAGACCTTCTCCCCGGCGTTCTCCCGATCCTCGACGAGGTGGCTGCCGCCAAAGACCCAGTCCTGATCGAGTTGCTTCTTCGTGTTGACGTTCTGAATCCACTCCTGGGCCGGGTGGGAGATCCGCCGACCCGCCTTCTCGTAGCGAACCGTGGCCTTGATCGTGGTGCCCGTCGCCGGCGCGTAGCGTGGCTCGAACTTGACTGGCGAACCGGCCTCCGCTCCAGCGGCCAGCAGAGCCGTGTGGATGTGTATTGCGTCGCCATCGAAGGCCAAAATATACTCATGCTCCTTCGTCCGAGCCTTGGTCAGCAGACCTTCCAGTTGCCCTTCGCGGTGGACGACCGTCGTCAGGATGACGACTCGACGGGTGTCGCCCTGCGTCTCGAGCAGAACGTTCTTGACCAGTTCCTTGCGCTTGATCTCGGGTGCCGGCACGAGAACTGGCTTCGCGGCGGGTGTCGGCGGCGGCTGGAGCAGCAGGTAGGTCAGGGCACCGAGTGCGACCGCCGCCAAGGTCGCGAGCAGCAGCCACACCCAGAGGGGAAGCCTTGTTTTGGGAGCGTTTGGCCGGGTGAGCGGTTGGCCCTCAACGGCGTTCTCTTCCCAGTAGGTGGCCGGGCTCTGCGACGGCTGGCCCGGATCGGCGTCGTGATGCGACAGCAACGGCGAGTTCATGATGCTCCTCTGGCGGGCCTCCACACGATGTCCGGCGACCTCCGGCGACGGAGGCCCCTTCAGAAGACTGCCAACTCCTTCCAGCATAACAGACACTGCGGCCCATCGCGAGTGCCCCTCGGCTGGTCTCGCCACAAACAGCAACAATGATGCCAAACTCGCTCATTCCATGGGGCCGACCTGCTGGGTGTGAGCGGCTGCACGGAAAGCCCCTCGCCCCGGTACTCCGGGGAGAGGGGTTGGGGTGAG
>CAYYJM010000059.1:0-26332 GCA_964471755.1 uncultured Alcaligenaceae bacterium
CGGGCCGGACGAGCCGATCACCCCGACGGCACTGCGACCGACCTTCGACGCGATCTGGCACGAGGAAATGGGCCTGGATCAGGCTCCCGCCTGGCTGCGGATTCTCCCGGCGGTGACGCTGCGGATGACGTCGCCGACGGCCGGGCAGATCACCGAATACCGTATTGTCCCGGTGGTGGCTCCGGTGGATCGCAAGGAACAGAAGGCGGTGCAGGGCCGGCTGGGAGGGCCGTGGCGTCGGCGTGGCGATCTACTGGTCCAGGCCGGCGTCTCGCCGACGGCCCGGGTGGCCCTGGAAGCCCTGCTGGCAACGCCGGAGCCGACCCAGCCGCCGCCGCAGGACGCCAACTGGACGGCCCGCCTGCTCTGGGGTCGGCAACAGAACGATCGGGACTTCCTGGGCCGACTCTTCGCCGAGATGACGCCCTGGCTGCTGGCCCAGCTGCGGAGGTGTGCCGACACGCGCGGTCTGTTCGCCAACGAGGCCGACGTCGAGGACGCGATCAACGACGGTCTGCTGAACGTCCTGCTGCACCTGGACGATTTCGTCGAGACGGCCTCGGCCGGGGCGTGGGTCTGGGCGATCACCTGCAACACGGCGATCAGCGTGCTACGCCGGCGGACGCGGAATCAGGCCGAGAGCCTGAACGTCGGCGCGGAGGGCGACCTGCGGCCGGTGACGGCCGACGATCGCGACGTGCTGGACGAGGTCGAGGCGGACGAGGCTCGCACCTGGCGGCAGCGCATCCTCGCGGAGGTGCTGGCCGAGGCGGACCCGCTACATCGCCAGGCGTGGGAGCTGCGCTACCGCGAGGAGCTACAGTACGACGAGATCGCCGAGCGGATGAAGGGGAACCAGAACACGATCGCCGGCTGGATTCGTCGATTGAACCTGCGTCTGAAGTCAGCCGCCCGGCGCGGGGCGGCGCGGTGAATGCCACAGCGAGCCGTGAGAATCCCTGGCAGAGGGCCGATCCATGCCGTTGCACGACTGGAAGGATGAACGGGGCTGGGATGGCGTTCACCTGCTCTGGCTGGCCCAACTGCTCGACTGGATTCAGCCGCGTCTGCCGGCCGGCTTTCGGGCCTACGTCGGTTCCGTGCCTGCCCTCACTCTGGAGGCTGGCAACGGCAAGCCCGATGTCACCGTTCGCGGCTGGCGATCTCCGCCGAGCGAGGTCGCATCGAGCGGGGCGGCCGGGCTCGCTCCGGATCGCGAAACCGTGGCGACGTTCACCCTCGATCCGCAGCAAGCCGTCCATGTCGACTGGCACGGACAGTTGATCGCGGCCGTGGAACTGGTGTCGCCGCGCAACAAGGATCGTCTGGAGGCCCGGGCCCGCTACTCGCGACGCTATCTCGGCTATCTGCGTCAGGGCGTTCATCTGATGCTCGTCGATGTGTTCGCCCATCCGGCCGCCTTTTCCTTTGCGGACGCCATCTCCGCGGACCTTGGCCTGGGCGAACCGGCCACGCCGTCGCCGCACGCGATCAGTTATCGCGTCGGCGGCCCCGTACCCCGCGACGACGAGATGGGAACGCAGGTCGCCCTCTGGCGTCGGCCGCTTCGGATCGGTCAGCCGTTGCCGGAATTGCCTCTGGTGCTGGACGAGGATCAGGCGGTCGTCATCGATCTGGAGACGACGTACCGCCAGGCGGCCCGGCGGGTGTATCTGGATTGAACACGAGCCACCTTCACGCGAACAGCTGATCGATCGGCTCCAGATGGACCGTCGTGGCCTCGCAGTGAGCCACGAGCAGCGGTCGCAGCCGACGATACTGGTCGCGCATCGCGCCCCTGTAGAACGTTCTGTCGCCGGCCAGGTCGAGGGCCTGCCGGTAGAGCTTGCACGCCGTCTCGTACTCGCCCAGGAGCAGGTTGGCCTCGGCCGCGGTGCCCGTATGCCAGATGGTATCGTCGGCGAAATCGGCCGGCCAGGAATCGCGCAGAGCGAGCAGTTCCCGGGCCGCCGTCCGCGCCTGGGCGAGGAGCACCTGGCGTGGGCTCGCATCTGGACAGACACCCGCCCGGAGCAGATACAGGGAGGCGCGGTTGATGCCCGGATAGTGCCCGGCCCGCAGGGCGAAGGCGCGGTCGTAGTAGGTCCACGCCGTCTCGAAGTATCGGCGAGCGGTCGGCAGATCGCCGTTGCCGCCGGCTCTTTCGCCGAGGATGCGATGGACTCGGCCGAATCGACAGAGGGTCTCCTCGTCCGCTTCGGGGAACTCCTTCTCCATGCGGGTCAGCTCGTCGCGGGCCTCCGGCACGCCCTCGACCTCCAGGATGGCCAGGACCAGTTCCTGGCAGACGCGGATCGAGTGGGAGTGTTCCGAGCGCAGGTGGCGCAGCACCTTCAGGGCGGCACGCCTGGCCTGCTCGTTCCCGGTCATGATCCAGGGGTGGACTTCCTGGATCGGCCGATCGATGGACGGATAGGGGGTGTCGATGATGCGGTCGGCCTCGGCGTCATAATCGATGGTGGACACGAGGACCTCCAGTGGGAGAAGCGGAAACGGCTCCGCAAGGATCAACGTCCGGCCGTGGAATTCTGTTCAAGCATTTCCTGGAGTCGGTGAGCGGCGACGCCAGCCGAGACGTAGGAGGCCGCCAGCTCGAAGGTGTTCAGGTTGGTGAAGGTGACCACCCGCACGCCGTAGCAGAGCTGCCAGAACAGATACTGACGCAGCCAGTCAGTCGGTCGGCCGGCCCGGATGCCGAGCTGGATGGCGGCCCGACGACGAATCTCCAGCAGGACGGCCAGCAGACGCTGCTGCTCGCGGACGCAGGGCGGATCATCCGGTTGTGGCGGCGGTAGGCCCGCACCCGGTGCGCGCGTCGGTGACGGCAGAAACGACGGAATCTCGTGCAGTTCAGGCCAGCGGTCGCCGTTCTGGCAGTGCTGTGTCCAGCGCGCCAGGGCCGTCTCGAACCGCTGCACCAGGGCGATGAACTCGCGGATCTCCCGACCGTGCAGGATGCGAACCAGGGCTCGACTCTTCAACTCGGTTTCAAGCTTGATGAAGTCCAGGGCGATCGGATTGTGCTGGCCCATCTTCTCGAAGTCGAAGACGGCCGGCCAGACGACCTGGTCATCGTCGGTGACACCGACGAGGATGTTGCGGCCGTGCAGGTCGCCATGAGAGCGGCCGCGCCGCGTCGTCGGGAGGAAGGCGGTCCCGGACGCATGCCGGCCGGTGGTCGATTTGGCGAGAACCTTCTGGAGATAGTCGAGGTAATCGACCGGATCGGAGTAGGTCAGGCCCGGCCCGACGCCGCGACAGGCATCGACGGTCTTGCGGACAGAGACACGATCGGGGTGAGCCTTCCAGACATCGGCGAAGCGGAGGATGTCTGGGTTCACCGGAAGCGTTCGGGCCGGTTCGACGCCTGGCGGATCATCGTAGGAGGTGGCGTAGAGGAGTTGGCCGAGCCGCTCGAAGAGCTGAAACAGGGCGACGCGCACCGACAGAATCGACGGCGAGCCGGATTGAACGGCGTCGAGGATCGCCTCCTCCAGCGAACAGGTGCGTGAGACGCCGATGAACTGCTGGGCATCGCCATAGACGAGCGCGAAGACGCCCGACTCGTCCGCGTGCGGTTCGAGCGTCATCAGAACGATGTCATGGTCCAGACCATGAGGACGGCAGGAGAGCCAGGCCTCCCATTCCGTTTGCAGGTTCGTGCCGCCAGGTTCGAGGTTGAACTTGACGATGACCGGCCGGACCCGGGGTTGGCCTTCCCGCTGACGTTCGACCTCGACGAGCAGGACGAACTGATACGGGTTGGGACGGTAGCCGGCATACTGATCCTGAACGACGATGTGGACGGTCTCGCCGGGAAAGGTGCGTTGCAGGAGGTGGTCGATCTGCTGCATGGTGGTGGCGACCTGCTGGGGACTGGCGGCGAGGGCCTGCTCGATGCGCCGTCGGGCGCGAAGGGTCCAGAAGATCATGTGGGCTCCTTCGAGAATGACTCGACATCGAGATTATACGGACGCCCCTTTCCGGTCTGGGGGTGCAAAAATGGAGCAGGGGGCGCGTATCGTCTCGTGATAGGATCCCCTGATCTGTTCACGAGGGCCGAGTCGATGCGAACTTCCGAAGGTGCCTTCGCGTCCATTGTCCAGACGGACGATGCTGGAACGCTGCGTTATCTGGTGCAGTGGAACGCGGGCTGGAACGCTTTCAACTTCGTCGGCGGACGCGTGGAGCCGTCGGAGTCGTTCCGCGCCTGCTGCGTGCGTGAAATCGCGGAAGAACTGGGCTTGCAAGAGAACATCGGATACCATGTATCTGAGCGGCCTCTGGCCCACCTGGAGTACACCGCCTACTCCGCGTCGGCGCAGCAGGAGACGGCCTACGTCTTCGAGCTGTTCGAGACGCGACTCAGCGCCGCTGCCGAGCGACAGGTAACGAACGATCCGGCCAATCTCTGGGTGGATGTCGAGGAGATCCTGGCCGGACAGAGCCGGGACGGACGGAGTATCAGCCGGACGGTGGCGGAGGTCCTGGGCCGGGCCGGCTTGCTGATCATCCCGGGCGAGAGTGGAGCGTCAGCCGGCGTAAGCCCCATGATTCAGAGGCTCGATGCGTGAGCCGGCAGGTATTTGGAGCGAAGACCGCCGGCAAGCCGGCGGCTAAATGAAGACTCGCCTCACGGCAGGGGCACGTCCTTGAACTCGAACGGAGCCAGGGTGTTCAGCGTCGTCCAGTTCTGGAAGACCAGCCGTTGTGGCTTGCCCTGCTTGCCGCCGGGGTTGCGGAACGTCAGGGTCATGTTGACCAGGTTCGGGCCGTTGTTGCCCCACGACGAGCCGTAATTCTGCATCCGATCGCCGGCGGCGTTGTAGACCTCGATCCGCTGATACAGCGCGTTCGTCCATGAGTAGTCGTTCTCGGCCGCGTCGTTGCTGATGATCATCCGCACCTGCCACTGACCGCCGGGCTGCTCCTTGACCTCCTGGACCGTGAACGTGAGCGAGTCGATCTCGACCTTCAGGTTGTTGGCCTTCTCCAGTTCTCGGGTGATCTCGACGGCCTTCTGCTCGGTCAGGAGCGTCAGCGGGATGTAGCCCTTGAGCAGCTTGATACTGGTGGCGCGCTCGCTGGGCCGGACCAGGTTCGTCGAGACTCCGGCACTGAACATCTTCTGGCTGTAGCGATTCGAGATGAACCGTCCGCCGCGACCGGCGAGTCCGCCGCGCATCAACAACTCCTCCGGATCGACGTTGACGTCGGGCAACATCGAGTTCCGGTCGCTGTCGATCGCCTGGGTCAGGCGGGCCTCGCCGTAGCCGATGATCGGCAGCTTCGGCTCGGTGAAGACGGTGAAGTTGAAGTTCAGTGCCGTCGATCGCGTCGGAGCGTCATTCTGACCCGGTCGGATGGTCAGGTCGATCGAACGGTTCTGTTGCATGCCGTTGGCGACGACCCGGAACGGTCCCTCACGGCAGGTGAACGGGTGATGGACCTCGTTGGCGTTGAGACGAACCGTCTCGTCGCCGTAGCCCATCTGTAGGCTCAGACCACCCCGGCTACAGATCTGTTCGATCGCGTCCCAGAAGGTCACGTCGTGAAGTCGGAAGGTTTCGCCGGGATTCTGGATGTTGCCGCCCCAGGCCTGGATCTTGTAGCCGGTCTGGCGGGTGACCTCGTCGAGAGCGTCCTTGACGCTCTTGCCCTCCATCTGGAGCGTGACGCGCTTCGGGGCCAGCAGGGCGGCGACCTCGATATTGGGGATCAGATCGACGAGAACGCGGCGAACCTCGGGATCGGGATGGTTGATCGAGCGGCGCAACTCCGGCAGAGCCCGGCTTCCGGCCGTCTGCAGTTGTTGCAGAGCGACCTCGCGGACGTGCGGATCGTCGGAGCCGAGCTTCTCGACCAGGGCATCGACTTCCTTCCGGGACAGCGGCGGCGGTGCGGCCGGCTCCGTTGGGGCCGGAGGGGTGGAGACCTGGGCCAGGACGGTCATGGTTGGCAGGAGTGCCAGCAGGAGCAACAGGCGTCGCACGCGGTGTTCCTCGCTCGGAGCCAATCACAGGAGCGGGAGGCCACAACGTCCGGACACTCCCTGCAAGGAGTATAACCGGCTTGCGCGGCCTGGAGCAAGCAGTTGCCGAAATTCTGTTCGCTCTCGGCGAAAATTAGTACGGCGGTAGCATCCGACGCAGAATGTGGCCCAGCACGACGACGAAGAACACCCCGTTACGGCCCAGGCAGGCCAGGCCGGAGAGTGGCGGCACCGCTCCGCCATCCGCCAGAGCCTCGGCGAGCCGGTCCATCCACGCCACGGTTCCCGGCCACTCACCGAGGCGGGCGAGCCATTCGGCCGGGAGGCCCTCACGTCCGACCGCCGTGCCCACGATGCCTCCGGTAATGGCCGCGGTCGTGTCGGTGTCGCCCCCCGCGCGGATCACCCCCTGAACGGCGGCGGCGTACTCACTCGGACGCCGGAGCCAGGCGTGCAGCGACACCGGAACCGTGTGGTAGACGTAGCCACTGACACCGCGTCGCCAGCCCTGGCTCGTGGCGAACTCCGCCGTCGTCTCGCCGGCCGCGACGCTGGCAACGGCCCGCTCGATCCGATCGACCAGTGGAGCCGCCTCGTCGGGCAGGTCGGCACGCAGTTCGCTGAGATAGGCCGGGCCGTCGATTTCGGGGCGCTCGCGGACCAGTCGTGCGGCCAGAGCGACGGCGTACGCTCCGTACTCGGCCTTCGGATCGGTATGCGTCAATCGGGTCGAGGCACGCACCAGGGCCCGGAGTCGCTCGCGGTCGGTCACCGCCGCGCCAAGGATGGCGCTCCGCATCGCGGGGCCGTTGCCGGCCGAGAAGACGCCGCTCGTCTCGGGTCGCCAGCCGAGCCAGAGTCGGAGGATCGCTCGCAGCGTGGCGAAGCCGATCCCGGCCGGCAGCCCCAGCAGCCAGCCACGCAGCCGACAGGCCAGGTCGCGCGCGAACGAGTCCGGCTCGGCCCGTGACGCGATCAGAGCCTGGGCAACCATGCAGGTGTGTTCGGTATCATCGGAGACCATCCCTCGACCGAGGAGAAAGCGAAACCGATCCGGTGGGCCGAGCAGGCGGGCGGCTCGTCGGGGTGACAGGTTCTCGTAGGGCAGGCCGAGCGCGTCGCCGATGGCCGTGCCCAGGATGCAACCAGCCAGGGCGTTCATTCGGCGGCCGGCTGCATCTGTCGGCGGCGGGCGAAGGTGTGAATCGCCTCCTCCTGCTCGTTCGTCTCGATCGACCCGGGTCGCAGTCGGCGGATTCGGCTAATGGCCATGGCAGAGGGGTTGCCCTGGGCGACGAAGTACGCGGCCAGAACGGTGCCGGTTCGGCCCAGGCCAGCGGTGCAGTGAACGGCCACCTTCATCCCGGCGGCGTGGGCCTTCTGGATGGCGGACACGCAGCGGTCGAGCTGCTCCTGCGAGGGCGCTTCCATGTCCTGGATCGGAACGTGGAAGACGAGCAGGCTCGCGTCATCAACCCAGTCGCGACGGGGTCGATCCTCCGTCAGCGTGACGAGCAGTTCAATGCCTTCCCGGCGAAGCCAGGCTAAATCGTCACGATCCTGCGGCGCGGCAAGGGCGGCCAGCCGGTTTTTCTCGATCCACGAAAAGCCAAGGGGGGCCATGGCCGCACTCCAGGGAGGGACTATCCGGTTCCATTCACCATATCAGACGTCGGGCTCCGCCGGAAGGACGTTGAGCAGCTTGCGGAAGGTCAGGTTGATCCGCGGCCCGATCGGCCGAGTCGTTCGCGGAATGCGATGCAGCCAGTTCGTCTGGGTGCCGTCCGCCATGATGAGGAGACTGCCGTGTGTCAGTTCAATGCTCCGCTTCAGTGAGCGATCTCGCCGGTGCTTCAGCTGGAACTCGCGCGTCGCCCCGAAACTGACCGACGCGATCGTCGGGTTTGGCCCCAGGCCATGCTCGTTGTCGGCGTGCCAATCGACGCCATCCCGGTTGTCGCGATACCGATTCAGCAGCACGCTGTTGAACCGGGCCGAGCCGGTCGCCTCGATCGCGTCCTTGATCTCGCTCAGGGCGGGAATCCAGGGCAGCGAGACCAGATGCAGGCCGGAGTAGGTGTACTCCGTGCCGGCGTCGCCGTACCACGCCGACAACCGGGGCTGGTTGACCGTCCGGCCGAAGAATTTGAGCTGCTCCTGCTTCCAGGCGATCGTGTCGAGGAGCGTCGCGAACAGCCGATCGCTCTGCTCCGGGGTGAAGAAGTGGGGGTAGAAGAGGATGGTCGCCTCGGGGATCTCCAGGGCGACAGATTCGTGGGCCTCGTTCATCGAACACCTCAGCGTAACAGGGGATGGCCGAACTGAACGCGGTAGACGTTGGCCTGCTGCCAGAGTCGGTCGTCGGTCTGGAGGACGTCGATCAGGTTGCCGGTGGACAGCCCGAGCGTGGCGGCGGCCTCGGCGACCCGCCCCTGACAGGCGACCAGCACGTCGAGGAGGAGTCCCGCCAGCGGCCAGAAGCGCGGATCCTTCGCACTGGCCAGGTGGACGCGGCCATCACGACCCCGAGCCGGCACGAGATCGCGATGCTCGACCAGGCCGTCTGCCGCGAGCAACTCGACGGCGATCTCGCGACGCAGCTTCAGGTAGAACTCGCGCCGCAGCCGGACCAGCGCCCGGGCCTTGTTCTCATGCTGCGACCGGCTCTCCTCGGCGATGACGATCAGACCGCTCGGCCCATGCCGCAGGCGGACGGCCGAGCTGGTCTTGTTGCGCTTCTGACCGCCGGGACCGCTGGCCCGGTAGGTGTCCACGTCGCACTGCGCGAGCAGCTGTGCCTCGGTCAACCCGGTCCAGACGTCGCGATCGGCGATGGACATGGACGCTCGCACCTCTACGGAATCACACCCGACTTCGGGTCAGCTCACCAGTGGGTCGGAGCCGGCTGGCCTCCTCGTCGCGAACCGGATCGGCCTTGTAGAAGCGATTGGCCAGCCAGCTCTCCGCGGCGAGCAGGACGAGCAGGGCGATCATCACCAGCGGCAGCAGTTCCGTCGGCGGGGCGAACTTCTCGCCGACGATCACGTCGATCTTTACGTCGTGGCCGACCGGCAGGACGGTATCCTTGCCGAGCGCGGCCTCGATGGTTTCGAGCGGGACGCGGGCCAGGTTGTTCTCCTCGAACGGCTCCGTCAGGCTGAAGGCCGAGAAGACCCGGTCCTGGTGGTCGCGCAGCTGATAGTTCCCTGCCGCCGTCGCCTGGGGCAGGAGGAGGTCCGGCAGCGGCACGCCGGCCGTGCCCGCGTTGGCCGGCGGGTTCCACGTCACCCGCGTCTCGCTGTCGCTGAGGCCGGGGCCGGTTACCTTGAACGGCGGCGTCGGTGCCGGCACGGGCAGCGGCAGGCGGACCTCTCGACCGCGCGCAAAGCGCAGGCTCGGCGTCGTCACCCGGCCGGCCAGGTCCTGACAGGCCAGGTCGAGCAGCACCAGACCGAATGCCGAGTCCTTCCAGTAATTGTGCCAGTTCCGGCCGTCCGGCAGCGTTCGGCCATCGAGCGGCACGGTGAACATCAGGACGCGGCCTCGACCACGTCGCTTCTCCAGCAGGGCCGGGTGTTGGCCCGGATCGGCATACGCGGCGATGACGCCGCCCTCGTTGCCCGACGCGTCCACCTCCCAGTAGGCGACCACCTGCGGCTCGTTCACCTTGAGCCAGCTGCGGAACGGCTCCGTCAGCGGATGGCCCGCACGGAAGTCCTTCCACGGCACGCCCGGCTTGCCGACCGGCACCGTGATCACCTTCTGCAAGGTGCCGGGCAGGAGTTTTACCCGCTGGCCCTCGCTGTTGAACACCTCGCGGCGGTCGCCCACCTCGTCGCCGGGCGGAATGAGGATGAGTCCGCCGCCGCCATCGACGTAGTCGCCGAGCTTGTCCCACAGGATCGGAGCCGGCTGCACGACCTGATGCAGGATGACGATGGCGTTCTCCTGCAACTTCTCCAGGGACACGGCGGCCGTCGCGGCGGTCTGGCTCGTCATCGTGGTCAGGTCGAACCCCTCTGCCGGTCGGAACTTCGCGATCGCCTGCAGCGCCTCGCGGACAGGCCGGGAGGGATCGAGACTGTCGGTGATGAGGAGCAGTTTTCGCTGACTTCGCGTTGGCACCGTGGCGAACGCCGTGTTGTTGAACAGCAGCGGATCGCTTCCCTCCAGCCGGGCGACGATCTGTACTGGCACGTCGCGGTCGCCGGTTGCCTTCGGCACGGTTCGCTGAAAGACCAGCACCTTGCGTTCGCCGGCGGCGAGTCGTACCGGCTGGCGAGTCAGAGTCGGATCGACCGATCGCTCGGTCTCGAACTGACAGTCGAGAACGGTGTTGAAGTCGCCGCCGGTCGCCCGGACGCCGACGCGCACGTCGAGTTTTCCACCCGGCACGACCACATCAGGGCTCGCCTCGATGCTCTCGATGGCCAGGTCGCGTGGCTGATCCAGGCCGACATCGACGAACAGGACCTGCACTCCCTCGGGGATCAACTGGCGATCCGCGCCTCCGTGCGTCGGCCAGGACGGGACCGTCCGGTCAGAGAAGACGACGAGCAGTTGCGGCAGCGTCTCGTCCTGGATGGCCCGCGCCAGCAGGGCGACGCCGCCCTCGATGAGACGCGGCACCGTTTCGACGACCGGTCGGGTGCGCATCCCGGCGAGCCGCCCCTCGACGAGGGAGCGGCCCTGGAGCCAGCCCTCGATGCTGCCCGGGGCCGGCATTGGCTCGCCGGTTTCGAGGATGCGAACCTTGCTCTCCGGCGCGATCTTGCCGAGAACCTCACGAGCGCGATCCCTGGCCTCGTCGAGGCGCGAGCGGTCGGCGCTGGTGTAGTCCATGCTCGGGCTGGTGTCGAAGACGAAGACGGCCAGGACGGGCTGATTGCCGCTGAACGGCGACCGCGCCCCGGTGAGCTGCGGCCGGGCCAGAGCGAGGACGATGAGGGTGAGGACGAGCAGGCGAGCGAGCAGGAGCAACAGATTCTGTAGACGCATCTTGCGCCGGTTGGTCGTCCGCTTGAGTTTGAGGAAGCGGAAGGCCGGGAACGGCATCGCCTGGGGCTTCTGCCGGTTGAGCAGGTGGATGACCACCGGCACGGCGAGCAGCGCCAGGCCGGCCAGCAGGTAGCCGTGAACGAACGTCATGAGCCGCGGTCCCTCTCGTGGAGCGATCCCACCGCCAGCATAGCAAGTGAGGGCCGACACCGCTACGATGACCGACAACGCCCCGTACCCCGGAGAACGTCCCATGCTCGTCACACCCGAGGTCGATCGCCACAACCAGCGCTACGCCCTGCTCGCCGTGGGCGTCGTGGCCCTGATCGTCTGCTTGCTCGGCTACCTGCATCCGCTGGTCTTCCTCGGTCTGCTCGTCCTTCCCGGCGTGTGGTGGCTCATCCGCCGACAGACGCTCCGGCGGGCCGCCTTGATGCGCGCACCGTTCCCGGATACCTGGGAGGCGATCCTCATTGCCCGAGTCGCCTACTTCCGTGCCCTGGACGAGGCCGGCCGGCGGCGCTTCCGCCAGATGGTACGCATCTTCCTCGACGAGGTGCGCATCACCGGCATCAACACCGACATCGATGACACCGTTCGCGTTCTGGTCGCCGCCAGCGCGATCATCCCGATTTTCGGATTCCACGACTGGGAGTACGACCGCCTCGGCGAGGTACTCATCTACCCCGGGTCGTTCACTGACGAGTACAAGACCACCGCCGACGAAGATGCCAATATCCTCGGTCTGGTCGGCATGGGGCATCTCAGCGGTGTCATGGTCCTGTCAAAGCCGGACCTGCTGCACGGTTACGCCAACCCGGAGGACCGGCAGAACGTCGGCATCCACGAGTTCACTCACCTGGTCGAGGATGGCGAAGGTCGGCATGGTCTGCCGCCGGAGGTGCCCGCCGTGGTCGTCTACCAGTGGCTGCTCTACGTCGCTCAGGAGTTGAACCATCCATCGGAGAACCGCCGGCACATCAACGGTTATGCCTACACGAACCAGCACGAGTTCCTGGCCGTGCTGAGCGAATACTTCTTCGAGGCCCCGGACGTACTTCAGCGCAAGGCCCCGAAGCTGTACGAAATGCTCCGCCAGATGTTCCACCAGGACCCGGCGTCAATGTTCGCCCACGTGCCGGCTTCGCGCCGACGTCGCCTGGGCCGGAACGATCCGTGCCCGTGCGGCAGTGGCAAGAAGTACAAGGAGTGCTGCCTGGCCAGGGTGCCGGCTTGAACCACGAGACCGACAGGCGAAGCCCGCCGTACTGGGGAGCCAGGAACCGGGTCCTGTGGGCGGTACAGGCGGCCGAGCCTCGACACGCTGTTACAGATCCCGGCCCTCGGCGATCGTCGTGGCGTCAATCCTTCTCGCCCCACACCTTCGGCACGACGAAACCCTTCGCCTTCGGCGCGTTCCTTGGCGGCACCGCCTCCTTCGCGAATACGGCCAGTTTCGCGCGCAGTTCCTTCACGCGATCCGGATGCTTCTCCGCCAGATTGTTTTTCTCGTACGGATCGTCCCAGAGATTGAACAGTTCGATGCTGCCTGGTTTGGTGACGAGCTTCCAATCTCCCACGCGAATCGCTCCGGCGTTGGGAGTCGTGTTGAGAAGGATCGCATCGTGCGGTGACGGTTTGCCCTGCGTCAACGCCGGCCAGATGTCACGGCCATCGAGCGGCATCTTCTGCACGATCTTCGCTCCGGAGAGTTGAAGGAGTGTTGGATACCAATCGACAACGTGCATGGCCTCGGTGTTGGTTTTTCCGGCAGGGATGTGGCCGTCCCAGGTGGCGAACGCAGCGACACGGACACCGCCCTCGTAGAGCGTGCCCTTGCCGGCCCGGTACTTGCCGTTATCGGTCACCCGGCCCGGCGTCGGGCCACCGTTGTCGGCACTGAAGACGAACAGCGTGTCCTTGCGGACGCCGGCCTTCTCGACCGCCGCGACGATCTTGCCGACGGCCTCGTCCATCGCCGCGAGCATGCCCGCGTACTTCAGACGCTCGCCTCGCAGCTTCCCCTCATACGGCTTGAGATACTCGTTCGGCACCTGATGCGGCCCGTGAACGGCGTTGAACGGGACGTAGAGGAAGAACGGTTTCTTGCCGGCATTCTCCGTCACGAACCGGGCCGCCTCCTGACCGATCAGGTGCGTGCTGTAGCCGGCGTCGCGGCAGACCTTGTCGTCGCGGTGCCAGTCGAAGCCGCCATCGCGCAGGTGCGTGAAATAGTCGATCGCCCCGTTGTAATGGCCGTACTGATGATCGAAGCCGCGGCGCGTCGGCAGATAACCGGGCTCGACGGTGCCGAGGTGCCACTTGCCGACGATGGCCGTCGTGTAGCCGGCCTGCTTCAGTCCCTGGGCGAGCGTCTGCTCCTCCAGCGGCAGGCCATACTGGGCCCACGGTCGGACCACGCCAACCTGTAGGCCATGACGCATCGGATAACGCCCGGTCAACAGAGCCGCCCGCGTCGGACTGCAGAGCGGCTGGACGTAGAACGCATCGAGAATCGTCCCGTCCCGGGCGAGTTTATCGAGGTGCGGCGTCTTGATCTCGGTGCCGCCCATGAACCCGCAGTCGTGCCGACCGAGATCGTCGGCGAGGATGTAGACGACGTTGGGTTTTGGGGCGTCAGCCAACGCCGGCACGGTCGTGAGAACCAACGCAATCAGGGGAATCAGAGAACGAGACATGGGAGAACCTCGTGTGATCGATTTAGCCGCCGGCTTGCCGGCGGTCTTCGGCGCGAATACCCGCCGGCAAGCCGGCGGCTAAATGAAGGCCCCGCTCACGGTCGGCGTCGCCCTTCGGTGAACGGCAGTTTCTCGAATCGGCAATCCTTCTCGACGACGCGCGGATCGCCCGCGTCCGTCAGGATCTTGATCAGCCGTTCGCTCATCTCCTTGCGGACGGTGGCATACTTCGTATCGGCGGCCACGTTCTTGATCTGGTCCGGATCGGCCTTCAGGTCGTACAGTTCCTCGCCGGGCCGTTTGGCGAAGGCGTGGTCGTAGTGCCACTTCCACTTCGCGTCGTTGCGATGGGCCACCAGCCACGCCTTGGTCGGACTGGCGTCCATGTCCGCGAAGGCGACGAAGGTCTGGTTCTCCAGCTCGTTCGCGGTGGGAGCCCGGTCGGCCGTCACGTTACGCGGATCGCCCATTGGTGTCCGCTCCGGTTTGAAGTTGCGGATGTAGAGGAAGTCCTTCGTCCGCAGCGCCCGTTGGGGATACGGCAGGTTCCCCGCCCGGGCATCGGCGACGTGGCGTTCCCGTCCAGTCACGACCCACGTCCGCTCCGGATCGACCTGCCCGTTCTTGTCCGACGCGAGAATCGGCCAGAGCGACTTGCCGTTCAGCCCATCGGGATGCTTGACCCCGGCGATGTCGAGGAATGTCGGCGTCAGATCCATCAGATTGACGAAGTCATCGACGACCCGGCCGCCGTGGATGCCTGGCCCCGCTGCCACCAGGGCGACATGGACGCCGAAGTCGTAGAGGTTGCACTTGCCGCCGGGGAAGCCGGGCGCTCCGTGGTCGCCGCTGATGACGACGATCGTCCGGCCCAGTTCGCCGGTCTGCTTCAACTGGTCGAGCAGCACACCGACGCAGGCATCGAAGGCCTGAGCCTCGCCGAGGTAGTCGGCGAAGTCCTCGCGCACCTCCGGCACGTCGGGCAGGAACTTTGGCAGTTTCCCCTTCAGGCTTTCCGGATCGATGCCCCAGAGGGCCTTGCCGGAGCCCTTGACCCACGTGCGGTGGACGTTGGTCGGCCCGAACCAGAAGCAGAACGGCTTCTTCGGATCGCGAGCTTTGAGGAAGGCGGCAAAGTTGCCGCGAACCTGCTCGAAGAGCGGAGCCTTCGCTTGCTCGGGGGGCTTGCCCTGCGCGAGGGCGGCGGTCCCACGCTCGGAGAACTGATTGAAGGCCATGCCGGCCTTCTGGAAGGCGTGTTTCTGTCCGCCGTAGGGAGCATCGGCCGGCGTGCCGGGGCTCCACACCTTGGCGACCTTGCCGATCGCGTAACCCGACTGCTCGAGCAGGAGCGGGTAGGTCGGGATGGCCGAATCCCAGACGGCACCGTTGAGGATGGCACCGCGTCCGGTGTTGAAGAAGTAGCGGCCACTGAGCAAGGCACTGCGACAGGGCGTGCAGGACGGCGCGTTGACGAAGGCGTTCTTGAACAGCACGCCGCGCCCGGCGACGGCGTCGAAATTCGGCGTCCGGATGACCTGATTCGGTGACGGCCGCCCCTCGTGCTTCGCGTAAACCGAGGCGTAGCGGCCCCAGTCGTCGGCGAAACAGAACAGGATGTTCGGCCGCTCGGCCGCAGTCGCCGGGACGGCGAGGATCAGTGCGAGGAAGACGGTGCGACTCACGGCAGGGATTTCCTCCACTTCAGGGCCGCCTCGGTCAGACGCTTCGCCACGTCGGCCTGCTCGGCGATTCGGTCCTTTGTCTCGTTCGGATCGTTGACCACGTCGTACAGTTCCGCCCTGGTGCCGTCGGCGTTGACGAGCAGCTTCCAGACGCCATCGCGCACGGCGACGTTGGGACTGCGGTGCTTCGCCTCCTTCGGGTACGCGAACGACTGGTCGTTCCGGCCGTACTCCCAGAACAGGGGTCGAGATCGCTTCGGGTTCGCCTGACCGAGCAGGGCTGGGCTCAGCTCCTCGCCATCGCCCGAAGACGTCTTCGGCAGCGTGACATCGGCCAGGTGACATACGCTCGGCAGCAGATCGAGCGAGCAGAGGATCGTCTCGGAATTGACGACGCCGGGTTTCACCAGACCCGGTCCCCAGGCGATGCACGGGACGCGAATGCCGCCCTCGTACAGGCTCAACTTGCTGCCACGCAGGCCGGCCGTCCGGGTCTGATCAAAGGTCGGCAGCGGGCCATTGTCGCCCAGGAAGACCACCAGCGTCGGCCGATCGGACTTCGCCGCCCGGATCGCGTCGAGCAGTCGGCCGATCTGGCGGTCCATCTCGACGGCCACCTTGCGGAAGTTCGGCAGCGACGTCCGCAGCTTCTTCGCCTGATCCTCGGCACCCGGCACCCAGGGCGTGTGCGTGTCGTCGAGCCACAGGTTGACGAAGCACGGCTTGCCGGCGTTGGCCTTGAGGAAGTCGAGCGTGCGATCGACCATCCAGGCCGTGCGGTCCCAGCGCTTGACCCGGTCGTCGTCGGACCAGACCCAGTTCTTCGCGGTGAGGTCCGGATGCGGCTCGGGGCTCTCCCAGGTGCCCAGGCCCACGTCGTAGCCGTATGCGGCGAACTTCGGCGACTCGACCACGTCACGGCCGCCGCCGAGGTGCCACTTGCCGACGTGGGCTGTCGCGTAGCCGGCCTGCTTCAGCAGGCGCGGCAGCGTCGGTGCCTTCGGATCGAGGAAGTCGGCCATCTCGCACGCCTTGTTGCCAGCTCGGGTTTGCAGGTAGCTCGTGATCCGCCAGCGAGCCGGATACTGGCCAGTGAGCAGGCCGCACCGCGACGGCGAGCAGATCGGCGACGCGACGTAGGCCTGCGTGAAGCGGACGCCCTCACGGGCCATCCGGTCGAGGCACGGCGTCTTCACGACAGTGCCGCCATTGCACGACACGTCGCCCCAGCCGAAGTCGTCGGCGAGGACGATGACGACGTTCGGCTTCAGCGGAGCGGCCGCGAGTCCGACGAGAGAGATCAGGATCAACAGGGGTCGCATGGGTCGCCTCTTCATTTAGCCGCCGGCTTGCCGGCGGGTATTCGCGACGAAGACCGCCGGTAAGCCGGCGGCTAAATGGGTGTCACCTGCCAGCCTTCCGGATGTTTACCGGGACGGTGTTCTTCCCCGGCTGGCCCGGCGTACTCCGACCGTCGGCGACGATCTTCTCCAGGTGCTTCGTCAGCCGCTCGACGATGGCGGGCTCCTTGTCCTGCACGTTCGTCTTCTCGCTGATGTCCCGGACAAGGTTGAAGAGCTGCACCGCTGGCAGGCCCTTGCTGTTGTCCCGGCCGGGCCGGGGGAAGCTCCAGCCACCGGAGCCGGGACAGAGGCAGAGCTTCCAGTCGCCTTCGCGAATGGCGAACGCGCCGTTGATCGAGTGATGAACGACGGCCGACCGCGGAGCCTGCTTCTCGCCGCGAAGCGTTGGGCCGAAATCGACGCTGTCCTCGCCAGCCGTCTCGGGCACCTTGACCCCGGCGGCCGTCGCACCGGTCGCGAGGACATCGGTCAGACAGAGCAGACGATCCGACTGCGTGCCCGGCTTGACGACGCCGGGCCAGCGAACGAGGAACGCCACCCGATGGCCGCCCTCGTAGATGTCGGCCTTGTGGCCGCGGAAGTGGTAGCTGGGATGGTGCCCCTTCTTCGCCAGGCCGGCGAAGTCCGCCTGCGGTGAGCAGCCGTTGTCACTGGTGAAGACGACCAGCGTGTTCTCGGCGAGTTTGTGCTTCTCCAGGGCGTCCAGCACGGCTCCGACCGTGGCGTCGGTCTGCTGGACGAAGTCGCCGTAGACGCCGAGGCCAGACTTGTCGGCCCAGTCCTTCGCCGGCGCGATCGGCGTGTGCGGAGCCGGCAGCGGCAGGTAGAGAAAGAACGGCCTGCGCGGCTCGGTCGCTCGCTGGCCGAGGAAGTCGACGGCCTTCTTCGTGATCGTGGGAAGCACGTCCACCGCCTCAAAGCCCGGAGCGGCCGGCCCCTTGCGCGTCAGCCCCATCGGCCGATCGGCCCGCAGACGGAACTGCCGATCCTCCGTCGGATTGACCGTCACGCGGTCATTCTCGATGAACGTGTACGGCACCATGTCGAGCGACGCCGAGATGCCGAAGTAGTAGTCGAAGCCGACGCTGTTCGGGCCGTTCTTGATCGGCTTGTCGTACTCGACGTTGAAGACCTGGGCACGCGGCTCGATGCTCAACTCGGTGACCTTGCCGCCGGGCTTCAGGGCCCAGTCCATGCCGAGGTGCCACTTGCCGATCGCGGCCGTCGCGTAGCCGTTGGCCTTCAGCAGTGAGGCGAGCGTCTCGCGGCCGGGCTCGATGAGCCGGGGGCTGAGGCCGCCAAGGACGCCGGATTGCAGCCGACTCCGCCAGGCGTAGCGGCCGGTGAGCAGACCGTAGCGCGTCGGCGAGCAGACGGCCGAGGGCGTGTGGGCATCGGTGAACTTCATCCCGGCCGCCGCCAGCCGGTCGAGGTTCGGCGTCGCGATCTTGCCTTCGGGATTGAAGCATTTCACGTCGCCGTAGCCGAGATCGTCGGCGAGGATGACGACGATGTTCGGCTTCTCCGCCGCCGGGGCGATCAGGGGGAATGCCAGCAGGCAGCCGAGAACGAGGAATCCACGCGCCATGCGACGGCTCCCGGAGCAGGATTTGGTGATGGTGTCCCGAATAGGCGTGATGGTATCCTGCCAACGTGAGAGTGGGAAGCGCCATTTAGCCGCCGGCTTGCCGGCGGTCACTCGAACCCCGCCGGCAAGCCGGCGGCTAAATGAGGTCCAGAACCATGACCACGCCGAACCGTCGCGATTTTCTTCGTACCGCCGCCGTCGCCGGGACGCTGGCGCTCACTCCGCACGTCCACGCCGCAGGGGGTGACCTGATCCGTGTCGGCCTGATCGGCTGCGGCGGTCGAGGCACCGGCGCAGCCGCCCAGGCACTCAAGGCCGACAAGAACGTCAAGCTCGTCGCTCTGGGCGACGCCTTCGAGGATCGGCTCATCCAGAGCCTCAACAGCCTGAAGCGGGACGAGGCCATCGGCGCGAAGGTGGACGTGCCACAGGAGAACCAGTTCACCGGCTTCGACGCCTATCAGAAGGTCATCGCCCAGAGCGACGTGGTGCTGCTCTGCACGCCGCCGCACTTCCGGCCGATCCATCTCAAGGCCGCCATCGATGCCGGCAAGCACGTTTTCGCCGAGAAGCCCGTCGCCGTCGATGCTCCCGGCGTCCGCTCCGTCCTGGCGACGTGCGAGCTGGCGAAGCAGAAGAATCTGTCCGTCGTCTCGGGTCTGTGTCTCCGCTATGACAACAGCTTCCGCGAAACGGTCAAGCGTCTGCACGAGGGCGCGATCGGTGACATCGTCACGCTCCAGGCGAACGACTATCGTGGCGGCCGCTGGAAGAAGCCACGCCAGCCGGACTGGTCCGACATGACGTATCAGATGCGCAACTGGTACAACATGACCTGGCTGTCGGGCGACTTCAACGTCGAGCAGCACGTCCACTTCCTCGACGTGTGCGCGTGGATCATGAAGAACGAGTACCCGGTCCGGGCCGTCGGCATGGGCGGCCGACAGGTGCTGACCGGGCCGGAGTACGGCAACATCTACGATCACTTCTCGATCGTCTACGAGTACGCGAACGGAGCGCGGTTCTACAGCAACACGCGCCAGCAGCGCGGGTGCTATAACGACATGAGCGCTTCTGCCACCGGGACCAAGGGGCAGGCCAGCCTGTCCGAGCGTCGCAAGGGCATGGTCATTCGCAACCCGGCCGAGTGGATCTACAACGGCCCCATGAACGAGATGTACCAGACCGAACACGACCTGCTCTTCGCCAGCATCCGCGACAACAAGCCGCTGAACAACGGCGAGTACATGGCCAAGAGTACGCTCCTGGCCATCATGGGTCGGATGGCCGCCTACACCGGCAAGCAGATCACCTGGGAGATGGCTCTCAACTCGAAGGAAGACCTGTCGCCGCCGCGCTACGACTGGGACGTGAAGCTGCCCGATCCGGCGATCGCCATCCCGGGCGTGACGCGGTTCCTATGAGCGCAGCAGGGCTCAGACCACGAAGACCAGGCCCCCCGCCTCGTGGTGGACCGCCGTCGGCCTGATCGTCACGGGCAGGCCGAAACTCGACAGCAGAACGCCGGGATCGAGCAGGATCGTCTCGCCCTGCAGGGTCAGGCCGGGCGTCCTGCTCAACTCCTGGTGGATGAGTCCGAGAATCATGCCGCGGAACGGCCCGGCTGGCATGCCGTGGAAGTCCAGGCGCGCCAGCTGGGCGCGGACCTTCCCCTCGACCATGTCCAGACGCCAGACCATGCGGAATGGCACGGCCAGCATCACCGTCGGATACTTGCCCTCGACGACGACCCCCTCGGCGGTGAGGTGAGCCTTCACCTCCCTGGCCGGTAGGTCGTCCTCGGAGATCAGCGACAACAGTCGGGCCATGTCGTCGTCGGTCAGCCGTACCCGCAGCGATTGAATGTCCATCCACCCTCTCCTTCCTGATCACCGATCCAGGGCGTCCGCGCGCCGTATCTGGCCCACGATATGGCCTAACTGGGCTGGGGTCCACTGTGATGCCGTTCTCAGGGAGTGTGGGGCGTGGCGGCCACCTCGCGCAGCAACTCACTGCGATCTCGATAAGGCGTCCGATCGGGGGGCCCTTCGCTGTGCAGATATCGGCCCTCCGCCAGATCGGTCGGGCTGCCGGGCAGCACGAGCAGACTGCTGGAGACGGTCCCGCGATCCGGCAGACGTAGCGTGATCGGCGGATGGTACGGCTCGGCCTGGGCGCAGACCTCCTGGAGCGCGAGCAGGCCGTCCGACGCCGGCGAGAGCGGACGTTCGGAAAGCCAGCGCTGGACGTGCTGGACCCGGCGATCGGTTTCATCGTTGACGTCGCTGTTGGCCAGGACGTGGATCCCGGGCGGCAGTGGCCGGACACGCAGCCAGTCGCCAGCATGGATGACGTTGGCCTGGCGGGCATCGACGAGGACGAGGTTGCACCCGGCGTAGGGTTCGCTCTGCAAGCGGCGCTCCGCCTCGCGTGTCGCACTGGCCGCATCGGCGTGCTGAAGCAACTCGCGGACGAGCAGTCCTCGACTGCGCCGTGGGATCGGCACCTGCGATCGCGGGCGATTGGTGACGGCGACGAGCAGGCCGTGGCGATTAACGCCGAGCCAGGTGCCGCCGCCGAGCGGGTCGAAACCGCCGACCCACGGGACCGGATCAGCGTGGAGACACGGCGGCTCGCCGACTCGGTTGTAGTATTCCTCACGGTTGGCCCCGATGACGATGGGCGCATCCTCGGCGACCCGGTAGAGCAGAGCGATCAGGCACATGAGATGAGCCTCTGGGTGAGTCAGTCTGGCTGTTGTAAGCGCCGGACGATCTCCTGAAGCTGCTCGGGAGACAGGGTGCTGCGCAGGCTTTCGGCGAGCCTTTCCGGCCCAACTTCTGCGAGAACATTTGGCAGACCGACCACGTCGATGAGGTGCGGCAGGCCGACTTCCTCGATGATGCGAGCCAGACTGACGACCTCGAGAACGCGAGTCAACCCGAGTTCCTCGATAACGCGGCCCAGGCCAATGATTCGGATGGCCTCCGCCACCCCGAGGATTTCGATGACGCGCTCGGGCGGGATCACCCGTATGGCTCCATCCAGGTCGGTAACCTTGGCGACTTCAACCCAGTCGATAATCGAACCTGGTTCCGTGACCATGCGTCGGATCTCCTCCCAGAGTTGCGGGCGTAAGGTCTTGACCCAACCGCCGAACTCCCGCAAGAGTTCTTCGTGGGACACCATCAATTCGGTCAGGCCGGATGGTGCCGGTTGCTGCCGATCGAGCAGGAACAGCGGCAGGGCGTCTTCCTCCACTGCTGCCTCGCGATACGACATCAGCCAGACGCGATGTCCCCACGCCCGACCGCGCCACAGGCCATTGCCTTCGTAGTCGAACGCGGTTCGCAACCTGGCCTGCCCCAGGAACGTCGTTCCCAGTTGCGGAGCCAGATACCAGTAGGACACCTGATCGGCCGCTAGAGAAGGCTCACCTGCCTCTCGGCGCTGTTCATTGAGGCGGTAAGCGATGCCGGCCCCGACCGCCATCAATAGTTCGAGGTCGTCTGCCTCCGGGGTGTCTGTTGGCCCCTTGAACTCGATCACATTCCAGTCGGTCAGGTGCGACCACAGGCCTCGAAACGGCGGTTCACTTTCGGCCTGACGGCGCACGACCAGTACGTCACCTCGACGCGGTAAATCGCTCACAGGGACTTCCGGCTCGACATCGTACCACTTGCCGACGAGCAGCTTCAGCAGGTGAGCGAACAGCGGATGCCACTGCGTACTCATGGGCGCATCCCGGAGCCTGAATCGTGACCGTATCATTCTAGCGGTCGGCGGCGTTCGTGGTACAATATCCCTGGTCTTGTTAACCCTCCCTCCGGTGCGAACCCCATGCTCACCCTCCTCGGTTCTCGCCAGCGTTACTGCGACGGCCTTACCCGTCGTTCCTTCCTGCAAGTCGGCAGTCTGGCCCTCGGCGGTCTGACGCTGCCGGAGCTGCTCCAGGCCGAGTCCACCCGCGGCAAGTCGGAACGCTCCGTCATCCTCGTCTATCTCAGTGGTGGGCTCGCTCACCAGGATTCGTTCGACCTCAAACCGGACGCTCCGGCCGAGGTTCGCGGCGAGTTCAAGCCAATCGATACGAACGTGCCCGGCATTCGCATCGGCGAGTTGCTGCCACGTCTGAGTCAGTGCATGGACCGGATGGCCCTGATCCGCTCGATCGTCGGCCTGCGCGACGAACACAGCAGCTTCCACACGATGACCGGCTACTCGATGGACCAGACGAAACGCGAGATGAAGCCGCACGTCGGCAGTGTCATCGCCCGGACACTCGGTCAGCGCGATCCGGTCGTGCCGGCGTTCATCGATCTGTTCCCGACGATGCAGCATCGGCCGTACAACAGTCCCGGTCCCGGTCTGCTCGGCCGGGCCGCCGCCCCGGCCCGGATGGACAGCCAGAACCTCGAACCGATGAAGCTCCAGGATCTGACCACCGCCGAGATGGACGACCGCCGAAAACTCCTGGAGCGACTGGACGCCCTCAAACGCCAGAACGACGCCGGCGCGCTGACACTCGAAGGACACTACCAGCGAGCCTTCGAGGTCCTCACGTCGCGAAAACTGGTCGACGCTCTCGACGTGACGCTCGAGCCGGAGAAGGTTCGCGAACGCTACGGCAAGGGCTCGCCAAGGCACCAGGGTGACGGCGCGCCGATGTGGAACGACCAGCTCCTGATGGCCCGTCGATTGGTCGAGGCCGGAGCCCGCGTCGTCAGCGTGGCGTACGGGTTCTGGGACACGCATGGCAACAACTTCAAGACCCTGAAGCAGCGTCTGCCGGTGTTCGACCAGGGCATCAGCGCTCTGGTCGAGGATCTGGCCCTGCGCGGCCTGGACCGGACGACGACGGTTCTCGTCTGGGGCGAATTTGGTCGGACGCCGAAGATCAACAAGGACGCCGGCCGGGATCACTGGGCTCCGGTGAATGGTGCCCTGTTCGCTGGCGGCGGCATGAAGATGGGCCAGGTCATCGGCTCCACCGACGCGACGGCCGGCCGGGCCCTGGACAATCCGATTCACTACCACGACGTGCTGGCGACGATGTACCAGGCGCTGGGCATCGATCCGCATGACATGGTCTACGACGTAGCCGGCCGACCCACCATGATTCTGCCGAGTACCGCCCGGCCGATCGAGAAGCTGTTCTGAGTCGCTCGTTCGCGTCCGAGCGTCAGCGAAGGGCTGTATTTCCCTCGCTGACGCTCGGGCTGCTGACTCCGCTCACCTCCCCGCATCCTTCGCGACGACTTCCTTCGGCAGCAGCAGATCCTGCGGCGTTCGACCGAAGTAGGGCGGCACCGTCAGCAGTCGAACCGCACCGCGAGCGTAGCGCACGCGCCAGACCTTACCGTCCTGCCCCTCCGGCACCGCGACGCCGTAGAAGTTCCGCTCCCGACCGTTGAGCCAGAACTGCGGCCGATCCTCACTGTCACGCACCTCACCATGCTCGCCAGCGAACAGGCCGATGATCTTCGTCCCCTTCGGCACGTAGAAATACCCCATCCACTGACCGTAGGTGCCGTTCATCGGCGCGTCCTGCGACGACGCGATCGTCAGCGGCAGATCGGTCGGCCATTTCACCTGCGTCCGGTCGTTGCCATCGCTAACCGTGACACGGTACAGGCCCGGTTCCTTGACCGTCAGCTTGACGACGTGTTCCTTGCCATCCGGCGGCACGCTCCGATCCGATGCGACGAGCGTCTCCTTCTCGCCGGTGGCGCTGGCTCCACCGAGTTTCATCACGGCGATCTTGACGTTGCCCCGGTCGCGGTAGTGCGCGATCAGGCCGCCGGTGATCTTCAGCTCGATGTCGCGCGGGGCCTTCTCGATATACGTCAGGAACGCCTGCACGCCCCGACCGGCGTTCAGTTCGTTCGGCATCGGCAGCTTCGGATCGGCGAATCGGAGCCGCTCGGCCGCCGGGATCAGGTCGCCGCTGTAGGCCACTGGCGTGAACTGGAGATCGACCAGCTTGTGCGCGGCGATCCCCTCCTTGCGAAAGGCGGCCAGCTCCGTCTCGGTGAACGGTTCGCTCGACTTCCACGGGTTCTTCCCCTCGGCCACCTGATACTTCGCCTCGGCCGGGATTGTCACTGTCTTGTCGCGATTGGCCAGGTCACGGTAGAGGGCGAGAGCGTGGATGAGCATCGTCTTTCGCATCCGATAGGCGTGACGGATGAGTGCCTCGAAGGCCGGCTGACGAGTCTTCCCCTCCGACGTGGTGTAACGCTGGTACAGAGTGCAGTAGCGGGCGTAGAGGGTCAGTTCGTCGATACGCCGGCGTGCCTCCGGCGTGTCGGCCAGGGCGCGCGCCTTCTCCAGGGCCCGGTACATTCGGCCAAGCTGGTCATCGATGACGAGCTTCGGCTTCGAGCCGTCGAGCTGTTCGTAGAACTCGCGCATCGGTTCCTTCGCCGGGCCGAAGCACTTCTCCAGGAACTCATTCACGAAGGCGTCCCGGTTCTGCGCCTCGCGGACGTCCCAGAGCATCCGGGCGGCGAAGGCATAACCGAGACCGTTCGGCCCCCAGTTGTCGCTCGACTCGGCCGACATGTAGCGGGCCCCCTTCGCGTGGAAGACGGGGATGGTTCGCGTCAGGTAATCGAGATTGCCCCCCCGAGCGGCGGCCGGCTGATCGCGGTCCCAGGTGTTGACGCTGTAGTACTCACGGATGCCGAGTGTCGCCCCCCTGTCAGCCCAGCCGGCGATGATCTCGTCGAGCGTCTGACCACCCTTGATGAACGCCGTCGCGACGCTGATAACGACCTGCGGATGCACCCGGATGCTCGGCGGCGGCGAGTGGTAGTTGTAGGCGTACATGCCGACCAGCTTGCCGGGATACTTCTTGTTGATGGCCGCGGCCACCTCGTTCGCCAGGGTCAGGGCCTGGTCGGTGACGCTGCCGAGTTTCGCCGACTCGGGGCTCTCGCTCCAGCCGCCGCCGTCGCTGGGATCCATCGAGAGACTGTCCACCGTCGGGTTCTTCTCGATCTGGTTCAGAGCGTGTTCGACGATCTTCCGGCGCAATTCGGCATTGCCGAGTTCCGGCTTCGGATTCTTCACCGGCTTGCGTTCGCCGCCGAGGAGCGGCCAGTATTCCGGGTGAGCGTCGAAATCCTTCTTCAGGGCCTTGACGATGCCATCGTACGCATGGCCGGTGTTGAGTTGAACGCCGCCGACAGTGCGGTTCTTCTCGCACCACTCGCGGTACGGTTCTTTCGCGTAATCCCAGGCTCCGAAGCCGTACCAGATGCGCCGCGAGTGGTAGCTCGGCTTCTCGACCGTATCGAGGGCCACTGTCAACCGCTTCGCACTCGGGATGACCTCCCAGGCCGCGCCCGGAAAGTACTGGCGATAACCCAGCTGATGCAGGAAGTCCCAGACGGCGTGCTGGGCGGCGAGGTCGGTCGCGCCGATCAGGTACGCCCCCTTCGCGTGTGTCCGCAGGACGTATTCCTCGCGGCGTGTGATCTGGTCGGGAGCAAAGGCGACGCCGAGTTTCACGGCCGGGAAGTCCGACGCGGTGCCGACGGCGATCCCGGTCATGCCGTCGCCGATGGCGACCTCGAACTTCGCGCCGCTGATCTTGCCGAGCAGATCGGCCAGGCGTGCGGCGTTGGCCCAGGTCTGGTCGGACGCCTTCTCGGCGACGACAACGCGGACGAGTGCCTTGCCATCGTCAGCGAGAGTGAGCGGGACCGGCTCGGCCACGGCTGGGGCGGCGAGAAGCAGGAGCGGGAGGAATCGAGAGAGCATGGCGGAACCCTGAAAGTAGCGGGGAGTTCGGTGGTCGGAGTCTATCCGTGGCGAGGCGGACTGAGCAAGGGAAAACACCCCCGCGAGACTATCCGGCTTTGTTCTGGCTGTCTGACTGGTCTAACTTTTTTGATAGGGGTAGGGAGAGCCGGTTTCCCGGCTCCCCCATACGCGCCAACTTAAGGCAGCCCGCCCGTTTCATGCCCGCCGCAGCGTTA
>CAYYJM010000060.1:0-2323 GCA_964471755.1 uncultured Alcaligenaceae bacterium
GGACGGCTACGCGTGGTGGGTTCCCGGCCTGGTTCTCTTCTCGATGTACTTGCTCGGCCTGGTCGTCGCTCCGGTGGTGGCGTGGATTCTCAAGGGCACGCTGCTCCGCGGCGAGACGCCGCTCTTCGTCATGGAGATGCCGCTCTACAAGTGGCCCTCTCTGCGTACCGTGGTCTGGCGGATGCTCGACTCGGCCGGGGCGTTCCTGAAACGGGCCGGCACCCTGATCCTGGCGACGATGATTGTCGTCTGGGCGCTGCTCTATTTCCCGCGTGGAGCCGGTTCGTCGCCGGCCGCCCTGGAAGCGACGACCGCCGCCTCGGCCGTCCTGGCCACGCCGCGTGAGGGCGAGGCGGAGGAGAACCGTCAGAGCCATATCGGCCAGGTCGAATCGGTGCGCGCTCGCCTGCTTGCCGGCGAGGCGAACTACAACGATGTCGTCAACGTGCTGGCCGGCGTGGCCGCCTTCGGTGAGGAGCAGAAGGACGAGGCGAACGTCGAGCGACTTCAGGACGAAATCCTCCGGGTGCAGGGTGAGTGGAAGCGGCAGAGCTGGCTGGGTCGAGCCGGCCACGCCATCGAGCCGGTGGTGGTTCCGCTCGGCTGGGACTGGCGGATCGGCACCGCCGCTCTTGCGAGCTTCCCGGCTCGTGAGGTGGTCGTCGGCACACTGGCGATCCTGTTCGACGCCCCTGAGGAGAAAGACGCCGATCCGGGCGAGACGCGCCTGGCCAACCAGATGCGCGGAGCCCGCTGGGAGGGCAGCGACCGACCGCTGTTCAACGTGCCGGTCGCCCTGTCGCTGATGGTCTTCTTCGCCCTGTGTGCCCAGTGTGTCTCGACGCTGGCGATCATTCGACGCGAGACGGGCTCGACCGGATGGGCCGTGTTCACGTTCGTCTACATGACGGTGCTGGCCTACATCGGGGCGCTGGTCGTCTACCAGATCGGCAGCCGGCTACTGTGAGGTGCCTCATGGACCTGCAACTGATCGTCACTCTGGCTCTCACCCTCTTGGCGACTTCGTACCTTATCTGGAGTGTGATCCGTCCCTTTGTGGGGCGGAAGAAGTCCAGCTGCGGCGGGTGCGGGTCGTGTGCTTCGGCCCGGAAACCGACCGAGGGCTCGACGACGTTCGTGCCGGTCGAGGGGCTAACCGTGCGCTCCTCGCGTTCGGGAGGGTGACCGAGGTGATCTCCTTTTCGCTGTTCTGGTTCGCCATCCCCCTGGCCATTCTGGGAGCCATCGCCCTGCGCGTGACCGTGGGGCTCTACCGGATGTTCGTGCCATCGGTCGCCCTGGTCCCGGAACGTCGGCCCCGGCCGGAGCCACGACCGGAGGTGGTTGCGGTGACTGGCGAGAGCGGTGCCGACATCACGGATCGGCCGGCTCTCCGTGAGGAGCGCTTCAGCCACGAACCGCTCGCCGGAGCCGCCTCGGTGGAGGCCGACGGGGAAACCGAATCGGGGCCGATGACCGTGCCGGCCTTCAAGATGGCCTTCGCCGCCCTGGCGATCGTCTTCTTCGGCACCGCCTTTCTGACCGCGTTCTCGCGTCTGTTCCTCATGGCGATCGTCTTCATCCTGCAAGGCAAGGGGATGCTCGGGCCGGGCAGTCCCGACGCGTTGTACCTGGCCGTCGAGGTGGCTCTCCTGCCGACGGGCCTGCTCCTGATGGCCCGGCTTCTCCAGGATCTGCTGCCGACGACGTTCGTCAACGGCTGCATTCTCGTGGCCTGGTGGCTGTTCGGCTTCGTGGCGTATCTGTTCTTCCTGGGGCTGGCGTGGTGGGCGATTACCGCGTTCTGTGGCTGGGGCTTCAAGCTGCTCCAGCCTTCGGCCTCGACGGCGTTGCTGCTGATTTGCCCGGTCTTCGTCCGGGTGTTTTTCGCTCTTGATTTTCCTGGCCGACGGGGTATGATCACCTCCCGTTAGTTCGGCCTCTTCTCTGTTCCGGCCCCGCTGCTCGATGGTTTGCCATCGTCAGCGGGGTTTTTTCGTGGCTACTCCCGCTTCCGCTGCAGTTGGCCCAGGGCGGTGCTGCCGATGATGACCAGACCGACGAGCAGGAAGCGGACCTCGACCGGCACGCCCAGGAAGCGCACGCCGTTGTTCAGCACGCCGACGATCAGCACGCCCAGGAGTGTCCCGCCGACGCCGCCCCGACCGCCGTTCAGGCTCGCGCCGCCGATGACCACTGCGGCGATCACGTCCAGGGCCAGATCCTGACTGCTGCTCGGAGTGCCGCCGATCTGCACGAAGTTGAGCAGGCCCGCCCAGGCGGTCAGCACGCCGGCGATGGCGTAGAGGATCAGCCGGGCTCG
>CAYYJM010000060.1:2333-11060 GCA_964471755.1 uncultured Alcaligenaceae bacterium
GGTGTGCGGGGCTTCTCCCGGTAGCGCTGCAGGTGCGCCCGGGCGGTGCGGCCGCTGGCGATGGGGCCGAGGAGCAGGCGGCGGCGCTCGACCGGCACGCCACAGACGCGGGCCGTCGCCTCGCTCGAACCGATGGCGTAGCACCAGCGGCCCAGGATGTGGTAGCGCAGCATCAGTGCGATCAGACCGGCGAGGATCAGAAAACTCCAGAAGGCGACCGAGAAGAGGATCGGCGACTCGGGCTGGTACAGCAACCGGAGCCAGGTCGGCTTGTCGCCGGGAAAGTCGATGTCCTTCTTGTCGGAGAGATAGTACGCCAGGCCTCGGGCGACGCCCATCAGACCGAGCGTCGTGATGAACGGCGTCACCTGGAGTCGGGTGATGATGAGGCCGGCCAGCGCTCCGGCGAGGGCCCCCGTCAGCAGACCGACGCCCGTGGCCGCCAGGATCGGCAACACCCCTGCGGCGTCGGCCGGGTAGACGGCCCGGTAAGTGAGCATGGCGACGACGGTCGTCAACGCCGCCACCGAGCCGACGGACAGGTCGATGCCACCCGTCAGGATGATGAGCAGAGCGCCAAGGGCGACCGTGCCCGGAACGGCGACGTCCTGGGCGATCACCTGGAGGTTCGGCAGGTCGAGAAAGCGTGCCAGGCCGTGCGGCCCTTCGCGCAGGTAGATCAACAGACAGAGGGCGATCAGCACGATCAGGAAGCTGAGGACCGGGCCGCCGAGCCAGCTCGGCCAGGGCCGTGAGGCCGGGATCGATTCGTCGCTCATGCTTCCCTCTCTCTGCTTGCTGGCTGCACGGGGCCGGTCGCGTGGGCCAGCACCTCCTCGGCGGTCCAGTCGGCCACGTCGCGAACCGGACTCAGTCGGCCGCGAGCCATCACCGCGAGCCGATCGCAGACGCCGAACAACTCCGGCAGGTAGCTGCTGACCAGGAGGACCGCCTTGCCCTGGGCGGCCAGTTCACCGATCAGGCGGTAGATCTCGGCCTTGCTGCCGACATCGACGCCGCGCGTCGGTTCGTCGAGCAGCAGCACGTCGGCCTGCTGATGCAGGAGGCGAGCCAGAGCGATCTTCTGCTGATTGCCGCCGGACAGTTCGCCGACGCTCTGGCCCGGATCGCGATGGCGGACGCCGAGCCGGTCGAGCCAGTGTCGAGTCGCTTCGCGCCGGGCGGCAAGGTCGAGCCAGCCGGCCCGCTCGTACAGGCCGAGTTTGCTCAGGGTCAAGTTGTCCTCCAGGCTCAGATCCAGGGCAAGACCCTCCAGCTTGCGATCTTCGCTGAGGAAGCCGACGCCCTCGTCGATCCGGCCGCGCGGCGTGGTGTTCGTTGTCGAGGCCGGAACGGGGACGATGCGGACCCGGCCGGCCCGCACCGGGTCGAGGCCGAAGATCGCCCGCAGGAGTTCGGTTCGGCCCGCGCCGATGATGCCAGCCAGGCCGAGAATCTCGCCGCGATGCAGCGTCAAGTCGATGCCCTGCGGCAGACGTTCGCCTTCGAGGCCGCGTACTTCCAGGATCGGTTCGCCGATCGTGTGCGGGATGCGCGGATACTGCTCGTCGAGAGCCCGGCCCACCATGCACTCGACGATCCGCTGCGGCGTGAACTCCGCGAGCGGTCCCGCGGCCACGCTCCGGCCATCGCGCAGGACGGTCAGGCGGTCGGCGAGCTGCGCGACCTCTTCGAGGAAATGGCTGATGTAGACGATGCTCACGCCGCGTTCGCGCAGCCGACGGATGAGGCCGAACAGGCGACGGGCGTCCTCCTGTGTCAGCGACGAGGTCGGCTCGTCGAGGATGAGGACGCGGACCTCGACGACGAGGGCCCGGGCGATCTCGACCATCTGACGCGGTCCCGGTCCCAGGTCGCCGACGCGGGCGTCCGGCCGGATGTCGGCGTGGTCCAGAACGGCCAGTGCCTCCGCGACCCGGCGACGGTTCTCCGCACCGCGCAGGACGCCCGCTGGTGACAGCGACTCGGCACCGAGCAGGACGTTCGCCTCGACGGTCAGATCGGGGCAGAGCATCAGCTCTTGATAGATCATGCCAACGCCGAGGCGGCGCGCGTCGGCCGGATGGCGGGGAGCGTACGGGACGCCGTCCAGCGTGATCGTGCCGGCGTCGGCCGTAAGGGCTCCGCTAAGGATCTTCATCAGCGTGGACTTGCCCGCGCCGTTCTCGCCGACGAGGGCATGGACCTCGCCGGGCTCGACGGTCAGGTCCACGCCAGCCAGGGCGATCGTGGGACCGAATCGCTTGCGGACATCGCGCATCACCAGACGAGGAGGCATGGCACGCTCACTTCAACTTTGGCGTGGCGATGGTCCGCTTCGTCTGGAGTTCCGGCCGGAACAATTCCTGCGTCTTCGGCTCATCGACGTTCTCGCGGGTGACCAGATACTCACCGGTGCTGAGGTATTTCTCCGGATCGGCGAGGGGCTTGCCTTCCAGGTGCTGCACCAGGACCCAGACGGCGAGGTAGCCCATGCGGTAAGGGTCCTGAACGATCAGGCCGTCCACGTCGCCGGCCTTGAGGGCCGACAGCAGCGGCTCGCTGGAGTCGAACCCGACGAGGGCGATCTTGCCGTTGAGGTTCAGGCTGCGGAGAGCCTCGACGACGCCGCTGGCCGACGACTCGTTCGGAGCGAAGATGCCGTCGATCTGCTCGCCCTTGTCGGCAAGGAAGGGCCGGGCGTTCTGCAAGGCGGTGTCCTTGGTCGCTCCGAGTTCGATGTCCTTGCTCACCCAGGTGATGGCCGGCTCGCCCTTCATCTTCCGCTCGGCGTTCGCCGCGTCGATCACCTGGAGGAAGCCCTCCTCGCGTTGCTCGGTCGATTCGGAGCCGGTCACGTAGCGGAAGAGGACGATGCGCGGTGCCTTGACGCCCTTGTCGGCAAGCACCTTCAGGAGCCGCTGGGCCGCCATCTTGCCGCCGTTGAAGTTGTCCGTGGCGACGTACTTGACGAACAGCTCCTCGTTCTCCAGGCCGGAGTCGATGATGACGACGGGAATCTTCTGCTCGCCGGCCCGCTGGACGGCCTCGACCATGTTCTTGCGATGCTGCGGAGCCAGGACGATGCCGTTGACGCGTCGGCCGACGGCCTGGTTGACGATGTCGATCTGCGGCTTGGCCTCGTCCTCGCGGTGCGGCCCCTCAAACAGGACGCGGACGGCGATCCCCTGGGCGGACAGGTCGGCGGCGGCCCGTTCGGCTCCGCGATGGATCGACTGCCAGAACTCATGGGTCAGGCCCTTGGGGATGACCATGATGTCGTACCGTTTGCCGCCACCGCCACCGCAGCCGGTCAGGAGGAGAGAAAGGCCGACGAGCCAGGCCAGGAAGGTATCGCGTGACATGAGGAGATCCCCGGGAGAGAAAGCGGTTCGCGTGAGGCTGTAGGGTAGTTGCGCCACGGCGAGCGGTCAAGGAGGCCGATGGACCGGACGGTGAGAATCGGGTAGACTGGACGTGGTATCAGTATGCGAGGGACACCCATGTCACAGATGGTGATTGACACTCAGTTGAGCGAGAAGCTGCGTGCCCTGGCCGCCCCGGTCGAATTCGTCGATGAGTCGGGGCGAGTCCTGGGTCGCTATGTTCCGGTGTCGGCCGGGCCACGGATCAGCGAGGAGGAACTGGCCCGACGACGACAGGAGCCGGGTGGTCGGACGCTGGCCGAAATCATGGCCGACCTGGAGCATCACGCGTGAAGTACACGGTCGTCTGGATTCCGTCGGCCGAGCAGGACCTGGCGGAACTCTGGCTGATAGCGACCGACCGCGCGGCCGTCACTCAGGCGGCCAATGAAATCGATCGGCTCCTGCGGCACGATCCCGAGCAGCAAGGAGAATCCCGCTCGGACGGCGTTCGCGTCCTTCTGGTCGCCCCGCTCGGCGTTCAGTTCGAGGTGCTGTCCGATGACCGGCTCGTTCGCGTTCTGCACGTCTGGGATTACTGAAGTGACGGAAGACAAGTGGCTTTGACCTCCGCTTTGAGACCCTGCGGAACACGCCGAGACACCCCCCGAACCGCAAGAAGGGCTGGCCGGCTATTCAGAAGGCTGTCGAGCAGGCTTCCTGGGGTGCGCAGGGCGATCATCATTTGCGTTGAAAGACTCGGGCTGCACCGATGAAGCGATCCTCGGCCACCTCCGCGCGGGCCGGGGGCCCACATGCGCGACTGTCAGACTGGTCGATCTGCTGCTCGGAACGGGTTAACCGGCCGAACCTTTGCCCCCCTGCTCTGCCTGCAATCGGGCCAGCAGAGCCGCTCGCTGCTCAGCGGTCAGGCTCTGGAGCAGTTCCTCCATCGGCACGCCTTGCAGACGCTGCTCGACCGGCACGCCTTGCAGACGCTGCTCGACCGGCACGCCTTGCAGACGCTGCTCATCCGACACGTTCTCCAGCACGATCTTGATGACCACGGGATCGCGGCACATTCGCTCCATCGCTTCGCGGACGAACTCCTCTTTCGAGAATGCCATCGAAAGCCCCTCCTGTTGATAACGTTCGTAGAGTTGATGCAGGAACGTACTCGTTTCCTGCGACCGTGGCTGATAGTTTCCCATCACGAAACGGACCTGCGCCTCGTTGGCGCTGAACAGGTGCAGCATCGCGTTCTGAGCCGCCTGTGGAAGCTGGTTGACCACGACCAGACGGATCGTTCCGGTGAAGTGCCGTACCTCGTAAACGCCCTCCCGGATCGGCTGCAACGGAAACTCGCTATTCAGACCCCGAGGGAACCGGACGCTCACCGCATACAGTCGGAAGGCCGTCTCCGGTGGCATGGCACCAACGGTCGGCCCCGCCTGCTTGCGGTAGTTGACGTAGTGGCCGACGAACTCATTCAGGGCCCAGCCGTCGAACGCCTCCTGGTACGATTTGAAGCTGATCAGGTTGTGGTCGGCCAGTTCATCGAAGCCATCCGGCAACGGCACGGAGAGGGCTCCCGGCCCCTTCCGGATGACGACCACATCGAGAAGCTGCAACTTCATCGACAGGTCCATCTCCATCTCGACCTTGAACGGCTGGCCGTGGAGATAGTCCATCCACGACATTCCGAACAGGCGGTGCCACTGGCGTTGCTCATCCATGTCGGTCTTCTCGGGAGGTAGCTTCCTTTCCGTATTCTACCCGATCTCCGGCCAGGTGACGACGTACGTTGGGAACAGGCACCCGGGCCGAAATCGGGGCCGACCGGGAGATCGGCCCTTGCTGCGACCCCCGCACCCGGAGCATAATAACCACATCGTCCCGGAGCGGCTGGCCTGGAGGGAGGTGCGCGGTGCGCAAGATCGGTCATGCGGTGGGATTCGGACTTCTGTGCTGGCTGCTGATGAGCCTGCCGGCCTCGGCCTGCCCGTTCTGTACCATGTCCGGCGAGACGCTCCTGAGCCTGGCCGATCAGGCCAGCCTGGTCGTCTTCGGCAATCTCAAGTCGGCGAAGAATGCCAACGACCCCAACGACCCCGCCGCCGGCAGCTCGGTCCTGGAGATCGAAACCGTCGTCAAGCCGCATGCCAACTTCAAGGGCAACAAGCTCGAAATCAACCGCTACTTCGAGCAGGGCATGGAAGGCAAGTACAAGTTCCTCGTCTTCTGCGACCTCTACAAGGGCAAAATCGATCCCTTCCGCGGCATGGCCGTCAAGGCCGACAGCGACATCGCTCGCTACATCAAGGGAGCCCTCGCCATCCAGAAGGAACCGATCGGCAAACGCCTCCGCTTCTTCTTCGACTACCTGGACAACCCCGACCAGGAGGTGTCCATCGACGCCTACAAGGAGTTCGGCAACACCGATTACAAGGACGTCAAGTCGATGGCCGGCGACCTGCCCGCGGAGAAGCTCGCCGGCTGGATCCGCTCCGACGACACGCCGGCGTTTCGCCTCGGCCTCTACTCCATGCTCCTGGGCCATTGCGGCAAGTCCAATCCGGAGCCGTACGCGCAGCTTCTGCTCAGCCTGCTCGATGATCCCAAGAAGCGCGTCCTGAGCGGCGTCGATGGCATCCTGACCGGCTATGTCCTGCTCAAGCCGAAGGAAGGTTGGCAGCATGTCGTCGATCTGGTGAAGGATCCCAGCCGTCCGTTCGCGACGCGCTACGCCGGCCTGCGAGCGGCCCGCTTCTTCTGGGACTACCGCACCGACGTGATCCCTCGAGCGAAGATCATCGACGCCGTGACGCTGCTCCTGAGCCAGAGCGATATCGCCGACCTGGCCGTGGAGGATCTGCGCAAGTGGGAAGCCTGGGGCGAGGCGGACAAGGTCCTCAGTCTGCCAAAGAGCGAGGCGTTCAATCTGCCGATCGTCCGGCGGGCCGTGATCCGCTACGCCCTGGCCGCTCAGGACAAGGTGCCGGCCGCGAAGGCGTTCGTCGCCGCCGAGCGCAAGCGCGACGCCGCCCTCGTTGCCGACGCCGAGGAACTGCTCCGCCTGGAGCAGCCGACGCCGAAGAAGAACAATCCCCCTTCCCCGTAACCAGGGTGGCGTGGGTATACTGAACGGCGAGCGGGGCCCGGCTCCGCTCGCCGTTCGTCATTGCGGGGAAAGGGAGGAACCATGCGCGGACTCATCCGTCTTTCGATGCTCGGTGTCGGCCTGCTGCTGCTCGGCCAGTTCCCGGCCACCGCGTGCAGTCTGTGCGGTGCCGGCTACCAGCAGACGCCGACGTTCCGCGAGGAGGCCGGCCAGCCGTTCTGCAAGCTGATCCTCTACGGCCGCTTCCTGGAATCGGAACTCCGCCCAGACGGCACCGGCTCGGGCAAGTACGAGGTCCTCAACGTCCTCCGTTCCGACGACGTTCTGGCAGGCCGCAAGGAACTCGTGCTGCCGCGCTACGTTCCCGTTCAGGATCGCAAGAATCCGCCCCATTTCCTGCTCTTCTGCGATGTCTTTCAGAAGAAGATCGATCCCTATCGCGGCATCCCGATCAAGAGCGGCGACGTGGTCGAGTACATGAAGAAAGCGATCACGCTGAACCCGAAGGACTCGGTCGCCCGGCTGCGCTTCTACTTCGACTACCTGGAGCATCCCGACAAGGAGATCGCGACGGACGCCTTCCTCGAGTTCGCCAAGGCGGCCGATCGGGACATCGGCCACTCGGCAGGCCAGTTCTCAGCCGAGAAGGTCCGTCGCTGGCTGAAGGATCCGAAGACGCCACCCGAGCGGATCGGTGTCTACGCCTTCCTGCTCGGCGTCTGTGGCACGGCCGAGGATGCCTCGCAACTCCAGGTGATGCTGAGCGATCCGAGCGACCGGATGCGCAACGCCTACGACGGTATCCTGAGCGGTCTGCTGCATCGCGCCCCAGCCGACGGCTGGCAGCGCGTCCTGACCGGCCTGGCCGATCCGAAGACGCCGTTGCCGGTACGTCTGGCCATGGTCCGGGCGGTGCGCGTCCTCTACACCTGGCAGCCCGAGACGAACAAGGGCAACACACTCAAGGCGGAACGCGTGGTCCTGGAGCAAGGCGAGCTGGCCGACCTCGCCATCGAGGATCTGCGCCGCTGGAAACTCTGGGACCTGACGCCGGAAATCCTCGCCCTCTATGGGAAGAAGGGCTACACGGCCCCGATCGTCGAACGGGCCATCGTCCGCTACGCCCTGACGAACCAGGGGGACGCCACGGCCCGGCAGTTCGTCCAGGCCCGGCGTCAGGAGAAGGCGGACCTGGTCAAGGAGGTCGAGGAAGGGTTGGCCTACGAGAAGTAACTCCGGCAATCCACCCGGTCCATCGGGGCCTTCATTTTGCGCCGATTTTCCCTCCCTCATGCCGTTGCGGCGGGCCTGTTCGTCGGGGTACGATCAGGTGGATCGGTAAAAGACCGATGACCCGTAAACCATCACTCAGGAGACCACACATGCTGACGCTCTGGGGGGCCAAGGAGCGTTTCTGCGACGGCATCAGCCGCCGTGGGTTCCTCAAGATCGGGGCGCTGGGCGCGAGCCTGACGCTGGCCGAGATGCTGCGACTGAAGGCGCTGGCGGGCAACACCACCAAGCCCAAGTCAGCCATCATGATCTACCTGCCCGGTGGACCGTCGCACATGGACATGTACGACCTGAAGCCGGAAGCGCCGGCGGAGTATCGCGGTGAGTTCAAGCCGATCAAGACCAACGTCGATGGCGTCGAGATCTGCGAGCACTTCCCGATGCAGGCGAAGATGTGGGATAAGCTCGCCTGTGTCCGCTCGATCGAGTCAGTCAACGAACACTCCGATAGCCTGGTCATGACCGGCTACCCCGAGCGCGTCAATCGGATCGCTGCTCATCCGTGCTTCGGGTCGGTCGTCAGCAAGGTTCGCTCGGGCAGTCAGGCTGCCGTGCCGCCGTTCGTCAGTCTGCGCGGCATGAGCCGGGGCACCGAACCGGGCTTCCTGGGCGTCGCCCATCGGCCCTTCACGCCGAGCGGCCAGGGCCTGCAAAACCTGACCATGGCTCGTGGTGTCGATGGGGCTCGACTCGATCAGCGCAAGGAACTGCTCGACGGCTTCGACGACGTTCGCCGTGAGATCGACGCCAGCGGCACGATGGAAGGGCTCGATGCGTTCACGACGCGCGCCTTCGACATGGTCGCCAACGGCACCGTTCGCACCGCGCTGGACCTGAAGAAGGAAGACCCCAAGGTCCTCGCCCGCTACAAGGGGGTCGAGTCGTTCCTGACCGCACGTCGTCTGATCCAGGCCGGCGTCGGCTGCGTCACCCTGTCCATCGGCGGCT
>CAYYJM010000060.1:11070-11806 GCA_964471755.1 uncultured Alcaligenaceae bacterium
CACGATCTGGGTCTGAACGATGACGTCGTGACGATCATGTGGGGCGAGTTCGGCCGGACGCCGAAGGTCAACAACAATGCCGGTCGCGATCACTGGTCCCCGGCGATGGGTGCCATGATCGCCGGCGGCGGCCTGAAGATGGGTCAGGCCGTCGGCAGCACGACGGCCCGCGGCGAGCGGCCCAAGGATCGGCCGTACACGGCCTCGCAGGTTCTGTCCACGGTCTACCGCGCTGTCGGCATCGACCCGGCCACGACTTTCGAGAACGGCTCCGGCCGGCCGATGTACATCCTCGAGGACCGTGATCCGGTCGTCGAATTGCTGTAAACCTCCGGTGGCGACCCCTGGCGAGCCCCCGGCGAAAGCCGGGGGAGTTTCTCGGCGAGCCCCCGGCGAAAGCCGGGGGAGTTCAATCCCTGGGTGAAGACTCCCCCCACTTTCGTGGGGGGCTCGCCTTTCACCGGGGAATCGCCTTTCGCCGGGGCCTCGCCTCATTCTCCCTACTTGCTCGCACCGTTGCGGAGCCTCCTCATGCACCTCGCGCTTTTGCTGCTACTCGTCCCGGCCGCCGACGCCCCAGACGTTCGTTCCCTGACCATCCATCCCGAAACATTCCCACTTGTCGGCACCGACGCTTCGCGGCAGCTGCTCGCGACCGGCACGCTCGACGGGAACAAGCTGGTCGATCTCTCCGGCGAGGTCCGCTATGAGGTCGATAATCCCAAAGTCCTCCAGG
>CAYYJM010000060.1:11816-26286 GCA_964471755.1 uncultured Alcaligenaceae bacterium
GACCACGACGGCGACCGTGACCGGCTGCGAGAAGGATCAGCCGATCAACTTCGGCAACCAGATCGTACCGATCTTCACCAAGCTCGGCTGCAAGTCCGGCGGCTGTCACGGCAAGATCACTGGCCAGAATGGCTTCCGCCTGTCGCTGCTCGGCTTCGAGCCGGACCTCGACTTCCAGACTCTGGTCAAGGAAGGACGCGGCCGGCGCGTCTACCTGCCGGCTCCCGAGGCCAGCCTGCTGCTGCTCAAGGCGACCGGCAGCATGGCCCACGGCGGCGGCAAGAAAATGGACGTCGGCTCCGACGAGTACAAGCTGATCCGTCGCTGGATCGCCACCGGCACCCCGTTCGGCAGCCCGGACGATCCGGTCGTCACGCGCATCAGCATCTACCCGGAGCTGCGCACGACGACGCGCGACAACCGTCAGCAGCTGTCCGTTCTGGCTCACTACTCCGATGACCATGTCGAGGACGTGACGCGCCAGGCCCAGTTCGAGAGCAACGACACCGAGATCGCGGTGGTCGATGCGACCGGTCTGGTGCGCACGCTGAAGCTCTCCGGCGAGGCGGCGATCATGGCCCGCTACCAGGGGCAGGTGGTCGTCTCGCGCGTCACCGTGCCGCTCGGCGCGGACGTGCCGTCGTACGACTTCCCACGGGCGACACTCGTCGATACCCACACCCAGAAGCGCTGGCAGGATCTCGGTATCATGCCGTCGGCGCTCTGCTCGGACGCGGAGTTCATCCGGCGGGCCTACCTTGACGTGACGGGCACGTTGCCGACGCCGAAGAAGATCCTCGATTTCGTCGCCAGCCAGGATGCGAAGAAGCGCGATCGACTCATCGACGATCTGCTGGAGACGACGGAGTACAGCTACTTCTTCGCCAACAAGTGGGCCGACATCCTGCGGGTGAAGCGCGGCAACCAGGCGAACCGGGCCTACGGCACCTTCGTCTTCCACGAATGGATTCGCGACTCGATCGCCACCGATCGGCCCTACGACGAGTTCGCCCGGCAGATCATCGGCGCGGTCGGCGACGAGTCGAAGTGTCCGCCGGTCGTCTGGTTCAAGGACATCCAGGGGCCGAGCGAATTCGTGGACAACCTGGCCCAGGTCTTCCTCGGCACGCGCATGAGCTGTGCCCAGTGCCATCATCACCCGTACGAGAAGTGGAGCCAGGACGACTACTGGGGCCTGGCCGCTTACTTCGCGCGGGTGGGCCGGAAGAACGTCGTCCTGCCCGGCCAGGTCGGCAATCAGCGGAACCAGAACCAGGTTCTGTTCAACATGCGTTCGGGCACAGTCACCAACAAGAAGACAAACCGGCCGGCCCAGATGAAGCCGCTCGGCGGCGAGGTCGTCACGGTCGCAGCCGACGACGATCCGCGCCAGGCTCTCGTTGACTGGATGGTGGCGAAGGAGAATCCGTTCTTCGCGAAGGCACTCGTCAACCGCTACTGGGCGCACTTCTTCGCGCGCGGCATCGTCGATCCGCTGGACGACATGCGCGTGACGAATCCGCCGAGCAATCCCGAGCTGCTCGACGCCCTGGCGAAGGACTTCGCCGAGAACGGCTACAGCTTCAAGCACCTGATCAAGACGATCTGCAAGAGCCGGACGTATCAGCTGTCGAGTACGCCGAACGAGTTCAACAAGCACGACAAGCAGAACTACGCACGCTACTACCCGCGACGGATGTCGGCCGAGGTCGTCTACGACGCGGTGAGCCTGGCCACGGGCAGTCCGACGCGGTTTCCGGGTCTGCCGGACGACGTGCATTCTCCGAACCGGGCGATCATGCTACCGGACGAGTCGTTCACGTCGTACTTCCTGGACGTGTTCGGTCGGCCGCAACGTCTGAGTGCCTGCGAGTGCGAGCGAGTCAGCGAGGCCAACCTGGCCCAGGTGCTGCATCTGCTCAACAGCAACGAGGTGCAGCAGAAACTGAGCCAGGCCGGCGGCCGAGCCGACACGCTGGCGAAGGACCCGCGTCCCGACGCGGAGAAGGTCGAGGAGGTGTTCCTGTGGACCGTTGGCCGCAAGCCGACGCCGGCGAAGTTGGCCCTGGCGATGAAGCACCTCGAAGGGGCCAAGGACAAGAAGGTGGTCTACGAAAACATCCTCTGGGCCCTTCTCAACACGAAGGAGTTCTTGTTTAATCGGTGATGGATTTTCCTGGCGCGCCGCTGCTACCGATTGTGAACCGGAGTCCCGGGTTCGCACGGGTTCGGCTGGTATGTCCCCAACGACTTCTTTGTCCAGGGGATGCGATCCACTCCAGGGTGCGGCACCGTCGCAACCACGCGAGCCGATCGCCGGCCGAACCTGACGCGAAATCCAGGAGTATTCGCCAGGGCCGCCCGCCCGGGCCGCTTCCGTCCCCTCTACCTCGACAGCCTGTCGTGCCTCGCCCGGGTCGAGCAGAAGATCCAGCAACCTGACCGGTCAGCTACCGATCGACCCCTGGTGAGAAAGACGGGCTTGATGGTCCGGGAAGGCCCTCCCGTGGTCCCTGTCCCTGGCTGGGACTCAGCATACCGCAGACCAGTTATGCGCCACCGTGCAAAGTTGCGGCCACTCCACGACTCGGAAATAGATGGTCGATAAGGGAAGCGTGTACGGGGGTTTCCAGGTGTCGTTCGGCCACCAGCCTGGCCCGCCGGACCCAGGTCGGCCAGAGTTGGTCGAGCCCTTCAAGATCGACATCCGGGGCGAGCCGAAGGCACGCAGCGTGGAGCGCGTCGCGGCGGCGAAGGGGCGACTCCACCTGCCGGGCCAGGTCGGCCCACAATGCCGCAACCGTGGGCCAGCCCTCCCGGACTCGCAACCGCCGCTCCCGCTCGCGCAGGGGCAGGTGAGTGTCGAGGAAACTCGGCCCGTGGTATGGCAGCCAGTCGAGCAGACGCAAGCGGGCCTCCAGGACGAACACGGCTTCCAGTTCCGGGCCGCGCACGGTTGGCCGGGGAAAGCTAACCCCATCGCAAAGGCGGCGAACCTGATGCAGCAACTCGGCAAGTTCGTCCACAACCGGGGACAGCAGAGGGCCTGGCACCCCGGCAAGGAGATCCGAGTCCGGCCGCGTACGACTGTGCCGACGGAGAAGCGAGATGGCGTGATTGGCGAGGACACGCATCGCCCAGGGGACGAACGGCCGACCTCGCTGGAAGGCCGCGAAGGCGAGTAGAAGCACACTCGGTGCATCCTCGGCGACCTGTTGCCGGACGGACGGCGTACGGCGTGCAGCCTGATGCCCCAGTTTTTGGAGGTGGTGGATCACCACGCCATCGTCGGTCGACTGGAGCGAGCCGCCGGGATGGGTAATGGCTTCCTTCAGGTCCTGCCAGCGACGCGCGAGGACCGGCCCCGAGTTCGGGTCGATACACGCAACGGTTGACCCGTAAGCATCGCTCCGTCCGGTCGTCTCGGTCCGCACCTGGTAGTACTTCCCCGCCATGCTGCACCTGCCTTCGCTCGAGTTATCGTCACACGCGAACAGCGGGGGACGGCGTTGCGAGTCGGCGGCGAGCAGTGGGTGTGGTGCGAAAGAATTTCTCCGTTTCTTGATTGTGAACGAACCGCACCTTGATAATGTGACGGCTCTATCCACTTTTTCGGAGCCGAGGGCCGAGCATTTTACTCGGTCACGCCGTTTTTCGTCCGCAAGATGCCATTGCTGGCGAGCGCCGTGCGTAGAGAGGGTGTCGAACCGACTGAACCAAGGTGATGAGGCTGCCGTGCTAATCGTAAACTTCTCACACCCGCTGACCGAGGCGCAACTGGAGGCGATCCGCGGCCTGGTGAACGATCCGACCATCCGGGTCGAAACGGTGCCGTGCCAGTTCGACCCGGGGCAGTCGTTCACGGACCAGGCGCAGGGGCTGCTGGGCAAGGTCGGGCTGACCGCCGAGCAGTGGCAAACGGTCCCGCTGCTGGTGAACCTGCCGAGCCTGGCACCGATCGCGGCACTGGTGCTGGCGGAACTCCACGGCCGGACCGGATACTGGCCGCCGATCCTGCGTCTGCGCCCCATCCCGGGCAGCGTGCCGCCACAGTTCGAGGTGGCCGAGGTGATCGACCTGAACGCGGTGCGCGACGAGGCCCGCAAACGCCGCTGAGCGAGAACCCTATCAAGGAGAGCGAAGATGTCGTCCCATCGTCTGTTCGTTGTCGTGTCCACCGGACAGAATGTCGCCAACTTGCCGCCCCTGCTGGAGTACGCCGAGGCGGGCGACAAGGTCGTCTGGGTCGAGAGCGCCGAGGCTCGGCGCAAGGGCTGGTCGCGCGGGGCGAGGTCGGTCCTCAATCGGCGAGGCTTCGAGATGCTGAACGATATCGAGGTGGATGAACTCGACGACTTCGCCAGGCTGGAAAGAAGCAGCCGGGACGCGGTCGCTCTGGCCCGGGAGCAGGGGCTCCAACCGCACCTCGTCCTCAACGGCGGACAGAAGTTGACGCCGGTGGGCCTGGTACGAACCTGGAGCGATCGGGGCCCGGTGCTGCTTTACGGCGAGCAGCAGCCGGCCGTCTGCAAGACCTTTCCCGGGAATCTGGATGGACCAGCGGAGATCCGCCCCTACACCCGGCACAAACTGGAACTGCACGAGATTCTCGAGGCATCGGGGCATCAGATCTTCGACGGCGACGCCAGTCGATTCTGGCCCGGCCCACTGGCCGATGACCTGGCTGCGGAACCCTACGGTGCCGACCGGAACTACACGGCGGAACTACACCTCACCCACCATCTGCGCAAGGAGAAATCCGAAGTGGCCCGCCTGCCGTCGTATCTCGACACTCGGAAGGCGGATGCCGACGCCACGCGCGAATGGAAGCGGGCCCTCCTGAGTCAACTGCAAAAGCACGGTCTGGTCCTGGCGGAAAGCCAAGAAGGCGTCTTCGAGTCGGTCTACAACCGAACGCTGGGTCTGGTCCGGCGCGGTGCGGCCGCTTTGGCTAATGTGGGACGGTCACAGGTGCGGCCGCTGGGGCCGGCGTTCGAGCGCGCGGTGGCTCGGCGGGTCCATGCCTGGCTGGAGGCGGCCAACCACCCGGCGATCCAATCGGCCTGGCGTCTAGTCAAGGTGGCGAGCCGGCACGAGCCGACACGGATCCGCGCGGAATACGATGTGCTTCTGGTCCTTCGGAGTGGGGTGCTGTGGCACCTGGAGTGCAAGAGCTTCGCGGCGGAGCAGAAGGATCTGGACGCCCGCCTGTTGAACTTGCAACAGGCCGGATCGCTGGTGGCCCGCATGGCGATCTGCGGCCCACTTTACACCGACTACTTCTCCGAGGCATGGTTCACTCCTCAGCACACGCTGCGCAACCGCGTTGAGGCCCTGCGGCACTTCACGTTCCTGCCGTTCACACTGCCGGGGCAGCCGAACAGCTACGACGTCGCTGGCGACGTTTCGCAGGCGGTTGCCTGCCCGACCCTGGAGGAATCCCTGGAGCAGGCGCTGACCGGATACCGGCCGCCAGAGAGCGGGAGCAGAAAAGATGTCATCGCCGGCACGGCCGGGGCGTAAAGAGTGTGTCGGTGTCGGACGCAGATCACCACGAATCGAAACGGGAGGCCAGCATGCCCAGAGACATTCCCGACTGCCCGGAGAAAAGGCCCGATGGCGGGCAGACCGGCAAGCAACAGGACTACCCCATCAAACTGATCACGCCGCTATTCGGCGGTGGCGTCGAGGCGGGCGTGAACGACCCGACCCAGCCGATCCGGACCACGGCCATCCGCGGGCAGTTGCAATTCTGGTGGCGGGCCACGCGCGGGGCGGCGTTCGACAGCGTGGAGGGGATGCGCCGGCGACATGCCGAGGTGTGGGGGGCGACCGATCGCGCCAGTCCGGTGAGCGTGGTCGTGGCCAACGTGGAGGCCGATGCGCCGACGCCCTGTGCCCGTTACGAAGGGAACGCCCCCCGAGTAACCTGGGATACCCTGTTCGCCAAAGGCGCACTCCCATACGCTCTGTTCCCGTTCCAGGGGAAGAACACCGGGCCGGCCAACGAGCGGAAAACGCCGGCGCTGTTCATCCAGAAGGCATCCTTCTCCTTGTGCCTCCGTTATCCCGTAGCTCTTGAGGCCGACGTCGAGGCGGCCGTCTGGGCCTGGGTGAACTTCGGTGGCCTCGGAGCCCGCACGCGGCGCGGCTGCGGGGCATTGCACTGCGAATCGCTTGCGCCGGCGAGTCAGGCCGACCTCCCTACCTGGCTGAACGGCTGCGGCAGCGACGTTTCTCGCCCCTGGCCGACCTTGTCCGGGCACCTGTTCTGCGGCAGGATGAAGGACCCGATCGCCGCCTGGAAGGAAGTGGTCGGCTGCCTGAAGGAGTTCCGGCAGGAGCCCGGCATCGGCCGCAACCCTGGCGGGGCCAGGCCGGGCCGGTCGCGGTTCCCTGAACCCGACACCATCCGACGGATCACTGACCAGTGGGCCGCAGGCCACGAGCCAGGGGACATGCCGGACGGATTTCCACGAGCCGAGTTCGGGCTCCCCATTATCTTCGAGTTGCGCGGCGAGGGAGAGCCGCCCAAGACCGTGCTTCAGCCATTCCTGGGCGAGAAGGCCGGAGACCGCATGGCCAGCCCGCTCATCCTCAAGCCGCTGGCCCTGAAAGGCGGCAAGTCGGCCCTCCCGATCGCGGTGCTGCTGAACGGACCGCGCCCCGACCGCGTTGAACTCCAGGATGGTCAAGGGAATTGCCTGACCCCCAGGCGAGCCGTTCCGGTGCGATCGAATGAGTTCGCGAGTATCGGCAACTCGCCCTTGCGCTGGTCCCCGTCGGGCTCGGCCCTGGAAGCCTTCCTCGCCTTCATCCAGCAAGCCCCTCGTTCGTTCGTGGAGGTCGCCCGATGACCATGCACCTGCTCCAGCTCGCCATCGGTCCCGTGCAGGAGTTCATCGCCGCCGCACGCCGCACACGCGACCTGTGGTTCGGCTCCTACCTCCTCTCGGAGATCAGCAAGGCCGCCGCTCGGGCCGTCCAGGCGAACGGCGGACGACTGATCTTCCCCGCGCCGCAAGCGGTGGCGGACCTGGCGTTCAACTCCGCTCTCAACGTCGCCAATATCGTCGTCGCGGAGTTGCCGGCGGGCGTCGAGCCAGCGACCGTGGCGACCGTCGCGAGGGCCGCGGCCCGCAGTTGCTGGCACGACTGCTTCGCGCAACCCGTGCGGCAGCAGTTCCAGGCCGTGATTCGTGCGGACGTCTGGAACGACCAGGTCGGCGACGTCGTCGAGTTCTACGCCGCCTGGGTGCCCCTCGGCGACGACTACGCCCCGCAGCGCCGACGGCTGGCCCGGCTGATGGCCGGCCGCAAGAACTGCCGCGACTTCCTTCCGGGCCGCGGCCGCGCCGGGCTACCCAAGTCGTCCCTCGACGGCCTCCGCGAAACGGTACTCAAGGAGGACCACGAGCGCGTTCGCCGCCGACTGCGCATCCGGCCGGGCGAGCAGCTCGACGTTGTCGGCCTGGTGAAACGGACGGCCTCCGACGACGAGGACGCCCCGGTCGCCCACGTTCACTACCCGTCGGTCTCGCGCGTCGCCGCCGACCCGTGGCTGCGGGGCGTCGTGCGAACCGGTGGCGGTGCGGTCCTGGCAGACCTGAGGCAGGCCGCCAGCGGACTCCGGGCGCTCAATCGCATCGACACGCAGCGCTACCCGGAATATCACGACTTCCCGTTCGAGGGGTCGGCCGTGTACCGCTCCCGGCATGGGGAACTGGAGGAAGCGCTGACCGACGACGAGGCTCAGCTCGACCAGCTGAGCGCGGCCCTCCGTGCCGTCGAGAGGCACGCCCGGAGTGCGGGACTGGGGGCCGAACCGGCTCCCTACGTCGCCGTGCTGGTCGCGGACGGCGACCGCATGGGCCAGGCCATCGGGTCGCTGTCATCGCCCGACGAACACCGGCGGTTCTCCCAGCACCTGGCGACCTTCGCTCAGCAGGCGGGGGCCGTCGCCCGGGAGTGCCAGGGTGTCCTCGTCTACTCCGGCGGCGATGACGTGCTTGCCTTCGTGCCGGTCGATCGCTGCCTGGGCTGTGCCCGGAAACTGCACACGCTGTTTCTCGACACGATGCGGCAGGCCCTGCCCGGTCGGAGTGAAGCGGACCTGCCGACGCTCTCCGTCGGCATCGCCATCGGGCACTTCCTGGAGAACCTCGAAGACCTGCTCGCCTACGGTCGCGCCGCCGAGAAGCACGCCAAGCGGCCAGACCGCAACGGCCTCGCGGTGCATCTTCACAAGCGCGGCGGTGGGCCGATCGAGCTGCGCAAGTGCTGGGACACGAACCCGGATGCCACTCTCACGACGGCGGCCGGCTGGTTCCTCACGCAGGCCGTCTCCAACCGCACTCCCTACGAGCTGGCCCGGCTCGCCGAGGTCTACGACGACTGGCCGCCGACCACCCGGGCAGTAGCTCTGCGAGCCGACGCCGTTCGTGTCATCGACCGCAAGCGTCCGACAGGGACCGACAACCAGATGGGCGAGATTCGCGACGCCCTGCAAGGCATCGACACGCCGGAGCAACTCCGCGAGCTGGCGGCAGGTCTGCTCATCGCCCGCCAGCTGGCCGTGGCACTGCGACAGAATGGAGAACACGCCCGATGAACACGTTCCTTCGCATCAGTGGCCGCGACCCGTTGGTGGCTCGCGATGGCCGACCCTTTGGCGCAGGCCAGGGCAACCGGATGCGGTCGTCCGGCTGGCCGTTGCCTGGCGTCGTCGCCGGGTCGTTTCGCACGGCCCTCGGCAAGGCGGCCGGGCGCGGCTTCGACGCGCGGACGCAGGAGGAGTTGTTGCGAATCGAGGTGGCCGGCGTCCTGCCGTTCGCGGACGGGCAACTCTACTTGCCGGCTCCGCAGGACTGCGTCCTCAGGCGTGACGGCGGCGTGTGCCGGGCCAGGCCGGAGCCCCCGCGACTCGGCGAAGGAGCCGACTGGCCGCTGGCCGAGCTGCGCCCGGTCGTCCTCGATGGCGAGGAGGAGGACTTCAAGCCCGAGACGGGGCCGGCGTTCTGGCCGCTGAACCGCTACACCGAGTGGCTGGCCGGCAAGACGATCGATCCACGCAGCGCGGCGTTCCTTCAGGCTGCGGTGGAAGACCTCCGCGATCACGTCTCCCTCACGCCAGAAACGGGAGCCGCCGAAGACGGGCTCCTGTTCACGACGACCGGCGTCGGCGCGCTGGCGCTGCCGCGTCACGGCCGACGCATCGAGGACGAGACGAAGCCGACGGGGCCGCGCCGGTACGATCGGTTTGCCGAGATCGAACTGACCGCGCGGGTGAGCGAGGTGCCGGCATGGGGCGCGGACGCCCTGGCCCGTCTCTCGACCTGGCACCCACTCGGCGGCGAGCGACGACTGGCTCACTGGCAGAGCCGCGATGACGAGGCGGTGTGGCGGTGTCCGCCGGAGGTCGTCGCGGCGCTGGGGGAAACGAACCGGGTCGCGCTGACGCTGGCGACGCCGGCCGTCTTCGCCCACGGCTGGCGGCCGGGCTGGCTCGACGAGCAGCGGAGCGGCTCGCCCTGGCCTGGTGCGCCTCGGCTAACGCTCGTCGGCGTCTGCATCCAGCGCTGGCGGGCCGTCTCCGGCTGGTCGTACAGGGATGGCGGCCCCAAGGCCATTCGTCGTGTCGTGCCGGCTGGCGGCGTGTATTTCTTCGAGTCGGAGAGCAGCGACAACCGCGCCCTGACCGGCGGCTGGCTGCGCCCGGTGAGCGACGGCGACCAGGAGCGTCGCGACGGCTTCGGGCTGGCGGTGTGGGGTACGTGGTAAACCATCGAGAGGAGCGTTCAATGCCTGGGACCACACGAGCATACTGGCTGCACTGCCTGGCCCCGACCCACGTCGGCACGGGTCGCGGCGTCGGCTACATCGATCTGCCGATCTACCGCGAGAAGATCACCAACTGGCCGGCCTTCCCCGGCTCCGGCTTCAAGGGCGTCTGGGCTGACCACTTCCACCATCGGGAGGGGGTGACCCTGCGAACACGCCAGGACAACCAGCGGCTGCGGGCGGCCTTCGGCCTGGTGGGAGACAGCGGCTCCAACGCCGGCGCGCTGGTGCCCACCGACGCGCGGCTCGTCTGCCTGCCGGTGCGCAGCTTCAAGGGCACCTTCGCCTGGTGTACCTCCGCCCTGGCCCTGCGTCTGCTGCACCGTGACCTGAAGCTCGCCGGCTTCACCAACCTGCCCGCACCCCCTGCAGGTGTGCCCGAGACGAAGATCCACGTCGTCGCCGACAGCAGCTTGAAGGACGGCGCATGCGTCTACCTGGAGGATCTCGACTTCACGGCAGAGTCTCCCAGCGCCGTCCAGCAGTGGGCCAAGGCCATCGGGCAGTGGGTCTTTCCCGGTGACGCGGACTGGCAGCGCGAGTTCCTGCTCCGCTTCGCCGTGCTGCCGGACGTGGTGTTCGACTACCTGAGCGAGACGGCCACCGAGGTCGCCACTCGCGTCCGGATCGACGACGAGACGAAGATCGTCGCCGACGGGCAGTTGTGGATCGAGGAATCGCTGCCGGCCGAGTCCATTCTCATGGGGCTGGTCGCGTGTGACCGCGTCTTCGTCGGCGAGATCGACTCGCAACAGCTCCTCGACACCTACGCCCGAGAGTCGCTCCAGCTTCAAATCGGCGGCAAGGCGTCGGTCGGCCGGGGTCGCGTCCGCTGCGTCTTCACCGCGTGAGGAGGTGTGTCATGTCCCTGAAGAGTCAACGCCTCGCCCAGAAGGCGTACGAACGGATCGAGGCCCGGAAGGCGAAGGGCGAGAAGTACCAGAAGGAGTATCGCAGCTTCGCGCGCGAGTTCCCCACCCTGGTGCATCAGTGCGGTCTGGCCCAGGCCGTCGCCTTCGCCCAGGCCAAGAAGGACCATCAGGCCGACTACGTCGCCGATCTGGCCGAGGTGCTGGCGGTGGCGGGTCATGCCAACGTCGCCACCCTGGAAGCCCTGGCCGCACAGACGCGGTCCCTGTCGATGATCGCCTACGTCCGCCTCAGCCGCGACGCTCTCGACGCGGCCGTCTGGCTGAAACGCTACGTCGAGGCACTGTTCGAGGACACCAGGAAGAGGGCCAACTCGTGAGGAACCACATCGTCCAGATCGTCCAGCACGCAGGTCGCCGCGCTCAGGGGGAGCATCCCGGTCTGCTCCTGAATCGGTTCCTGGCCAACCAGAATGACGACGGCCAGGACAAACGCGACTTGCTCGAAGCGGCCTGCGCCGCCGCCGGGAGCGACGCCCTGGTCCGGCTCTACCGGCGGGCCTTCCAGCGCTGGCAGACGGGCGAGACCGGGGACAAGGCCGAGACGCGGCTCGCCACGCCGCCGTTTGCTCGTCTTATCGTCGGCCTGGGATGCAAGGGCGTCGTCGCGGCCGGCCTGTGCCTGCACCACACCTACGGCGTGCCCCTCATCCCCGGCTCGGCGCTCAAGGGGATCGCGGCGCACTACTGCCACGACGTCTGGGGAGCGACCGACGCGCGGTATCGACGCGAAGGAGATTTCCACCCGTTGCTCTTCGGCACCACCGAGGAAGGCGGCGTGATCCGCTTCGAGGACGCCTGGATGGACCCCGACAGCCTGAAGCAGAGCGTCCGCAAGGACGTGATGACACCGCACCATCAGGACTGGCAGACGAAGGAAGACACCGCGCCCACCGACTTCGACAGTCCCATACCGGTGCCGTTCCTCTCGGTGGCGGGGACCTTCCACATCCGTATCGTCTGGCAGGGGCCGAAGCATGCGCAGGCCCCGGCGTGGACGGCTCGGACGCTGGACCTCCTCACGGAGGCGCTGCGCGAGTGGGGCGTTGGCGGCAAGACCAGCAGCGGCTATGGGCGACTGGTGAAGCCGATCGCGGCGAAAGCGGCCCCCCCGCCGCCCAGGCGGCCGCCGGGTACGTCCGCCCGGGTCGTCATCGTCGGGCCGCGTAAGAAGGGAGGCTTCGACGTTCAGGAGGAAGGCTATCCGCAAGGGACGCTCACCCTGGGGACGCCGCCGGCTGGAGTGAACACCGAACCGGGCAGCGCGGTCGATGTCCTGGTCCACAACGACGATCCGCGTCAGCCGCAGTACAAATGGCCCCAACCCGCGAAACGCTGAGAGGCTGCGATTCCTGTCATTTCCTCCCGTGTTCCGGCGTAGATACGGTACACGGGAGGACTCACGATGCGGTTCCTGATCGCTTACGACATCGCTGATCCGAAACGTCTGCGGCGGGTGGCCCGCTGCCTGGAGCGCCACGCCGTCCGCTGCCAGAAGTCGGTCTTCCTGTTCGAGGGGACCGAGGACGCCCTGGCGCGCCTTCTGGCCGCCGCCGAGGTCTGCCTCGACCGGGCTGCCGACGTGGTCCAGGCCTGGAAGCTGCGTGCCGACCAGCCGCTGCTCGGCGAGGTTCGCGGCACCGCCTGTCCGACGTACCCCGATTTTGTGGTCCTGTCCTGAACAGCCCGGCACACCGGGCATCTCATGCCCTGCTCACGGAGATCCCCGCATGCGTCGAGTCACGAAAATTGCCACGCCGATCGCTCATCTGGTCGGCCCTGGCAAGCTCAAGGTGGTCAACCGCCAACTCGCCTACAGTACCGGCGACGAGGGGGGGCCACTCCGCCTGGACACGGCGGCCCTGAAGCGCATTCTCTGCTACGGCGGCGTCAGCATCAGCGACGCGGCCTTCGAGATCCTCTTTGCCCATGACATCGAGGTGGCCTGGTTGAGCCCGGTCGGTCAGCGCTGCCGCGGCCGTGTCGTCCGCTCCGACCCGGCGCATGCTTCCCTGCGGCTGATCCAGTATCGGGTTCTGCACGATCCGCAGTGCCAGCGTGAGGCGGCGGGCGATCTGGTCCGCGCCAAGTTGGCCAGCCAGCACAAGGCCGCCGAGCACTACCAGCGGCACGGCATTCCGGAGGTCGGCCCCGTCTTGCGACAACTGCGCGACCTGGGTGAGCGTTGCGGCGACGCCACTCTCGACGTCCTGCGCGGCCTGGAGGGCGGCGGCAGTGCCGCCTGGTTCGGCCTGTTCGCCCGGTTACTGGTGGCCCCCTGGCAGTTTCCGGGACGGGTGCGCCGACCGCCCACCGATCCGGTCAACGCCCTGCTCAGCCTGGGCTACACGTTCTTGTATACCCGGACTGTGGCCGCCTGCGAGGCGGCCGGTCTGGAGATCCAACTCGGGGCACTGCATGAGTTTCGGCCCGGCCGGGCTTCCCTGGCCTGCGATCTGATGGAGCCCTTGCGCGTGTCGGCCGTCGATCGCTGGGTCGTGCTCCTGTGCAACCAGCAGCGGCTGGCCCCGACCGACTTCCAGCCCGACGAGGAACACGGTGGCCTGCGCCTTCAGCGGGAGACGTTCCCAGTGGTCCTGCGCGACTGGGAGGCCCACTGGCAGGCTGGCCCGGAGGCCGCGCTGGAGGAGCGAGTCGAGGCCTTCATCGCCTGGCTGCGCCGTCGGGACTCGTCGTCCGTCGCCACGCAACCGGAGCCGGACGTGGACGGGTGAGTCCGCCAGGGAGCGGCGGGAGTCAGCCTGATACGGCGACGGCGGCAGCTGTTGTTGTCCGTGCCGTGCGAGGCGGTTACGATACCCAGGCCCGGGGCGATCTTTGACAACGCGGCAGGATGACAGCGAGCCCTTCTCGACTGGGCTGCCACGCCGCCCCGCAGACGGGGGGAGGCGGACCGAGGCGATTTGCCCGGACCAGGGAGGGCCGCGGATGCCCGTTACGACAACCAGAGGTCGGTGCGACGGTTCGTTCCCCACCCTCCAAAAAGAACAGAAATACAGTGGGGGTCTGGGGGAAATCGTAAACCGATGATCGGCAAGGGGATAGGTGACCCGTGCCAGGAATTCCTTCAGACAGTTGTAGGGACGATCGACAGAAACTAGGGGGGTGTGGGGAAAAACGCTTGCCAAGTCTTGATCTGCCAAGATAATAGGACGAGGACAGGCGCAGGGATGTGCGGCCGCTCAGCGGCCATTGAAACCCTCGGCACAAGTAGTTAATCATTCTACTCTTGTCGGTAGGCGCAGGGATGTGCGGCCGCTCAGCGGCCATTGAAACGGCGTCATGATGGTGTACTCGCCTCGGTCGTTGGGATGTCGGCGCAGGGATGTGCGGCCGCTCAGCGGCCATTGAAACTCGTAAATCCACTCGCAATCACGGAAGTCGAGATGGATCACGGCGCAGGGATGTGCGGCCGCTCAGCGGCCATTGAAACGGCCTTGCTCCAGCCCAGTTCGGCCCGCACGCTCTCGTGGCGCAGGGATGTGCGGCCGCTCAGCGGCCATTGAAACTTGTCATCGGGGTCGCATTCCACCTCCACCACGGCGTCGCGGCGCAGGGATGTGCGGCCGCTCAGCGGCCATTGAAACCACGCTCATCGAGCGGGCGATACACACACAGTATCATCGGCGCAGGGATGTGCGGCCGCTCAGCGGCCATTGAAACGCCTCGTACTCGGCCAT
>CAYYJM010000061.1:0-26219 GCA_964471755.1 uncultured Alcaligenaceae bacterium
GATGGCAAGGCTTGCCTGGCCCTCCTGGTCCACGACGACGAGGATTTGCGGATCAGTCGGGATCTGAACCGCGAGCGGATCGTCACGGTAGATCTGGGCCTACAGCGCTGGCAGGCGATGCACCAGACCGCCGAGCCAGCGACCGGACGCGATGGGGTCCTGCGCGTCCGTCTCGATGCCCGGCGACCGGGGCTGTCCGGTGATAACGATGCCAACGTCGCCTGGAATCTCCGCACGCTCAACCTGATGGCCCGCGCTGGCCTGCTCACCCTGGAAAACGAACGGCCGCCGGAGGTGGCCCGCGAGAACGGTGAAACCGAGGTCGCCTTCGAGGCTCGCCGTCACGCTGCCTTCGAGAACTACTTCACCCAGGCACTGGTTCGGCCCGGTGAGGGACACCTTCGCCGGGAAGTGTGGGATGTCGTGGTCGAGCAGGAACGTCAGCGTAACTTCCAGGCCAGCCGTGACCAGCTCGACCTGCTCGGCGAGGTACTCGGTCAACAACGGGAGTTCGCCGATCTGTTCGCGGAGGTCTATCGCATCACCCGGGGCGTGATCGCGGTGGAGCCGGAGTTGACCTGTGGCGGCTGTCCAGTCTGCCGGGCGCGCGGCGATGATTCCCTGCGAGAGCCTGTCCTGCCGGTGGGCGATCCGCTTACCGAGGTGGAGGTCGGTGACCGCCGGCGACTGCTTGACCTGGTCGGCGGCAACTTCGCGGTGATCCTCTATCCGACGCCCGGTCGGTCCCGTCGAGAGCAGCGGCGCTGGCGTGACCGGATCCTGGGCCAGTTGCTGCCGCGTCTGGTGGCACGCGGCGTCGGCGAGATCTGCGTCGGCCAGCACTGGGCAGCGGAGGCCCGCTACGCCGGTCTGTTCCGCTTCGCTCCGAGCCGATACGTGCTGCACCGACGTCCGGACGAGCCGGACGAACCGGCCTGGCCGCTACCGCGTCTGACGCTGCTCGATCCAGCCGACGGACCGTGTGTGCTGTCGCAGGATCTGCTCCTGTTGTCGCGGCCGCTGCACCTGATCCTTGCCCCGCTCGACGTGCGTCATCCCCAGCGGCCGGAGTTGGCGTACCGCGACCTTGCTCCTACGGTATCCCTGGCCACCTTCTTCGAGCGACTGTCCCGATGAGCCTGCTCAACCGCCCCTCCGCGGGGCACTATAGCGCCCTGATCGTCCTGCACCGCTGCGTCCGTGAGCGCGGCCCGATGCCGCGTGACCGGCTGCTGAAGCTGTGCTGCCCGCCGCCGATCGAGAACGATCTGGCCGTGAAGACTCTCAACACCTGGGAGAAGCTCGGCCTGTTCGTGGTCGCTGAAGCGGTGCGCCTGGCCGACGATCTGTCAGCGAACGAGACGCTCCCACACGCCGCACGCCGACTGGCCTTCCGGCCGAACAACAACGCCAACTTCTGGGAGGCGGAGGAGGCCGGCAGCGCCGACTTCAGTCGGGCCCTGGCCTGGGCACTGGCGGTGGACCCACTTGACTTACAGCGGCGCAACTGGAAGGCGGTCGATGAACGACAGCAGGAGACGTTGAGTGACGGCACCATCGTCTTCCAGAACGACACGCGCTGGGCGGGTTTCCGGGCCTGGGCGAGCTATCTCGGCTTCGGCGGCGAGGCGGCCCATGCCACGGGCTTTGTGATCGATCCGGCTCCGGCCATCGCCGACGTGCTGCCCGAGGTGTTCGAGTCGTCACGGACACTGGCCATCGGCGACTTCCTCGCTCGGTTGGCCCAGACCCTGCCCGTCCTCGATGGTGGCGAGTATCGCCGTGAGGTCGAGGGACGATTGCGGGACCGGCCGACGCTGGCCTCCGACGAGCTGTCCGCGTCTCTGTCCGTGGCCCTGGAGCGGTTGCGAATCGAGGGCCGGCTTCAACTGGAGGAACGGTCGGACGCCGACACGCGAAGGCTCGTCCTCGGCGGCAAGGTCCGGCCTGTCTCCGTGGTCACCCGGGTGGAGGTGGTGGCATGAACCTGCTCGACTACTGGCCCGACGCCGATCGCGTCAACGCCTGCATTCCATCGGAAGCCGAGGCTCTGGATCCGGCCGTCTTTCTGGCCGTGCATCAGCCCGTCCGTCTGCGGCGGCGATCGCTGACACAGCAGAGTCAGCAGCCATCGGACGAGCCAGTCACGCAGGAGACCTTGCTCGAGGCGCTCCTGCGTGCGGATCTGCCGCAGGGCTACGTCGGGATTCCGATTGTCGGCCGGAGCGGCGTCGGCAAGTCGCATCTGATCCGCTGGCTGCACGTGCAGATCCAGGCCCGCGATTCGGCCGGCCACTACCACGTCATTCCGATCCCACGCAGCTCCAGCCTGAAGCGCGTACTGGAACTGATCCTCGAAGGACTCCAGGGATCGGCGTACGATCGGGTCCGCGAGGCGTTGCAATCGGCTCGGGACAAGCTCACCCCAATCGCCGCCGAGGAACGCCTGCTCGCGGAGTTTCGCGCGGCCCTGCGGGAAGTCGAGCGCGACTGCACCCAGAAACGCACCGAGGCCCAGCAGCGTGGTCAGGCGGATGCCCCGGAGTTGCGGGATCGCCACTCGCACGCCAGGGGGCTGTACGGTCTGCTGGAGGGGGTGACCAAGGACGCCCTGCTGGGGCCGGCGACTGGCTCGCCATCGGTGCTGCGCGTCCTGATCCAGGGGATCACCGAGGGCCGCCTTCAACTGGGCGACCCACTCGGCGAGGCTGGCGCGGAACTGGAGGTACCGCGCAACCAGTTCCGGCCGGAAGACTTCCGCCTGGAAACCGTTCGCAAGCAGGACGTGCCGGCCAACTCACGTCTGTACCTACAGCGATTGCAGGCGCAGGATGATCGCGACCGGCAGTCGGCCTGTCATCTGATGAACGAGTTGCGCGATGGTGCGATCGCGCAACTGTCCGGCCTGGGCGAGCATCAACTGGCCGACCTGTTTCGTCAGGTCCGCGAGCAGTTGCTGGCCGAGGGACGCGAACTGGTGCTTCTGGTGGAGGACTTCGCCACGGTCGCCGGCGTGCAGCGCTCGCTGCTCGACGTGGCGATCATGCCGGGCAAGCGTGAGGGCAAACAAATCCTCTGTGACATGCGGACGGCACTGGCGTTGACCGACGGCTACCTCAGTCCCTGGGACAACATGCAGACCCGCTTCGAGTACGAGTGGGTCCTCGAATCCACGTCGCCCGACACCGAGCAGTTGGTCACCGCGATGACGGACATGGTCGGAGCTTACCTGAACGCCGCTCGTCTGGGCCGGGAGCGTCTGAAGCAGGAGTTGCGGCCAGGGTCGCCACCGCCGTGCTTTGGTCCGGTCGACGAGTTGACCGAGGCCGACCAGCAGACCCTGAACGCCTTCGGTCGCAGCGATGTCGGCCATGAACTGTTTCCGTTCAACCGTGAGGCGGTGGGACAGCTGGCCCGGCAGTATTTCACCCGCGACGATCAGCTCCTCTGGAACCCACGTCGGCTGATCAACGAGATCCTGCGTCCGACGCTGCTGGACCAGCGCGCCACCTACGAGCAGGGCCGGTTCCCGCCGGAGAATTTTCACGGGTTCGTCAAGGATCGGGTCGGCCACGACGTGCGTGATCTCCTCTCCGCACAGCAGGGCGACCAGTTCGGTCGGGCCTGCGTGCTACAGGGCCTCTGGGGTGGCTGTCCGATGTCACCGGATCAGATCCACCTGGCTCCGGAGATCTATCGTGCCTTCGGCCTGGAGCCGTTAACGGTCGAGGCCAGGGGCACGCGGAGGAGGCCGGTCCGGCGGGAGCCGACGCGGGAACCGCAGCCCGAGCCGGAGCCGGTGAAGCGCGATCGACGGAAGGAAGAGGCCGACAGGCGACTGACGATGATCGATAAGTGGTTCACCCAGCAGGTCATCACGCAGTCAGACGCGAACTGGCTGCGGGGCGAGATCCTGGAAGCCGTGAACAGGGCCATCGACTGGGACGCCGAGTTGCTCAAGGAAATCAACCTGCGGACTTACGCCGGTCTGATCGAGCGGGTCTACCTTCCCCACGCCCGACGCGGCGAGGCCGGCGTCAGCGCCGGTAACGCCATCGTCACCCTGTGCAGTGACGAGACATTCGCCGACGCCCAGAAGAACATTGAAGTACGCCGAAACCTGGAGGCCCTGATCCGCCTCCACGTCTACCGGGACGAACCCTTCGAGGGGTCGGTCGCTGATCGAGCCCGCTACAGTGCGTTCGCCATGACGGCCGGACACCAGGCGGTGGCGTATCTTCGGCGGCACTACGAACACGTACCCGGCGATTCGGTGCCGGCGGTCGCTCAGGCCCTGCTGGTGTCGGCTCGAATCCTGGGCATCGAGGCCGCTCTGAAGGACGATGACGCCAGCGTCCTTGAGGCGATCTTCGCTGCCACGCCCACGCCGCCGACCGACGATGATACAGCCTGGGGAAAGCTGTGCCGGGCCTGTGCCGCCGAGCGGAAGCGGGGTCAGGATTTTCTGCTGCGGCGGGTGGCGGCACGTCAGGGCGGTGGTGACAAGTGTCTGGCGATCGACGCTCCGCGTCTGCTCGCCGCCCTGGCACCGCTGCGGACGGCATTCGTCGTCGTCGCCGAGTTCCCTGGCGAACGCCTCGACACCGATGCCCTGTTCGTACGCAAGCACGTCGATTCGGTTCGTGCGGAAGTCGTGGCCCGAGCTGCCCGGGAGCGACGGGATGCTCTGGTCACCTGGGGCGAGCAGGTGCGGGCGTGGCTGGGGCCGGATTTCGAGAAGGACGAGGTCATCCGGGATCTGCGTGAGACCATCAACGACGCCGTTCGAGAGGATGTCTTCCGTTCCTCGGTCACCCGTGAGAAGCTCTCGGAACGGCTCACGCAGTTCAAGAAGGCGGCCGTGACCGACACCCTTCGCGCGGTCGAGAAGCTGGCCGCGGAAACCGACATCGGCCGACAACTGGTTCTGCTGGCCCGCATCGATGACGAGGCGGTGGCAGTAACCCGCAGGCTCCATGATGAAGTGGCGGCCTTCCTGGCGGGCACGGAGGAGGAGGTCGGTCGCAAGATTCGCAGCTACGCCAGCACGGTCGGCGACGAGACGCCAACGGCCGAGGGCCTGACCGCCCACGCGACCGAGGAACTGGACGGCCTGCTTGCTGAACTGGAGCGGACGGTTCAGAATCTGGCCGTCGATCCGGAAACGCCGACGGAGGTCAATCAATGAACGTCGAACGCTGTCGCGCTCTGCGCGACCAGATCGCCCGGTGCGCCGAACTCCGGGACGCCACCAGCAAGGTGGCCGTCCTCGAACCGGTTCGCTTCGATGTGGAAGACTGGCAGGGTGAATTCGGAGTGCTGGTGCCGCAGTACCGACTCTTCCTCGCCGAGGGGCTGATCCCGGACAACGAAGCCGCGCCGAAGCGCCTGCTCGAAGCGCTGGCCGCGGTCCGGAAGAAGCTGCGCGAGTCGCCGTTCAAGGTGAACAGCGGGAAGGATTACAGCACGCTGAAGAAACAGGCGACCGAGTTGATCCGCCAGCTGGGTGCCCGGATCACCGAGGCCTGGGGGGACTGGCTGGCACGCGAAACGCCTTCCGTTGATGAGGCCGAACTTGTCCGTCTGGAGGCCATCCTCGAGATGCGGGTTCAGACCGCCGAGGTGCGCCGTCAGGATCAGAAGGTCAAGGAGATGCGACGCTCTCCTCCGCGTGATGCGGCCGGCCTGGCACAGGCACGGGCGGTGGTCGAGGCCCTGCGTGTGGCTCTCCAGAAACTGCCGAAGCCGGCCAGTCCGGAGGTGGCTCGCTTCCTCGACGCGGCGACCTCGCGTGAGGGGGCACCGCTGTCGCTGCTGAACGACGCGGTCCTCGCCTGGCTAAAGGACGAGGGGCAGTACGACCGCTTCCGCATCCGTCGTTGAGGGCCCTGGCATGTCGCACGATCGAGACGCCGTTGCCGATTTCCTGGGCGACCTGGAACGCCGTGAGGCCGTCCTGCTCACCTGGGGCCTGGCCGAGGGTGCCTTCTCCGAGGACGAGGTGGAGGACCTGGCCCGGCAGTTCATTCACCGGCGCAACCTGTGGGCGACGTTTCCCGAGCCGGACGAGTTGGTCGAGCGAGCCGAGTCGATGGGCCTGCTGTTCGCCTTCGAGCAGGGCGGCCGACGGTGCTACCGCACCCGCATGGCCGAGAGCGTCCGCCTGTTCCTGCGGCTGCGGCAACTGTTCCCGAAGCACCTGAACAACCACGGCTGGGCGACGGCTCCGACCCTGGTCGCCGACGCACGCTTTCTCATCCGTCCACGCGCTTACCCCGATCGTCGCGTCGGGCCAGACGAGGCACTGCGGCAGTTGGCCGACGCCAACCTGTTGACCGGTCGCGAGGAGTTCGCGCGACGGCTGATCGGCGACCGTCAGCTGGCCGACTTCCAGATCCGCGCCGCTCGCTCGGTGCTGCGCGGTCTCGGTGGCGAGGCGGCGGCGACGATCGTCTGTGCCGGCACTGGCAGCGGCAAGACACTGGCGTTCTACCTGCCGGCCATGTCTGCCATCGCCCAGACGCTCGGCCAGGGAGACTGGCCGCGCTGCCTCGCCCTGTATCCGCGCAACGAATTGCTCAAGGACCAGTTCTCCGAGGCGTACCAGATGGCCCGCCTCCTCCGCGAACCGCTCACGGCTCTGGGCCGCCGGCCGTTGCGCATCGGGGCCCTGTTCGGCGGTACGCCACGCCACGCCGGCGCGTTCGGCTCGGCCTACCCGCCGGACGGCTGGCGTCGAGTCGCGGGCGGCCGGGTCTGCCCACTGCTGCGGTGTCCCCGGCCGGGCTGTGGCGGTGAACTGATCTGGCGCGACACCGACCTCGCCGCCACCATCGAGCGTCTGCACTGCACCGCCTGCGACGAACTGGTGCGACCCGACGAGGTCGTTCTCACCCGGGCGCGCATGCTGAGGGAGCCGCCCGACATCCTGTTCACCACCACGGAGATGCTCAACCAGCGCCTGTCCGACTCGCGATTCGGCGTGTTGTTCGGCGTCGGCACCGCGCCGGAGCGCAAGCCGATGCTGATGCTGCTCGACGAGGTCCACACCTACTCCGGCACGTCCGGAGCCCAGGCGGCGTTGCTGCTACGCCGCTGGCAGCACGCGGCGCGATGTCGGCCCCACTTCGTCGGTCTGTCGGCGACCCTGCGCGATGCCCGGCGATTCTTCGCCACGTTGACCGGGGTGCCGGCTCACCGTGTCGAGGAGCAAGGGCCGCAACCCGACGAGCTGGTTCGTCGGGGCATGGAGTACCTGCTGGCCCTGCGGGGCGATCCGGCGTCGGGCACGTCGCTGCTCTCGACGACGATCCAGGCGTCGCTGCTGCTGCGTCGCATCCTCGACGGCGTCGGCACGCCCAGTGGTGGGCTCTACGGCCGGAAGGCGTTCCTGTTCACCGACGATCTGGACGTGACCAACCGCCTGCTGTTCAACCTTCGCGATGCCGAGGGGCAGGACAGCTGGGGCAACCCCGACCCACAGAGCCCCGGCGGCTCCCTGGCCAATCTTCGCTCTCCCGACCAGCCGGACGCCGCCGATCGGTTTGTCCAGGGGCAGTGCTGGCACCTGTGCGAGCGTCTCGGTCACGTCCTGCGGCCCGAGACGCTGGTGCCGATCGGGCGGACCAGTTCGCAGGATGTTGGCGTCGATGCCGATGCCGAGGTGATCGTGGCGACGGCCGCCCTGGAGGTGGGCTTCAACGATCCCGCAGTCGGTGCCGTGTTGCAGCACAAGGCTCCACGCGATGCCGCTCAGTTCGTGCAGCGCAAGGGACGCGCGGGGCGCGATCCAGCGATGCGGCCGTGGACGCTGGTGGTTCTGTCCGATTACGGTCGCGACCGGGTCGCCTACCAGAATTACGACCTGCTCTTCGATCCGGAACTGCCGCCGCGCGAGCTGCCCATCGGCAATCGTCACGTCCTGCGGATGCAGGCGGTCAACGCGACGATGGAGTGGCTCGCTGGCCAGTTGATCGGCCTGCCGCCGGGCAGCGTCTGGCAGGATCTGGCCGTGCCCGCCGAGCAGCGTACGGCGACAGAGCGTGCCGGAGTCCGCCGTCGGCAGGAGCATCTGGCCGGGTTGATCGAGGGCTTGCTGGTCCGTCCGGAGCGGCTCGCCGAACTTCAGGCGTACCTTCAGGCGGCTCTGCACATCTCCGCCGAGGAGGTGGAGGTGCTGTTGACCGAGCCGCCACGACCCCTGCTAACCGCCGCCCTGCCGACGGCTCTGCGGCGATTGCGGACCCAGTGGCGACGGGTGACTCCACCGGGTACTCCTCCGGAGCAGGAGCCCTTCACGCACAACGCGCCGCTGCCGGAATTCATCCCGAGAGCCCTGTTCCAGGATCTGAATCTTCCCGAGGTCGAGATCGTCACCCGACCGCAGCAGCAGGGGGACTCCGAACGACGCGACAGCATGCGGGTCGCCCAGGCGCTCAACGAATTCGCTCCCGGTCGGGTGTCACGGCGTTTCGGCCTGAAGCACCGCTATGCCCGTCACTGGATCAGCCCTCCGACGCTGGAGGACATGCCCGACCAGCTGCTGCCGCTGGCCGATTACGTCGCTGCTGGCGAGGAACTCGGCCGCTTCGAGTATGCGGAACCGGGCCACGAACGCCGATCGGTGCGCTGCGTTCGGCCACTACAGATGCGGCCGGGGACTCCCGGCCCGGTGGTGGCCGATTCGGCCAGTGCCTTCCTCGACTGGCGCAGTCAGCTCATCCCCTGGGTGGAGGGAGTGGCCGTCGGGGTGCCGGCCTCGCCCCTCGGCACGGCACTGGCCGAGTTGCGTTTCTTCACCCACGCGCAGAACTGTCCGATCGAGGTCCGCCGTTTCGCAACCGGCTCACGGGCCACGCTCGCGTTCATCGACGGCCGGCAGCAGTTGACTCACGTCCACTTCCAGGACGACACGGACGAGTACGCCGTGGGGTTCGCCTACCAGGCCGATGCCCTGCTGCTGCGGCTTCGTCTGCCCGAACAACCGCACCTGCTCCTGGCCGATCGACCCGACGTGGTGCGCCAGGTGCGCGGCGAACTGTTCTTTCATCGGCTCCGGTCGGCGACGGGGCTGGACGGCGTCGCGAACGTGTTCGCGCGGCAGTGGCTGGCTCAGGCATACCTTGGCGCGGCCCTGCGGTTGGCGCTGCAACAGGGGGTGAGCCTGGCTCAGGCTGTCCAGACGCTGGCCGGGGCGAACCTGGTGGGGCATCTGGCTCCCGTCCTCGACGTGCTGTTCCAGGCGGTCCCGATCGCGAACCCTGACGAGGAGGACGACGCCACTCCGGAAGTGCGACGGCAGCGGACGCAGCAGCGGTTGATGACCAGCCTGGGCAACGTCGATGTGCAGCAGGCGCTGCACGACGCTGCGGAGGTGCTTTGCCGACCGCCCGGTCCGGACTGGGACGACTACCTGCTGGCCCGGGCCCGGGTGACGTTCGGTGCGGCGGTTCTCGACGCCATCGCGGCGGTCTGTCCGGAACTGGACGCTCGCGATCTGCTCATCGATCCCGATGCCGGGCCGCGACCGGACGGGGCCGTCGTTCCCGTTCAGGGGCTGCACGAACTGTGGCTGACGGAGTCGGCCGTCGGCGGTGGCGGTGTGATCGAGCGTTTGCAGGTTCGGTATGGCGAGAATCCCGGCCACTTTCTGGCCCTGGTCGAGCGAGCCCTGGCCCCATCGGATTTCGAGTTGGCCGACACCCAACTCCGACTCGCCCTGACCTGGTTCGTCTCGCCCGAGGCGGGACCCCGCCAGGCCGTCGCCGAGGTGCGCCTGGCGCAGCAGTCCTCGCACGAGGCGTTGACCACGGCGTTCACGCGGCTGGTGGAGTTGCTGAACCAGGCCGGCCTGGTGACGACCCATGCGGTCCTCGGCGCTCTGAACGCGCGCGTGCTACGGCCGGGCAGTTCGAGTCAGACGGATCAGTTCCTGCACGACCTGCTCGCTCGCTGGGATCGTGCCGAGCAGGAACTGGGGGTGGAGATCGATCCCCGGACGTTCGCCTGGCTGCACAGCGACGACGCCGGACTCGACGCCGCCCTGGGCGGCCTGATCGAGCAGGGCGGCACCGTGACGCCGGGCTGGCGTTACGGCGCGTTGCTGAGCCTCTTCTGGCCGCGCGGCGCGGCCGCTCGGGGCCGACTCCGGGCGGCCAATCCCTTCGCCAATCTGGTTCCGCCGCAGCGCGAGGTGGCTCGCGCCCTGCTACCGGCCAGGGCCGCCGCCGTGCCGATTGATCCACCGGATCGACTGCACGACGTGCTGCGGAATGACGGGGCCGCGGTGGTCCACGCCAGCAGCATCGAGGACCTGCGCCGAACGATCCTGCGCACGGTCGCCGAACCGATCGACACTGGCCTGGTCCTGGCGCACGCTCGCTTCCGCGAGATTCGTCGGATCGGGCCGACCGCCTACGAGGCCGTTGTGGAATTGCCGGAGGTGGGACCGTGAGTCAACTGCTGCAACGCACCGTTCGTCGTGGACCGGCTGCCCGCCACGAATTGACCGGGCTGCTTCAGGGCCTCTGGCTGGCGGAATTGCTGCGACCGTCGGCCTGGCTCCTCCTGGCCGCGCCGACCCTCGCCGATGCGGTCGCCCTGGACAACAGCGCCGGCGGTTTCTCCGACCTGGAACCGAACTGGGGCCAACGACCCGTGTCGCTGAGTGAACTGCTGACGCGGAATCTGCTCCGGGCCGGCCGGGTCGCCGTGTTCAGCGGCCCGGATTCGGAGGCGTTTCTACGCCGTCTGGAAGGCCGGGCGGTGGATGCAGCCGTCCGCGATCGACTGGTGATCCGGCGAGTGACAGCGCTGCCAACCGTCGGCCTCGTCGGCGACGAGTATCACCTGGCCGGAGCGCTGACCTGGACCGACGCCGGCCCGGATCTTGTCGAGGAGGGAGTGGTGCTGACAGTCGGCGAGCAGGCCAGCCAGCGCGGCAGCGAGTTGTTCACGGCCGCCTACGGAGGGCTGAACGGATGAACCAGACCGATCGGACGCGCCCCGCCTGGCCCCGCTGCTTTTTCGGCCCGGGGAACGATCTGCGACTGGAGGGGCCGGGAGCCGACGAGGCTGCCGCCTGGCTGACGGACCTGGATCGCTCCGACCGGGCCCTGTTTCTGCCCCGACGGCGAGAGGGCCGAACGACCTGGTACGCGCTGGCGCGGACGGTCCAGCAGGGCCGCGAGTTACGCGAACAACTGCTGGGCTTTCTCGGCCCGAGCTACACGGACTTCACCGGCCTGGCCACGCCGCTGGCCCCCGGCGATCCCTGCGAGGCGGCCCTGGTCGAGGTCTTCGCCGTGGTCTACCGCCTCGCCGTGCCGCAACCGGCCGACGAACCGCGTGTCCGCGAATTGCTGCACCGTCTGCGGTCGCTGCTGGCGCGCCGACCGGGCCGACTTCGCGCGCTGCCGGTTTCGCTGGGCCGACTGCTGCGCGATTTCGAGCTGGCCCTGCGGGGTCGAGACTGGACGCTGGCGACGGACCTGTGGCAAACCCTGTGTGGCCGGGCCGAACTGGCTGCCGATCGACTGGGCGGCCTCAAGGTCCGTCTTCTGGCGGAGCAGGGGCGATGGGATGAGCTGCTGACCCTACCCGAATTGCCCGACCTGCTGAACCGGCCCCGACCGGCGACGGTCACCGAGGCGCTGCTCCGCGCGGTGTATCAGCGACACCTGGCGCGATTCGAGGCGACCGCGGACGCCGCCGGCGCTGTCGCCGCCTATCGAACCGAACTGGCCGGGACTTACGGTGCGCTCTTTCGAGGTGGGAATGAGGGCCGCTCGCCGGACGTTCTGGCGGCCCTCCTGGTCTCGCGCGTGGCGGCCCCTGAACCGTCCACGTCCGCGATCGAGGCATTGACGCGCGGCTACCCCGGTGACGGCCCGGCCATCGCGTTCGTCCGGGCGCTGGCCGACCTGGCTCGGCCGGTGTCGCCGCCGGTCACCGGCCTCGAGCTGGCCCGGCGAGCGATGGAGGCCAACGATTTCGAGACGGCCCTGGTGATCCTGCTCACGGCGTCGGCGACGGTCGAGGCGCTCGGCCTGCTGTTGCAGTGCGCCGCCGAACTGGACCGTCTCGACCTGGCCCGACAGGCGGCGGCCCGGTTCGAGGCCGCCACGGAGGACGTGCGCCAGGGCGTACTCGCACGCCGGACCTACCGACTTCTCTGGGAGCAGCTCAGGCAGCGCTGCGAAGAGGCGGCTCCAGGTGTGCCGAACGACTGGCCCGGTTGGCTGGAGCGGCTCGATCAAGGCGAGTGGCCCGGAGCCATCGAGGCCGCCCGAGCGGGGGGGCGCGAATGGTCGCTGGCCGCCCTGCGTGTCGACCCGGCTCTGTTGCGCCGGTTCTGTCAGAATCTCGGCCGGGAGAGAGAACCGGAGCCGACCGAGATTCTCCGCAATAGTTTGCCGCATCTGCTGGAAGCGTTCCTGCCCGAAGGTCGGATCGAGTCGGTCTTCGCTCCGATCTACTGGCAGTTGCTCGAACTGACCGTGTTCGACAACCGACTCGGCCCGGCGGCAGCGCCAGCGATCCGGGAGTTGACCGGCGCTGTCCTCGAGAGCGGCCTGGATGGTACGCAGGCCGCCGCCCTGCTGGGACTGCTGGAACTGGCCTGGGAGCAACTTCAGCAACCGCGACTGTTCGACTGGGGCCTCGACCTGCTGGATCTGCTCGCCGATCGCGGCATCGGCGAACGTCAGGACGTGACTCCGCTCCTGCGACAGATGATCACGGCGTTCGCTCGGCATTTCGGTCGAGTCCGCGAGGAGCAGTGGGCAGTGCTGGAATACCTGTGTCTCGACCTGGGACATCCGGACCTGTACAGCCGCCCGGCACGCCGCGTCGAGGCGGAGGAAGTCGCAGCCGCGAACGAGGAGCAGCGCTTTCGCGAACAGCTGGACGGCCGCACGATCGTACTCCACACCCTGAGCGGCCGGATCGGAGCCGTCGTCAAGGGAGTGATCGAACGCCGCTTCCCCGCCGCTCGCTTCAAGCTCAACGACGATCGGGACGCCAGCCCTCAGCTGCGCGACCTGGCTCGTTCGGCCGACGTATTCATCGTCAATACCTGGGACGCCAAGCACGCCGCGACGACCTTCATCAAACGCGAACGGCCCGAGGATCGGGTCACCCTCTATCCCGGAGGAAAGAACGCGGCCCAGCAACTGGAGTCACTGTTCGACTGGCTCCGCAGCGTTTGACGACGGCCGCATCGCTCACCGACCCTCCGCGGCCGGTGGGAATGACGATTCCGCCGGGCCTACCGGACGGTTCCAGACGAGCGCCTTGTACTGGACGAGCAGGTAGTTCGCGAGGAGCTGGATGTCCCTGGGCGTGTTCTGCACCTCGTTCCATTTCCGCTGCCGACCGGGGCCGAACTCCCAGTAGCCGTCGGTCCAGCAGCACACCTCACGCAACGGCTCCAGATCGGCCTGGAAGACGCTCCGGTCGGGATGCCCGGTCTGCCGGTGCCGGTCGGCGATGGCGTCCATGAGGAAGCCGAGAGCGATCACGCCTGCGCCGTGGAGCAAGCGGGACCGCCGTGGCGGCTGAGCCCAGGCCGGGGCGAAGACCTCGGCCACCGCTCCCCAGAACGCCTTGAGGACGGCCAGCATTCCGGCCACGTCCGGCCAATCCTCCGAGCGGCCCCGGAATCGGTAGAGGACGCCGTCGGACAGGCTGTTTTCCAGCAGCTTCAGCAGCGAGTTGTCCTTGATCAGGCCCTCCGGCATCGTCGGTGTCCGGACCAGGCCGCGCAGGGGCGAGTCGGCATCGAGGTTGAGCCGATCCAGCAGTAGTGTCGGAAAGCGTCTGCGTTCCAGCGGCGAGGGCAAGGCCCCCTCGGTGGCCGGCAGCAACTCGTAGACGAGCCCCTTGGGAAGCGGCTTGGTGTTGTTGACGAGGATGAACTGCTCGCGCTGCTCCTGCGTGCTGGTCGCCACGAAGGCCACCACGCAGATGGGGAAGCGCTCGACCCGTGCCTCGCGGATGGCAGCCAGCCGCTGCTGGCCATCGACGACCCAGCCCGCCCGGGCCATCGCCGTGCTGTCGCCGCCGACGGGAATGGTCAGCGTTCCCGGCCTGGAGTAGCCCGTCCCCGCGCCGGCCGGCTCGAACGCCAGCGGACGATCGAAGGCCACGACCACCGCGTTGGGGATCATGGCACCGTCCGTCTCCAGGTAGGTTCGGATCTCGGCGATGTGCGACATCACCTCCGGCCTCTGGTAGCCGACCACTTCCTGGCGGTCATCACGACCGACGCGCGAGATCGCGGCGAAGCGGGGCACCTCCTTGCCATCGATGGCGAAGCAGTACAGAACCCGCCCCGGCCCCTGGCGAACCTCCAGGGCGGGAATGTGCAGTTCGTCCGATTGCGGTGCGGTGAGATGGTTCACTGATCCCTCCCGGCCCCGCCCAGGGCCTTTCGCAGCGTGTTGTAGGCGACCCAGATGTTGTGGTAGCCGCGCCGTCGGTTTCGTTCCGCCCCACGGAAGATCACCACCTGGATGCCGACCGCCTGGCAGATGGCACAGGGGCAGCTCTGCCAGGGTCGATCCGTCAGCAGTTCCCGGTAGGCTGCGGTTCGATCGGTTCGCTCGCCCAGAAGCACCTCGTACTCGCGCAGACGTTCCAGCAGACGGTCCAGATCGCCCTCGCCGCGACCGTGGTCCGCGAGGCCGGCCAGGCACTCGCGCTCCAGCCGCAGGGCGTCCTCCTGACGCACGGCCCCGGCCAGGATGCGCTTCTTCAGCCGATTGTTCTTCTCGACCTGCGGCACCCGGATGGCGGTGTAGTTTCCGGACTCGGTGTGGTAGTTGTCGTCGTCGTCCATGAACGCCTGCTTCAATGGCGAGGTGCTGTCAAAGCTGGTCACGCCGTAGCGGACGAACTGGGGCGTCAGGGTTGGCCGGGTCACGCCGAACAGATGGAGCTGCGTCTCGGGATGGCGAATCTCGGCCACGGCTTCCAGGCAGGCCAGCACCTCCGACCCGCGCAAGGGCACCAGACCGCCCAGGCCGACGGCGCGATAGCCCATCTCCTGGAGGGCCTCGACGCAGGCCGCGTAGGAACGCGGACTCCACCCCTGGGCCGCGCCGATGGGCAGGAACTTGCTCCGCCGCTCGCCGTGCCGACGCAGAAAGGCCGAGGCCAGTTCCAGGGTGATCGTCTGACGGGTTCGCCAGTCCTCGGGCACCAGGTCAAGACCGGGCAGACCCCGATCCACGGTCGGGTCATATCCCAGGATGACGTGGTCAATGGAGACGCCACGATTGAAGCCGCAGGCCTCGTAGAAGTCGATCACCTCATCGACGGTCACCGGTGGCACCTTCTCACGGACGTAGGAAAAGGCTCCGCAGTCGCCCATCGTCTCCAGCGGCAGCCCCTCCAGCCGGAAAAACTCGCGAGCCCCGACACACAGCAGTCGGCGGCGCTGGGCTGCGGAATACTTCTGCTCCTTGTCAGTGCCGCCACCGTCCGCGATGGCCTTGGAGACGAGCATCCCATCGTAGGGCGGCACCGGGAAGATCTCATGCGCGTAGCGGTCGTCGCGCTGCCGCACCCGACCCGGCGAGTACGCTTCGCGCTCGAAGTCGAAGCCGGGATCGATGAAATCCTGGGCGTCGGGGAAGAAGAACCTCATCCGCCCTCCTTGGCCAGAACGTAGCTCCGGATGAGGTAGTTCGACAGGACGCGAACGTGTCGAGGCGTGTTCTCGACGGCATCCCAGGGCAGGTTGTTCAGCTCCTCCCAGACTCCCGCCGTCCAGCGACAGATCGGGGCGATCCGGCCGAGTTCGACAGCCACCTGCTCGACCGCACGAGGATCACGGGCGGAGATGCCGGCCATGACCCGGTCCATGAGTCGGCCGAGCGACCGGATACCGACACTGTGCATCAGACGGCTCTTGTGAGACGGCAGTCCCCAGGCGTCGGGGAAGACGCCGCGAACGGCCGACCAGTACGCGACCAGGAGGGCGCAGATGCCCTCGCCGTCCGTCTCGCCGGTGGCGATGTTCCGATAGGGAAACAGGCAGCCCGACGCCGACGTGAGACTCTCCTCGACCATCTGCACGACGGCGGAGTCGGCCACGACGCCCTGATCGCGCGAGGCCCGGCCGGCAGAGGCTCGCCGGATCATGCCGTGGAACGGCGACGTCGGAGCCTGATGGAGCCAGGCACAGATGGCCGCCGGCACCTTGCGTGCGGCCAGTCGCGCCGGCAGAGCGGTTGAGACTTCCGGCAGCAGCTCGGTGATCAGTCCACGCGGCAGCGGTCGAGTATTGTTGACGCGCAGGAACTGATCGCGTTGCAACTCGATCTCGTCGGCGACGAAGGCGTTGACGGGGACGGGGAAGTCCGGGCGATCGCACTGCGAGAGGGCCAGGGCACGCTGCTGACCATCGACGATCCAGGCCGGCTTCGATCGACCATCGGCGGGGACGGGCAGTTCGAGGATGCCGGCGGTGGCGAGGCCGTCGTCGTTCTCGGGTCCACGGCTGCGGGTGAAGCGGACGGCGGAAGAAAGGGCCAGGATGATCGCGTTGGGGAACAGCACCTGCGGGCCGTTGAGGTAGGCGACGATGTCGCGAACGTGCTGGCGGACCTCGGGCCGCTGGTAGCCGACGATGCGGTTGGCCTCGTCACGGGTAATGCGCGAGATGTCGGCAACGGTGAGCAGTTCCCGGGCCGTCAGGCTGAAGACGTACAGCGGGTGTTCCGCGTCCTGGGCCAGCCGCAAGGCTCGGCGGCGGATGATCTTGCGGGAACTACCGGCCATGCCTCACCTCTGAACTCGGGAGTGGAGCCGTAAAAACCGTTCCTTGCCGCAGGCCTGGCCCGACCGTCGCAGTTGGGCCAGCAGGCTCTCTGCGGAGACGGTCGGCGTCGTTGTCATCTGCTGGCGGATGAACGCAACGAGCGTGTCATCGTCGAGGCGTGCGCGGGGAGTGCGAACAGACACAGGGGTGTCAGCATCCCAGTGGGCGAGAGTCTGTCGGAAATGGTCGGCGGACCAGGATTCGGGTGCGAGGTCATGCAGCAACCGGGCCGCCAGGCGGACGCCAAGCGTGGCCTGGGGACCGCCCACCCGCCGTTGAAGGGCGGCAGTGTACGGAAGGTGGAGGCCAGCCAGGGCCTTCGAGGCGGGGCCGACGATCACGAGGTTACCGTCACGGAGCGCCTGCCGGGCCGTGGTGAGATCCGTTCGCAGGGCTTGCTGATACGGTTCGGACAGGACGGCCAGGAAGGCGGCGTCCGGGGCCGCTCGAATCAACTCGGTCACGGTCCGTGGTCCGCTGCCCGCAGGACCGGACCATTCGGCGACCGTCGCCCACCAGGTGGCGCGTTCGTCAGTGCCGGCCTTTGCCGGGACCACGGAGTTCGGCTGGCCCCGACTGAACGTGGCATCGTAGGCCGCCAGTGGTGCATTCAGGCCGATGAGTCCGTAGCCTGCCGAGACGACCAGGACGGTCCCGCCGTGTTTCTCGACGTGTTGTGCCACGCGGTTGACGGTGGTCCAGGCCGGTCCCGCGTACAAACTGCGAGCCGGAGTGAGGCGGCTATCGGCCTGCATCAATCGCCGCACCCAGAGCCGGGCACGATCGATGACCGAAAGCTCGGTCGGCAGACTCCCGACCTGAAGAGAACTCGGCGGGGGGAGGGCCTTCCTCTTGGTGCAGGGAACCAGGAGGTAAAACTGTCGCATGGCTACTCGGACTCCGCTCACAGTTCAATGATGGTGAGTAGACGGCGAAACTGCGGCTGCCCAGGTCCATACCACAGTTACAGTTTCTGGAGCGGCCAGCGAACAGTCAAGGGACTTCCGGAAAATCAGGTACCGTGGGGCCCTGGTAGGAGCAACCGGCGGAGCAGGTTTCGGCCACGACGACTCGGGACAGGAATGGCAATCGTGGGCGAAGTCGATACCAGATCCAGCGGGCCAGATTTTCCGCCGTGGGATTCTCCAGGCCATCGATCTCATTCAGGTAGTGGTGGTCGAGCTGGTCAAGGAGTGGGGCGAAGGCGGCCTTGATGTCGGCGAAGTCGATGACCCAACCCGGTTCCTCGTCGATGGGGCCGTGAACATGGATTTCGATGCGAAAGGAGTGTCCGTGCAGACGGCCACACTTGTGACCGGCCGGGACGTACGGCAAGCGATGAGCGGCCTCCACGGTGAACACCTTGAACAGGTCGCAGTGGTGGGAGAGAGACATCGTCCGGCACCCTCTGGCGCTCGTGGTTCGCAGGTGAGCCCGTCCTCTTTTCGACTTCCGGCCTGGTGTGATGTTGGTGGACTGGTGAAAAATCGACCGGAAGTACCTCGGCGATGGTCGTGCTGGGCAGGTTGGATGAGGAGTGCGACCTCTGTCGGCTCGCGACGGCATGACCGACCGGGTGCATTTCCGTGGGGGAGGCCGAAATGGAGGGCGGTCCGAAGCGCCTCCCTGGCCTGATACGATCCGAGGTCTGTCCCAGCGCAGGCCCGCCCTACGTCTCGCCACTCCGGAGATGCACCCTGACCGACCTCCACGCTTGTAATCGGTCTTCGGTGCGGTATGCTGACGCCACGCGAAGACCATTCCACAGGAGCGAAGTGCCATGCCTCGGCAAATCACCTGTCCCCACTGTCGCCGGGTGCTGAAGTTGCCGGCCGATCTCCCCGCCGGCGACGTACGCTGCGCCGGCTGCCAGGCGGTCTTTTCGGTGCCGGGCGAGTCGGCCGACGAAGGTGCGGCGTGGTCCGCCAACCCTCAGGTGATCCCGCCACCGGAAAAGTCGGCCGACCGTTTCAGCGATCGAACGCAGCACGGCCGGGTCACGACGTCGGGACGTTCGCCCCGTCACCGAGATGAATCGGAACCACCAGACCAATCGACCGGCGGACGGTGGGTTCCGGTGGCGTCGCTCGTCGTCGGTTGCCTCGTCGCAATGGTCCTGGCGGCCCGGATCACGTTCGCTGTGTTCAGCATCAAACCGGCCAGCGTGCCCCTGGTCCAGGGCCGTGCCGGTGGTCCGCCCGGGCCGCCGAGACAGCCGGCCGCCCTGCCTGTACCGGTCGGGATGCCTGAACTGCCGCTCCCCGAACCAGTCGTGATCCGGCCCGCTCCGATCAGCCGGGAGACGTCGATCAAGCTGCCCGAACCGGCGGCGGCGATGCGTCTCGGCGGCGGCGGCCGTTACCTGATCCTTCACTTTCCCAAAGGTCACGCCCTCGCCATCTTTGACGTCATCCTGGCCCGAATCGTCCGCACGGTCGCCGTCACCGCCGATGACATCCAGTTCGCAGCGGGGATGAGTCACCTCGTCGTGTGCGAACCGGCGACGAAGGCCGTCTTCCGCTACAGCCTGGAGACCGGGGCTCTGGAACGCCAGGGGCAGCTTGATCTGCCGGTGGGGAAGATGACCGCGTTCTGCCTGGGCCACGCCTCGGCCGGCCCGCTCCTGGTCAGTTGCCAGCAACCGACCGGCACCAGCCAGGGCCGCTTCTTCGACCTGCGGACCCTCGCCGCCATCCCGCTGGATGCTCAGGAGGAGAGCCTGCTCCACGGCACTCACTACTGGGCCGGGGCCACCGGACGACTCTTCGGCACCAGCGAATCCGGGAAACTGGCCACACTGCGGATCGACCGGGCCTTCCTGGACCGATTCGACCTCAACCGGAATGGGGCGTTCGTCGTGCCGGGCCCAGACGACCAGCACGTCTACCCGGTCGGGTTCGGCGTCCTCAATGGGGTGGGCGGGCCGGACTTCTCCGCCGCGTTTACCACCCTGCCCAACGCCCCGGCCGATGACGGTCGGCTCTTCCTGCCGGCGGCGCATGGCCCCTACTACCTGGAGGCGAAGACAACCCCGCCGAACCTGTTCCGCATGGACCTGACCGCTGCGGGCACGATCCGGCTGTACCGTCACGGCAACAAGAAGCCGCTGGCGACGGTCACCGACACGCCTCTCTGCCCGCACGGCGGGGAGCCGGCCTGGGCCGGACTGGGCGGCTTCGGGATCGAACAGAGTGTGCAATGGATTCCGAAGGCCAATCTCCTCGTCGTCGTGCCGCCCGCTCGCGATGAACTGCGGCTCTACCCGGCCAACCCGGAGCGTCCGCCTCCACCGGTTCGGCTGCGTTTCCTCAGCGAGCCGTCGACGACGGTACAGCAGGGAACGATCTTCCGGTACGCGGCCCGGGTCGATGCCACCCGACCGCCCTTGACGTTTCGGCTGAGCGACGCCCCGCACGGCATGAGCGTCGGGCCGACCGGCCAGGTGTTCTGGGACGTGCCGTTGAATCATCGTGAGCCGGTCGAGGTGGTGCTGACCGTACGCGATGCCAGCGGCCGGGAAGTGTCACAGCCGATCCGGCTGAAGCCGGAAATCGACGAGTCGCTCGCTGGCCGACCGCCTCCCCCGCCGGTGCGCGGAATGGCCAACCTGACGCTGCCGGCATTGCCATCGCCCGTGCCGATCACGCCGGCTCCGATCACCGAGCGAACCGCGGTGCGGCTGTCCGAGGCGGCTACCGGCCTGTGCGTCGGTGGTGGCGGCCGCTACCTCGTACTGCTTCTGCCGAAAGCGAAGAAACTCGCCGTTTTCGACGCCAGCGCTGCCAGGATCGTTCGTGAGATCGCCATCCCGGCCGAGAAGGTCCGCCTGGCCGTCAGTATGCACCACGTTCTCGTTTACGACGGTCAGCAGCGACAGGTCCATCGCTACGCACTGGAGACCGGGGCTCACGAAGCCAGCGGCAAGCTCGCCCTGCCCGAGGGAGAGATCGATTCGTTCTGTCTGGGGCACGCGTCCGATGGGCCGCTCCTCGTTTCGGTCAAGGACCGCGAGTCGCGGCTGTTCGATGTCAGGACGTTGCAGCGCATTCATGTGCCGGCTTTCCGCTTCCAGGAGAGGGACCCGGCCTGGCTCCAGATTCAGAGCGGCCAGTACCGGGCCGGACCGACGGGCCGACAATTCGGCCGGCTCCTGGGCTCTGCACCGAGCGGCTTCATGGTACTGAATCTGGCCACGACCGGGGTAACGGGAAACACCCAGCCCCGCAAACGGTCCTACTTCGTCATCCCCGGCGTGGAGGAACGCCACGTCTTCGCTGGTGGGCACGGTTACCTGCCGAACTGGACTGCCGTCCCGTGGTCGCGACAACCGGTGGAGGAGCCGCAGCCGGATCGGATCGACCTGCCGGCCGTCCACGGGCCATTCCACGTCGCAGTGGGGACGCAGCGCGGCCGGCCGGCGCTTGTGCGCATCCACATCGCCGGCGATGCCGAGCCGTTTCTGAAGCTCGATGTGCCGGGTCTGGCTCAGTATCCGTCCGAGGAACTGGCGGAGTTTGGATTCGAGAACAGCGTTCACTTGATCCCGCAGGCCCGTCTCCTGGTTGTCGTCCCGGAGAGCCGCCAGGAACTGCAGTTGATTCCGGCTGATCTGGACGCCGCCCTTGCCGGGCTCCAGCGTGATCATGCCGTGTTCATCACCGATCCGCCACGGACTTACCAGAAAGGGGCCCTGTGGACGTACACGCCGACGGCCTCCATCGAACCGGGACCGGTGACGTTTCGGCTGGTCAGTTGGCCCAGCGGCATGACGATCGACCGGACCACCGGCCGGATTGAGTGGAAGGTGCCGGCGGACCATGCCACCGCGCGCTGTGATGTGACCGTCGCCGCGCGAGATGGTCGTGGCAAGGAGATCGTCCAGCGCTGGACCATGACTCTGGACAACCGTCCGCCAGGACCGGTGAGTCCGCTCAGGCCGTGATCGCCGTGGTGATTGGCAACCTACACCCGTTTGACGACCTTGCCCCTGGCATCCGTCTTCACGAGCTTCGTGGTGAAGGACCAGAAGATCGCCTCCCGCTCGTCGGTGCAGACGCCTTGCAGATGATGCGGATAGGTGCCTTCGCAGGTGACGTTCTTGAACTCGCCGGCCGCTGTGCTTGCGGTGATGAGCAGCGCGGTCGTCAGCAGCGGCACGATTCTCATGGCTGGCTCCTTCTGTCTGTTCGACGACGTGCCAGTTCTGACTCGCGATGGGTTGCTACGCTCGGGGCGTGAGTCACCTCACGCCCCGTTCGCGCCGGGGGTCTTTATGGCACGAGACGCTCGCCCTTGAGCAGGCGGTCGAGATCCTGCCGCAGTTGCTCACGCAGGTTCGGGCGAGCGCCACGGTAGTACGCCTGGAGCGTGCCGTCCTTGCCGATGACCAGAACGGTCGGCAAAGCGTTCGTCTTCAACGTTGCCAGGGCGTCCGCCTTCGGATCGAGCAGCAGCTTGCCCTGATAGCCTTGCTTCTCGGCAAAGCGCGTCACGTCGGCCGATTTCTCACCGACCGCGACGCCGACGATGTTCACTCCCTTCTCGGAGTACGTCTGCACGAACTGATTCAGGCCCGGCATGTCCTGGATGCTCGGCGCGGCCCAGGTCGCCCAGAAGTACAGGACGAGAATCTTGCCCTGGTACGCGCTCAGGTCTGCCTTGCTGCCGTCGAGGTGAGCCAGGGTCAGGGCCGGGGCCGGCTTGCCCAGCAATGCCGTCACGTCGCTGTCGAGCAGAGCGTCGGTCAGGTCGTTCACCTTGCGCGATCCCTCCGGCGGGTTCGCCACGAACGTGTTCGCGTCCGGCTTCGCGTCCAGGTTCCACTTGAGCCGGGCGTTCAGGTTCAACTCGAACGTCTTGTTCTCGCCCAGCGGCACGCGAACCGTGGTGTGCATCTCCACCGGCACGGGGCGATCGCCCGTCGTCAGCCGAACCTCGATCTCGCGGCCGTCCGCCATGCCGAGCCGGAAGGCCTGGAGTTTCTGCCCGGCCGACTCGACCAGACCGAGATCGACCACCTTGACCGTCTGCGTCATCACGTGGCCGATGAGGTCCGTCTTGAGCAGGAAGTCGAGCCCGGCTCCGCGCAGGGCCTGTCGGGTCAAGGCGTCGTGCTGGAGGTCGTCCAGCGGTTTGCTGCTCGGCGTCTGCGAGAAGAGCTTTCGGCCCGTCAGCAGGCGCGTCAGGGTCTTGCCGTCGGCGACGACCAGCAGCTCGCCGTCCGCCCCGTTCCGCGGCGAGGACGCTTCCAGACGCACCTTTGTCGGGCCGGCGGCGACGATGTGCAGGGTGTTTCGGCCGGTGCGCTCGGGGCCATTGCCTGCCGTCTTCCAGTCGCAGACGGCCTCGACGCTGTAGGCCTGGGTGGCCGCCAGCACCCGCGCGGCCTGGCGGACCAGGGTGTCGAACTTGCGCTCGGCCTCGGTCGGGCCGCTCGGCGGCCGTGGCGGGGCCGGCGGTCCTTCCTGCTGGGCCGGGCTCGGCACCGCGACGAAACCCAATCCCGCGAACAGCACGACCGTCGTGATCATCAGGGAACGCATGGAGAAATCCTTTCCTCTTCGGGTCATGGCTGGTAGGAGAACTGGTTCAGGTCACTGCCCTGCTGCACGGCCGCCCGCAGCGTGGAGAGATCGGGCAGGTCACGCGGCACGCCGGGACTGTTCAGCACCCGGTTCCACAGATCCTCGACGCGCTGGTAGTCAGCCCGAACGTGAGCGACCGATCGCTGCATCTGAGTCCACGAGTCGCGCTGCTGAACCACCTGGCGAAGTTCGAGCAGCGAGTTTTGCAGCGTCCGCAACTCCGACTGCACCGAGGCGATGACAGGCGACTGAAACGCATACGGGGTCAACGCCGTCGAGAGGCTGACGCACTGGGCGATGGCCTCGTCCAGGCGGCGTAGGCCGGGCAGCGTCGCCGTCGGCTGAGACGGGCCGCCGATGTTGACGGGCAGGCCGCCACTGCCTGCGGTGTAGGGCACCGGCTGCCACGGATCGGCCGGGCCGGTCCCCGCCGCACCGCCGTAATCCGACAGCCTGTTCAGTGCCAGGCCCACGTCGTACCACGCCTGAGCGATCCGGCGATCGACGTTCCCCTGACGCATCTGGTACGAGATCTGGTCCGCGTCCGTACGCAGGCGTACCAGGGTGGCCTGTAGGTCCGATCGACGTGCGCCGAGCTTGACCTCGACCTTGAACTGATCCACGCCGGCGTGGAAGGCCTCCGCATCGCGCATCAGCCGTTCGACCGTCCAGTCACGTGGAGTGGTACTCTTCAGGATCGACTCGAAAACGTGCGTCTCGCGGTGCAGTGCGGCCGTACGGTTGACGAATTCGTCGAAGCCGGTCTGATCGATGCAACCCGGCCCGATCGGCCCGGAGGGCAGGGGCGGCGGTGGCGGCTCTGGCAGCACGATCGGTGTCGGCACCGTATCGCGGATCGCAGCCACGATCTGGTAGACCTGCTCGACGTACTGACGCGAGGTCGGAGCCGTTGGCCCGGCCTGAGCCAGGGTTGCACGCAGGGCGTCCACTGTGGTTTGCAGGTTCGTCAGGGCCTGCGTGAACGCGGCCGGGTTGTTGGCCGGTCGGGCCAGCACGAAGCGGTTGGCCTCGGCCGACGTGAGCAGGTTGTTCGCCTGACTCTGAGCCAGCCAGCCGCGACTGCCGGGCAGCTCCGCCTGGACCGACTGTGTCAGTAACTGACTGGTCGTCACCAGCCGCAGCGGCAGATCACGCGGCGGCAGCGACACGGGAGGCTGGGTGGGATTGGGAGCCTGCCAGTCGGCCCCGCGCAGGAATTCGCGGGACCAGGCGAGTCGGTCGCCACGGAAGCTGTCGAACTTGCCGAGCCAGTAATTCATGTCGCGCTGAGTGGGCTGGCGACGAAGCGCCACGCTGAAGGCCGCCTGGATCCAGGTGGCCGGGTCGCGTCGATTGCGAGCGAAGCACTCATCGCTGGCCAGGACGTAGGCATGCACCTCGCTGGCGGGAGTACCGCGTTGCATGCTGCGAATCCAGGCGGAGAGTTCCTCCGGGCCGGGGTCGCGGCCCAGGTAGTCGCGGAAGAGACCGCGAACAAAGCCGGCCGTGTCGATGAACTGGGCCGCCAGTGGTGCGGCTGGCACGAGGAGTGCCAGCATCAATGCGGCGTAGCGAAAGCGTCCTGCCATGCATGTAGCCCGTGTGACCGAGAATCCATCCCGAGGCCGCAACGGCGAAGGGTCGTCCCTGTTGTACCACAAGTCAGGGAGAAGGGGAAGAAGAGGAAATGACAACGGCCGATGAGGAACTCATCGGCCGTCATTCAAGATTCTTGTAAGTTATTGCGGCGACAGGATTTGAACCTGTGACCTCCAGGTTATGAGCCTGGCGAGCTACCACTGCTCCACGCCGCGGTCATTCGTGTGGGTTGTTTACCACACACCCTTACTATAGACGGCTCTCCCTCCGAAGGGAAGGGGGAAATCGAAGAAATCCGGCAACTCGCGGATTGCGCCTCGCGGACGACGTAGACCGGAGCGAGAAGGGGACTCGCTCCGGTCTGTGCCCCTGTGTCGGCGCTCAGGGCACGTTCTGCGCTGCCTGAGCGTCATTCTCCGCACTGCTCAGGAAGCTGACCATCAGCGCGGAATACGTCAGTGATCCGGACTGCAGGGCGGCCTCGGCACCCGCGCTACCGGCATCGCTGGGCCGATGGAAGTAGCCCACGTACAGGCTCTCGGTGGCCAGGCCCGCTCCCTCAGCCGAGTGCAAGAATGCCTGCACGACCGACGCCCGGCTGGCCCCACCAGCCAGTTGCGCTTCCCAGCTGGCCAGCCCGCCAGCATCCGGCTCGCGACCCAGGAGTTGCTGGTACAACTGGGTGACGAAGTCGGCATTGCTCGAGTGAGCGTTGGTGAACTCCGCCGAGGTCAGGATGCCCGTGATCACCTGCGATTCGTCCTGGGTGGCCAGCAGCAGATTCACCCAGCCGGTCGCGCCCGGATCGCCCACGGCCGTCCGACCGAGGAACGTCTGGTAGTAATACTCGACCTGCTCCTGCCGATGCTCCTGCGAGTTGACGAAGGCGTTGACGGCCACGTCCCGGCTCAGGCCAGCGTTCAGTTGCTGCACCCAGCCATCGACCTCGCCCGCCGAGCCCTCGCGTCCCAGCACCTGATGGTACAGTCCCTGGATGAAGGCCTGATTACTGTTCGCGGTGGGGTGCGGCGTGTAAAGGTCCGGTGCCGGATTCAGAGCGAACGCCGGATGGAACCAGACGTCGTCCGTCTCCGTCGCCGTGTTGTCCGCCGGGTTGGTGTCCGTACTGAAGGCATCGACCGTGGCTGTGGCGGTGTTGGCCAGCGTCAGCGACGTTGGCACCGCCAGGGTGGACGTGACCGTGTAGACGA